>NZ_JAQGLJ010000049.1 GCF_028292945.1 Sphingomonas bacterium | reverse complement strand
GCGGTGGTCGTGCTGCTGATCGGCGGGCGCATCCTGCTTGGGCTGGTGTGGCGACCGCAGGAGATCTTCTCGGTCGAGGCGGCATGAGGGCGGCGGGGTGATCCGCCTGCTGGCACTGCTGCCGATGCTGTTGCTGACGGCGCAGGCGCGGCCGAGCGACAAACCCGTGCTGGTGCCCGACGTGTCGCAACGGTCCGTGCGCATCCTGTACAGCTTCACCGGCGCCGAACTGCTGCTGTTCGGCGCGATCGTCTATCCGCGCGGGCGACCCGTCGGACCCGACAAGCCGGTCGACATCGTCGTCGTGGTCAAGGGGCCGACGGAGTCCGTGCTGGTGCGCGAGAAGGAGCGGTTCGCCGGTATCTGGATCAATGCCGAACGGCTACGCTACCGGTCTGCGCCATCCTTTTACGCCATCGCCTCCTCGCGTCCCATCGATCAGCTGGTCGATGAACGCACGCGCGCGATCTATGAACTCGGACTCGACTCGTTACAGCTGTCGCCTGCCTCCTCCGCGCCATCGGAGCAACAGGCCGTTTTTCAGCGCGGGCTGGTTGCCCTAAAGCAACGCGCCGGCCTGTATTTCGCCGATCCCCAAGCCGTCGAGATCACCGACGGCGTCCTGTATCGCGCCCGCCTCGTGATGCCCGCGCGCGTGCCCGTGGGCCGGTTCACCGCCGAGACTTTCCTGATCCGCGATGGGCGCGTGCTGGCGGCTGCGGTACGACCGATCGATATCCAGAAAGCCGGTTTCGAGCGGTTCGTCGCACGCGCCGCCGAGCGCTCGTCGGTCCTGTACGGGCTAACCGTGGTGGCGTTGTCGCTGGTTCTGGGTTGGGCCGCGGCGTCGGCGGCACGACGGCTCTGATTGCGACGAACCGAACAGTCGATGCGCTGGATCACGCCAGCCTGCCCGCGTAGCATCGGTGGATCGGGGAGACGGGCATGCGGCGGGCGTGGCGGATGGCGGTCCTGGCGCTTTCATTGGTGCCCGTCGCGGCGTTCGGCGACAACAGTCCGCGGGTGGCGTTCGCGCAGCCGCGGATCGGTAACGGCGCGATCGAACGCTTCACCGTCCGGTTCAGCCAGGCGATGGTGCCGCTGGGCGACCCGCGCGCCCGCGCGCCATTGTCGACGGGTTGCGCAGGTCTGGGCCGGTGGGTCGACCAGCAGACCTGGGTATTCGAGTTCGCCGCGCCGCTCGCGGGCGGCGCGCAGTGCAAGTTCGACGCCGCCGCCGGGACTCGCAGCGTCGCGGGCTATGATCTGGCCGGGCAGACCAGCTTCACCGTCGACGCGGGCGGGCCGGTCGCGCGCGCGGTGCTGCCTGGCGGCGACGGCGAGTCGGTCGAGGAAGATCAGACGTTCCTGGTGGCGGCCAACATGGCGCCGACCCGCGCCACGGTCGCCGCGCATGCCTATTGCGCGGTGGACGGCATCGGCGAGAAGATCCCGGTCGAGCTGCTCGCGCCCGACCTGCCGCGTACGCTGATCGGCGCGATGGGCACCGACCGGTATCAGGTGCGCAGCTTCCTCGAGAATGGTGGCATGCCGTCCGAGCTGCCTGCAGCAGCCGCCGATCGGAAGAAGATGCTGAGCAACGTCGTGGCGCTGAAGTGTCAGCGTCCGCTGCCACCGGGCCGCGACGTGTCGCTGGTCTGGGGTGCGCAGATTGCCGGTGGCGGCAAGGTCGCGGGCGCAGATCAACGCTTCGACTACACGGTGCGCAAGCCGTTCGCGGCGCGCTTCGAGTGTTCGCGCGTCAATGCCGCCGCAGGCTGTTCGCCGGTCGAGAAGGCGTATGTCCGCTTTTCCGCGCCGATTGCGATGAGCGCCGCGCGCCAGATCGCCATCGCCACGGCGGATGGCGTCCAGATCAAGCCGATCTTCTCCAAGGATGAAGAAAAGTCCGCGACAATCAGCGATGTGGCGTTCGCCGCGCCGCTGCCGTTCGGCACCGCCGCGACCCTGACGCTGCCCGCCGATGTGAAGGACGAGAGCGGCCGCGCGCTGACCAACGCGAGCCGCTTTCCCTTGGCAGTGAAGTTCGATCAGGCACCGCCGCTGGTGAAGTTTGCCGCCGGCTTCGGCATCCTCGAAGCCACGCAGGGCGGCGTGCTCCCCGTCACGGTGCGCAACGTCGAGCCGGCGCTGCAGGGCCGTAACCTGGCCGTCCCCGGCCGCACGCTGCGGGTCGAGGGATCGGACGGCAAGGTCGCCGAGTGGCTGCGGGCGGTGACCAAGGCGGGTGAGGACAAGGTCGAGGACGTAATGAACGGCGACGAGGTCGTCCGTCGCATCAACCATACCGGCGACACGTCGATCCTCCCGGCCGGCGAAGGCACGGCGATGCAGGTCGGGTTGCCGGGCAAGGGACGTGACTTCGAGGTCGTGGGTATCCCGCTCAAACAGCCCGGCTTCTACGTCGTCGAACTGGCGAGCCCGCAACTCGGGCGCGCGTTGCTGGGTCGCGATGCGCCGCGTTACGTCGCGGCCGCGGCGCTGGTCACCAACATGGCGGTCCATTTTAAATGGGGACGCGAGCGCTCGCTCGCTTGGGTGACGTCGCTCGACACCGGCAAGCCGGTCGCGAACGCGCAGGTGCGGATCACCGACAGCTGCACCGGAGCGATGCTGGCGCAGGGTGTCACCGACCGCTCCGGCGGCGCGTTCGTCCGCGGCGGCATTCCGGAGCCAGCGACCTACGGCTATTGCGAGGGAGACACCCATCCGCTGATGGTCTCCGCGCGCGCGGGCGACGATTACTCGTTCACGCTGACCAGCTGGGGCAACGGCATCCAGCCTTATGATTTCGACCTGCCCTATGGCTATTCCGCGCCGGGCGAGACGCTGCATACCGTGTTCGACCGAGCGCTAGTGCGGCAGGGCGAGACGATCAACATGAAGCACCTGCTGCGCCAGCAGGTCGGCAGCGGGTTCCGCATACCCGGCGCGCTGACGGGCGTGCTGAAGCTGTCGCATCGTGGCTCCGACATGATTTTCGAGCAGCCGCTGCGGATCGCGAACGGGGTCGGCGAAACGCGCTGGGCGGTGCCCGCCGGTGCGCCGATGGGCGATTACGACCTGTCGGTCGACGGCGTCGGAACACGCTCGATCAGCGTCACGCAATCGTTCCGGGTCGACGAATACAAGCTGCCGACAATGCGGGCGACGGTGACCGGGCCGAAGGAGGCAGCGGTGCGCCCCAGACAGCTGCCGCTGGACCTGTTCGTCGGCTATCTGTCGGGCGGCGGCGCGGGCAATCTGCCGGTCGACCTGCGCGTCGGCTGGTTCGCGCACGAGAACGCGCCCGAGGGGTACGAGAGCTATACGTTCGGCGGCCAGCCAGTGGTCGAAGGGACTAGGCCGCTCGACGGCGATGGCGAGGACAGCGCGAGCCCCCTGCCGCCGACGCAGACCTTGCCGCTGACGCTTAGCGGCGACGGCACGGGGCGGCAGACGGTGGAGGTGCCCGCGCTCGATCGGCTTGCCGACATGCGGATCGAAATGGATTACCAGGACGCGAACGGCGAGACGCTGACCGCGAGCCGTGTCGTTCCGATCTTCCCTGCCGCGGTGCAGCTGGGGATGAAGACCGATGGCTGGCTGATGAAGCAGGACGATCTGCGCCTGCGACTGGTGGCACTCGACACGGCGGGCAAGCCGCTGAAGGGGCAGCGGGTCGAGGTGGCGGTGTACAGCCGCCAGGTGCTGACCGCGCGGCGGCGGCTGATCGGCGGCTTTTATTCCTATGACAACCAGATGAAGACGGCGAAGCTGGACGCAAGTTGTGCCGCGACTACGGACGCGCAGGGTCTTGCAAGTTGCGATCTGGATCCCGGCGTGTCGGGCGAGGTTTATGCCGTAGCTACCGCCACAGATGCGGATGGGAACACCACGCGCAGCGTCCGCTCGGTGTGGCTGGCGGGCGACGACGAGTGGTGGTTCGGCGGCGACAACGGCGACCGGATGGACGTCGTGCCCGAACAGACCAGCTACAAGGCGGGCGAGACCGCACGCTTTCAGGTGCGCATGCCGTTCCGCCGGGCGACCGCGCTGGTGACGGTCGAGCGCGAGGGCGTGTTGAGCAGCTTCGTCACCGAGCTGTCGGGGACCGATCCGGTGGTCGAGGTGCCGATGCCGGGATCGTACGCGCCAGACGTGTTCGTGTCGGTGCTGGCGGTGCGGGGGCGGATCGAGGCGGGGTGGTTCGACTGGGTGCGGTCGCTGGGCGAGACGCTGGGGCTGATGCGCAAGGCCGAGCCCGCCGCGGCACCGACCGCGCTCGTCGACCTCGCCAAGCCCGCCTATCGGCTGGGGATCGCCAAGGTGAAGGTGGGCTGGGACGCGCGAACGCTGCAGGTCGCGGTCAAGGCGGACGCCGAGCGCTATGGCCCGCGCGCGACGGCCAACACGACCATCGAGGTGCGCGGGCCCGACGGCAAGCCGGCGCGCAGCGCGGACGTGGCGTTCGCGGCGGTCGATCAGGCGCTGCTGCAGCTGATGCCCAATCCGAGCTGGGACGTGCTGACGGCGATGATGGGCGAGCGCCCGCTGTCGGTGCTCACCTCGACCGCGCAGATGCAGGTGGTCGGCAAGCGTCATTATGGTCGCAAGGCGGTGGAGGCGGGCGGCGGCGGCGGTGCCGATCAGGCGGCGCTCAACCGCGAGAACTTCCAGCCGGTGCTATTGTGGCGCGGGAGGGTGGCGCTGAACGCGAATGGACAGGCGCGCGTCGCGGTGCCGCTGTCGGATGCGCTGTCGTCATTCAAGCTGGTGGCGATCGCCACCGATGGCGCGGATCGGTTCGGGACCGGCGAGACAAGCATCCGCACCGCGCAGGATCTGCAATTGTTCGCGGGCCTGCCGCCGCTGGTGCGCGAAGGCGATCGGTTCGCGGCCGGCTTCACGCTGCGCAACGGATCGTCGCGGCCAATGACCGTCACGGCTACGGTCGACCTGCAGCCGCGCATCGCCGCCGGGCGGCCGTTGACGGTGACCGTGCCGCCCAATGGCGCGGTGCCCGTGGCGTGGAACCTGACCGCGCCTGCGAACCTGCCGCAACTTCGCTGGCAAGTGTCGGCGCGCTCGACGGACGGCAAGGCCGCCGACCGGCTCACCGTAACCCAGGATGTCGTGCCGGCCGTGCCGGTGGAGACGTGGGCGGCGGCGCTGGCGCGGGTCGGCGACACGTCGATGCCGATCGCGCCGCCCGCGGGCTTCATCCCGGGGCGAGGCTCGGTCGACATCCACTTGTCCGACACGCTGGCCCCGCCGCTGACGGGCGTGCGCGCGTTCATGGCGGCGTACCCGTGGAATTGCCTGGAACAACAGCTGTCGCGCGCCGTCGCGCTGGGCGACACGGCCGCCTGGAACAGCCTGGCCGGCGCGTTGCCGACCTATCAGGCCTCCGACGGGCTGCTGCGCTTTTTCCCGAGCGCGACACTGGCGCCCTCGGAAGCGCTGACGGCCTATGTGCTGACGATGACCGCGGAGGCAGGGCTGCCGATCCCCGACGCGACGCGCACGCGCATGGTGGAGGGGCTGAAGGCGGTGATCGATGGCCGGGTGCGGCAAGAGACCTATGGCGACATCCGCGTCCGCCGACTGGTCGCGTTCAACGCGCTCGCGCGGGCAGGTGCGGCGACGCCGGCGATGATGGGGCAGATCGGCCTCACCACCCGCGAGATGCCGACCGCGTTCCTCGCCGACTATCTGCTGGCGCTCGATCGGCTCCAGCTCGCCAACGCGGCCGCGCTCAAGGCCGACGCGCAGGACCAGCTGCGCAGCCGACTGGTGTTCGAGGGCACACGGCTGGACCTGTCGGACGCGGCCAACAGCTATTGGTGGATGATGTCGTCGGGCGACGAGGCGGCCGCGAAGCTGGTGCTGGCGACGCTGGGCCGGCCGGGGTGGCAGGATGATGCCGGGCGGATGATGCTGGGGCTGGCGATGCGGCAGCAGAAGGGCCGCTGGGACTTGACCACGGCGAACGCCTGGGGGGCGTTGGCGGTGGGCAAGTTCGCGCGGTTGTATCCGGCGACGGCAGTAACGGGAACGACCGGTCTGACGCTGGGAGGCCGGACGATCGAGCGTGGCTGGCCGCTGGGCGAGGCGCAGCGCGCCGTGTCGTTCCCGCTGCCGTCCGCGCCGACCCCACTGTTGCTGCGGCAGGCTGGTGGCACGGGGCCGTGGGCCACCGTGTCGGTCAAGGCGGCAGTGCCGCTCACCCGGCCGCTGTTCGCCGGCTACCGGATGGGGCGGCAGGTCACGGTGGTGCAGCGGCGCCATCCCGACCGATGGACGCGCGGCGACGTGATGCGCGTGACGCTGACCGTGGATGCGTCGGCGGAGCGCAACTGGGTGGCGCTCAACGATCCCATTCCGGCCGGGGCCAGCATCGTCGGCGATCTGGGCGGCCAGTCGCGGCTGTTGCGCGAAGGCGAGGACCGGCCCGGCGAGAGCGCAAACGTGCTGATCGACGGCAAGCCGTACGTCGTCCAGTCGGGCGCGCAGCCGGCCTATGTCGAGCGCGCGCGCGACAGCTGGCGCGGCTTCTTCGCCTGGGTGCCGGCGGGGCGGTTCGTGGTGTCCTACACGCTCAGGCTCAACAATCCGGGCCGATACAGCCTGCCGCCTAGCCGGGTGGAGGCGATGTATTCGCCAGCCGTGCGGGCGCATGTGCCGAATGGGGCGGTGGAGATCGGGGATCGGTGAGGTGATTCCTCTACCGATCTGCGAGAAGCTCCTCCCCGGCGGACACCGGGGCCCAGTCGGCCGTGCCGGCAATGGAGAGACACGCTGGGTGGTAAGTGGCCGTTCCTGGGTGAACGTCGGCTTTGGGTCCTGGATGCGTAACGTGGCAGCGGCGACGGCTGAACGGCGCGGCCGACTGGGCCCCGGCTTCCGCCGGGGACGGGGTCGCGGCGGGACTGGCTCGCTGCTCGCTATGACGGCCTTTGCAGCCCTCGTTGCTCTCGCCCTCCTCACCGCCCCGCCTTCCCTGCCCTCTTACCCGCAAGCCCGGTCCGCCTGGTCACCATCCGAATCCTGGCTTTACGACCGCCACGGCGCCTTGATCGACTCGGCGCGCGTCGACTTCGGCCAGCGGCGGCTTGCCTGGACGCCGCTCGATCGGATCGCGCCGGTGGTGGGCGAGGTGGTGATCGCCGCGGAGGACCGGCGTTTCCGTGCGCAGGGTGGAGTCGACTGGCTCGCGACCGGCAGCGCCGCGCGCGAGCGGTTGGCGGGGCGGCCCAGTCGGGGCGCGAGCACGGTATCGATGCAGGTCGCGGGCTATCTGGCCCCCGAGCTCGCGCGACCGGGCGCGCGTGGCTGGTTCGACAAGCTGCGGCAGATGCGCGCCGCCTGGGCGCTGGAGCGGAGATGGTCGAAGGATCAGATCCTGGAGGCGTACCTCAACCTCGCGGGTTTTCGCGGCGAGGCGCAGGGGATCGGTGCGGCGGCGTTGGGATTGTTCGGCAAGACGCCCGCGAGCCTGAGCCGCGACGATGCGCTGCTGCTCGCGGCGCTGTTGCCCGACCCGCAGGCAGGCGCGGACCGGGTCGCGCGGCGTGCGTGCGTCCTGTCCCGTACGTCCCGAGCGACATCGAGGGACGGTGTCTCGTCTTCGGTCGACAGGAACGGGTGTGAAAGATGGCCGGCGCTCGCGGCATCGATGCTCGGCCCTGCCCGGTCCTTGCAGCTCGATCCCGGGCTTGCGCCGCACCTCGCCGACCGGCTGTTGACGAAGCCGGCGCTGCGGGTCCGCACGACGCTGGATGCAGGTGTGCAGCGGCTCGCGGCCGAGGCGCTGCGCAAGCAGTTGCTGGGGCTGGGCGGGACACGCGCGCGCGATGGTGCGGTGGTGGTGGTGGACAATGTCTCGGGCGACGTGCTCGCCTATGTCGGCGGGGTCGGTGACGCGTCGACCGCGCCGGCCGTCGACAACGCACACAGCTATCGTCAGGCGGGGTCGACGCTGAAGCCGTTCCTGTTCGCAGCAGCGATCGAGCGTGGCTATCTGACGCCCGCGTCGATCCTGGACGACTCGCCGGTGCAGCTCGACACCGCGTCGGGGCTGTACGTGCCGCAGAATTACGATCGCGGCTTCAAGGGGCCGGTATCGGCGCGCACGGCGCTGGCGGGGTCGCTCAACGTACCCGCCGTGCGCACCCTGCTGCTGGTCGGCGTCGAGCCGTTCCGCGACCGGCTATGGGACATCGGCTATCGCGGGTTGGTCGAGGACGGCGCCTATTACGGCTTCAGCCTGGCGCTGGGGTCGGCGGAGGTGACGCTGCTGGAACAGGTCGCCGCCTATCGCGCGCTGGCGAATGGCGGTCGCTGGTCACCACTGCGGCTGACGGCAGGTGACCCGCGCGCGGCCCCACGGGCGGTCACCACGCCGGCCGCCGCGTGGCTGGTCGGCGACATCATCGCGGACCCGAATGCGCGGGCGGCGACGTTCGGGCTCGACTCGGCGCTGCGGCTGCCATTCTGGGCGGCGGTCAAGACGGGCACGTCCAAGGGTATGCGCGACAATTGGTGCATCGGCTACACGCGCCGCTTCACCGTCGGCGTGTGGGTCGGCAACGCACAAGGCGACCCGATGCGCGCGGTGTCGGGGACCAGCGGCGCCGCGCCGGTGTGGCGCGACATCGTCATCGCGCTGGAGGCGGGCCGGTCACCCGCCTCACCACCGCCGCCCGTGGGAGTCGAAGCGCGGCGGATCGCGTTTGCCGATGCGATCGAGCAGCCCCGGCGCGAGTGGTTCCTGCACGGCACGGGGCAGACGGTGATCGCCGCCGCGCCCGCGCAGGCGCATCGCCCGCGCTTCGTCAATCCCGTTGCGGGCAGCGTCTATGCGCTCGATCCCGATGTGCCGCACGACCGTCAGCGGCTCGCCGTCGCGGTCAAGGGCGCGGCCGGGCACCGGGTTATGCTGGACCGCCGCGATCTCGGCTCGGCCGGTGCCACGCCGCAGATCGTGCCGGTGCCGGGCCGGCACCAGCTGGCGCTGGTGGATGTCGGCGGGCGGGTGGTGGATCGGGTGATATTTACGGTCAGGTAGAGTCCGGTCCACCCGAGAAATAGCCCCTCCCCGTGGAGGGGGGATTTCAGCAGGGTGTGACCATCTTCTGCCGCCCTACGGCCGACCCGCCCCGCTCGCCGCCCCACCGGAACCCGGCGCGCCGACGGTGCCGATGTTGCCGAACAGATCCTCGAAGAAGCCGCGCTTCTTGCCTAGCGTCGGCGTCGTCTTGCCCCACGGATCGATCGCGGCGATCTGATCCTTGGTGCCGCGGCGGATCGTCGTCACCGTGCCGGCCTGATCGAAGCTGATCTGCAGGGTGATCTGCTGCGAGGCGCGCGGGGTGCGGAAGGCATAGCTCGACGTATCGCGGGCGAGGTAGAACCAGTCTCCTCCCCCGGGCGCTCCCGCGAACTGGCTGGTGAAGGTCGGCTTGCCCAGCGTCTGTTGCACCGATGCGCGGTTGTCGACGCCGGGCTGCACCGAGTTCACCAGATCGGCGTCGATGATATAGCCCTGATGCGCGCGGACGGGCACACAGGCGCTGGCGAGCGCGAGCGCAGGAACGGCAAGCGCCAGGCGGGCGATGATCGAGGACATAAGCTAAACTCCGGACGCTTGCGGGCACGCGGCCCGGCTGGCAACGCGAGACCGCCAGCGCAAATACGCGACGCGGGCTGAACGGGCAAGGACACGAGCGTGGGCTGGCTGGACCGATTGCTGAACAGACGCCGCGAAGAGGCGCTGCCGCTGTACGAGGCGGTGGTCGCGCGGGCGCGGGCGCCGCACTGGTATCTGGACGGGGCGGTGCCCGACACGACCGACGGCCGCTTCGACATGGTGGTCGCGGTGCTGGCGACGGTGCTGCTGCGGCTGGAACAGGACCCCGCGGGTGCGCTCGCTTCGGCGCAGGTGACCGAGCGCTTCGTCGACGACATGGACGCGCAGCTGCGGCAGGCGGGGATCGGCGACATCGTCGTCGGCAAACGGATCGGCAAGATGATGGCGATGCTGGGCGGGCGGCTGGGCGCGTACCGCGACGGCTGGGCGGCGGGCGACATCCGCCCGGCGCTGAGCCGCAATCTGTATCGCGAGGAGCTGACCGAGGCACAGGCGCTGGAGCACGTCGCGGCCGAGCTGGCTGGCCTGCGTCAGTCGCTGGCCGCGCTGTCGACCGCCGACGTCGCGGCGGGACGGCTCGCGTGACGCCCGAATTCAGCCGGACCGAGCGCGTCGACCAGATCGGCGTGGCCGAGCGCACGGTGGCGATTGCCGCCGACCCCGGCGAGCGGGCCGCGCTGGCGACGCGGTTCGCCCTGATTTCGCTGGACCGGCTGGAGGCCCGGTTCGCGGTGCGCGGCGAGGCGGGCGCGGTGATCGCGACGGGACGGGTCCGGGGTGAGGTGACGCAGGCCTGCGCGGCGACGGGCGAGCCGCTGCCGGTCAGCATCGACGAGGCGGTGAGCCTGCGCTTCGTCGCCGACCCGCTCGCCGGCGAGGAGGAGGTGGAGCTGTCCGCCGATGCGATGGACACCTTGCCGATCGAGAATGGCCTGATCGATCTGGGCGAGGCCGCGGCGGAGACGCTCGCGCTCGCACTCGATCCGTTCGCGCGCGTGCCCGACGCCGACGCGATCCTGGCCGCCGCCGGGGTGATCGGCGAGGATCAGGTGGTAAGCGAACGGGGAGCGTTCGCCGGGCTGGCGGAGCTCAGGAAGAAGCTGGAGGGATAAGATGGCACTCGCCCATACCTATGCGGCCAACCCGCATTGGGTCCCGCGCCCGGCGAAGGACGCGCTCGATGCGCTGCCCGGCGAGGATGGCTGGCCCGTCCTTGGCAACACGCTGACCATGCTGCGCGATCCGAAGGCGTTTGGTGATGCGATGATCGCCAAACATGGCCCGGTGTACCGCAACCACGCCTTTGGCAGCCGCACGGTGATGCTGATGGGTGCGGATGCAAACGAGCTGGTGCTGATGGACCGCGACAAGCTGTTCTCGTCCGAACAGGGCTGGGGACCGCTGCTCAACCTGCTGTTCCCGCGCGGGCTGATGCTGATGGACTTCGACCATCACCGCTCCGAGCGCCGCGTGCTGGGCGTGGCGTTCAAGCCGGAGCCGATGCGCCATTATGCGCAGCGGCTGGATCAGGGGATCGCGCGGGCAGTCGCGGATTGGACGGGCCAACGCGAGTTCCGCTTCTACGACGCCGTCAAGCAGCTGAGCCTCGATCTCGCCGCAGACTGTTTCCTGGGCATGGAGCTGGGGGCGGAGGCGGCAAAGGTGAATCAGGCGTTCGTCGACGAGGTGCAGGCATCGGTCGCGCCGGTGCGGCGGCCGTGGCCCGGCACGCTGATGAAGAAGGGCGTCGAGGGCCGCCGTTATCTGGTCGACCTGTTCGAGCGCGAGGTTCCGAAGCGACGGGAGGCGGGCGGGCAGGACTTCTTCTCGCATTTCTGCCGCGCCACCGACGAGGCGGGCGAGCCGCTGTCGGGGACGGCGATCGCGGATCACATGAACTTCCTGATGATGGCCGCACATGACACGATCACCTCATCGGCGACGTCGATGGTCATGCTGCTCGGCCGTAACCCGGAGTGGCAGGAGCGGCTCGCCGGGGAGGTGGCGGCGCTGGGCGGCGACTATCCCGACCAGCTCGACCGGCTGGTGGAGACCGAATGGGCGTTCAAGGAAGCGCTTCGCATGGTGCCGCCCGTGCCGTCGCTGCCGCGTCGTGCACTGCGCGACTTCGAGTTCGGCGGGTATCGCATTCCGGCCGGGAGTCAGGTGGGGGTCAGCGTCGGGATGACGCATCATTCGACCGATTACTGGCAGGAACCCGACCGCTTCGACCCGCTGCGCTTCACGCCCGAGGCGTCGCGGGGGCGGCACCGCTTTGCGTGGGTGCCGTTCGGCGGCGGCGCGCACATGTGCCTGGGGCTGCACTTCGCGACCATGCAGATCCGGCTGCTGATGGCGCATCTGCTGAAGGAGCACCGGATCGAACTGGCGGAGGGATCGGGGGAGAAGTGGCAGTGGTTTCCCATTCCCCGGCCAAAGGACGGGCTGCCGTTGCGGTTGGTGCGGGCGGGTCAGTAGGAAAGCGCGCGACACATGGCCCCTCCCCGGCGGTCGCCGGGGTCCAGTCCGCGGCGCGGGTAAGCAGCGCCCAGCCGGCTAAGCTGGGTCCGCTTCCGGCGCGGCCGACTGGGCCCCGGCTTCCGCCGGGGAGGAGCAGAGAATTACTCAGGAAGCGCTATTACGCCGGCAGCTTTTCCAGGGCGGGATAATCCGTATAGCCCTCCGGTCCCGCGCTGTACCAGGTGCGCATGTCGTCCTTCTGCAGCGCGGCACCGGTACGGAAGCGTTCCACCAGATCGGGATTGGCGATGAAGGCCCGGCCCCAGGCGATCGCGTCGGCGCGACCTTCCGCCACATCCGCGGCGCCGGCGTCGAAGCTGTAGTCCTGATTGAGCACCAGCGGGCCGCTGAACGCCTCGCGGATCTGAGGGCTGAGCTTGGGAACGTCGGTCTTGCCGAAGGTGCCGTCGGGGGCCTGTTCACGCAGCTCCAAGAAGGCGATGCCGAGATCGTCCAGCGCGCGGGCGGCGGGGATGAAGACCGATGCGGGGCTGGAGTCGTCCGCGCCCTGCGTCTCGCCGTTGGGCGACAGGCGGATGCTCGTGCGCCCGGCACCGATTGCGTCCACCACGCGCGCGACCGCCTCGCGCATGAAGCGGATGCGGTTCTCCGGGCTGCCGCCATAATCGTCGTCGCGATGGTTGGTGCCGTCGCGCAGGAACTGGTCAATCAGATAGCCGTTCGCCCCGTGCAGCTGCACGCCGTCGAAGCCGGCGCGGATCGCATTGGTCGCGGCCTGGGCATATTCATCCTGTGCCTGGGCGATGTCGTCGAGCGTCGCGGCCCGCGCCTCCGCATAGGGGTTTTCAGGCTTGTGATAGGGCGCGCGCGTCACCGATGACGACAGCGGCGTCAGGCGCGTGACGTCTGGCCGCGCGAGCCGACCCATGTGCCAGATCTGCGCGACGATCCTGCCGCCCGCCTCGTGCACCGCCGCTGTCACCGGCTTCCACGCCTCCACCTGCGCGTCGGTCCACAGGCCCGGCGCGTTCGGCCAGCCGAGCCCCTGCCGACTGACGCCGGTGCCCTCGGTGATGATGAGTCCGGCCGAGGCGCGCTGGCGGTAATAGTCGATCATCAGCTCGGTCGGGACATGATCCGCGGTTGCGCGGGCGCGCGTGAGCGGCGCCATGACGATGCGGTTGGCGGCGTCGATGTCGCCGAACTGGATGGGATCGAACAGGCTGGGCATGGAGTGCTCCGAGGCTAGGGTTCTTGAGGGGGCTGGGGGTGTCGGCTCGAAAGATAGGGCGCTAGGGGGCGACATGCACGCGGACGCGCCGACAAGAAATGCTGCGGCGCGAAGAAGCGCGGATGGGGGGCGAAGCGGTACCACCCTGCCCTTCCTGGCGCTGGTGATCGCCAATATCGCGCTGGCGTTCGGCCCGTTGTTCGTGCGGCTGGCGGATACCGGCCCCGTGGCGTCGGGCTTCTGGCGGCTGGCGCTGGGCGCGCCGTTCATCGCCGTGCTGGCGTTGGGGGGCGGCGCGCGGCCGACGCGGCTGCCGGGCGGGTTGTGGTGGGCGCTAGGTGGCGCGGGCGTGGCGTTCGCGGCCGATCTTGCGAGCTGGCATCTGGGCATCCTGCGCACGACGCTCGCCAATGCGACGTTGTTCGGCAATTCGGCGACCTTCATCTTCCCGATCTATGGCTTTCTGGTCGCACGCGCCTGGCCGACGCGGGGACAGGGCGTGGCGCTTGCGCTCGCGGTGGCGGGAGCGGCGCTGTTAATGGGGCGGTCGTACCAGCTCGACGCCGCCAACCTGATCGGCGACCTGCTGTGCCTGCTCGCAGGGGTACTGTATGCCGTCTACTTCGTGCTGATGGCACGGGCGCGCGACAGCATGGGGGCGCTGCCGGCGCTGGCGCTGTCGACAGCCGCGAGCCTGCCGCCGATCCTGCTGTTCGCGCTGGCCCTGGGCGAGCGGATCGTGCCGCAGGACTGGGGGCCGCTGATCGCGCTGGCGCTGGTCAGCCAGGTGCTGGGGCAGGGCTGCATGATCTTTGCGCTGGGTCGGCTGTCGCCGCTGGTGGTGGGGCTGGCACTGTTGATCCAGCCGATCGTGGCGGCGGCGATCGGGTGGCTGGTCTATGCCGAGCGGCTGGGCGCGGCCGAGCTGATCGGCGGGGGGCTGATCGCGGCGGCGCTGGTGCTGGTGCGAAGGGGCAAGGCCTGACCTCTCGCGCGTCCATAGCCGCCATACTCCTTCCCCGGCGCAAGCCGGGGCCCGGATGCGCTCATCCGACGACGCCCGCTCCCTCTGCCCGGCGCGGCCGGCCGGCCCCCGGCTTCCGCCTGGGAAGGAGTCGCGGACATGACGGACCCGCCAGTTGCGCGAGGCTTGCGCGTGTCTCATGTTATGTGGCGAGGAGCCACGATGAACGACGACCTGACGCTCGACGAGCTGCGCGACCGGCTCGCGCCCGAGATCGCCGCCAACGCTGCCTTTGACGGCTGGAGCGACGAGGCGGTGACGATGGCCGCCGAAGCAAACGGCGTCGATCCGGGCGTGGCGAGGCTCGCCTTTCCCGGCGGTGCGGTCGACATGATCGATGCGTGGTTCGCGAGCATCGACCGCGCGATGGGGGGTGCGCTGCCGCCCGAGACGCTGGCGGCGATGAAGGTGCGCGCGCGGATCGCCGGCTTGGTCGAGGCGCGGCTGGCGGTGGCGGCACCCGACCGCGAGGCGCTGCGCCGGGCGGTGGCCGTACTCGCGCTGCCACAGAACCTGGCGCGAGCGGCGCGGCTGGGGTGGCGCACGGTCGACACGATCTGGCGCGCGGCCGGGGACACCGCGGTCGACTATAATCACTACACCAAGCGCGCCATCCTGCTGGGGGTGTACGGCGCGACCGTGGCGGTGTTCCTGGACGACGAGAGTGAGGGCCATGCGGACACGCGTGCGTTCCTGGCGCGGCGGATCGACGGGATCATGGCGTTCGAGAAGACCAAGGCACAGATGCTGCGCACCGACCGGCTGCCCAGCCTGTCGCGGTTCATCGGCCGGCTACGCTATCCCGCCGTCTGAAGCCGCCAGCGCATCGCCACGTCGCAGCGCGCGTACACCGCGCCGCGCGCGGCCATGACGTCGGCGTCGTGCTGGAAGCCGGCCTGCTCGTAGAGGTGGATCGCGGCGGCGCAGCGGCGGTTGGTGAGGAGGTAGAGCGGCGCGGCGTGCAGCGACGTCGACCGTTCGATCAGCGCCGTCAGCAGCGCGCGCCCGACGCCCCGACCCTGCGCGGCGTCGGTCACCCCCATCTTGGTCAGTTCCACTCCGCCCCGGCCATCCGGCATCAGCGCGCCGGTGCCGACCACGCCTTGATCGGGCAGCTCCGCCATCAGGATAACGCCACCGCGATCGAGGATGTTCGCCTGTGGGTTGCCCAGCACGGCTTCGTCATGTGGTTCGAGCCGGAACAACGATCCGATCCAAGCGGCGTTGATCGCGTGAAAGGCGATGGCGTCCGCGCCGGTAAAGTCGCGGATCGTGACCACGCCAAAGCTCTAGCAGCCTGCCTGCCGCGCGCAACCGAGCACCCGAGCACGCGAGCACGCGGGAGCACCGATCAGTCGAACAGGTCCTCGAGAAAGCTCTTCTTGCGCTTGCCGTGATAGGGCTTCTGGTAGCCGCCATGCTGCTGATAGCCCCCCTGCGGCGGGTAGTTCGGCTGCGGCGGATAGGCGGGCTGCGCGCCCCAGGGCTGCTGCTGGGGTGGGGGCGCTTGCGGCGCGGGCTGCGGCGTGGGCGCAGCGGCGGGAGCGGCGGCGGCGTTGGCGCGCTCGATGATCTTGTCGAGCTCGCCGCGATCCAGCCACACGCCGCGGCAGGTGGGGCAGTAATCGATCTCGATTCCCTGCCGCTCGCTCATGGTCAGCGTCGCGCCGTCTACGGGGCAGGTCATGGGGCCGGGCATGGGCATTCTCCTAGATGCAGCAACGATGGTGGCTGAGCGATGCGGAGACAAGGGGCGGCGAAAGTTCACTGGAAGTTCCATGCCGGTTGGACGCTTCGCCAACGCCGGGGTGGAAGTTCGCCGGAAGTTCACTCCCGATCGCGCTCCACCCCCATCCGATCGTCCGTGCGCGCGTCGAGTTGGTCGCGACGGAAACGCCGCCGGCGCGCCTGCTGGTGGACATGGGCCGGCTGCTCCGGGACCCGCTCCGCCCGCCAGGGCTCCCGCTCGTCCGGCGGGTCCGCGCGCAGCCGCGCCGCTTCGTCACGCGCATCCAGGATGAGGCTCATCGGCGCATTGGGCCGCATCAGCAGCTGCGGCGCGGCGGGTGTGACGGGCGCCAGCGCCGCGACCGCGGCGGGCGTCGGCACGTCGACAGGCGGCTGCGGCTCGGCGGCGGTGCGCGCGTCCTTGTGCGCGAACCGGAAGCGATCCGGATGGTAGGCGCGCAGCAGGAAGATCGCCATGCGTGTGTTGTACTTCCAGGTCACGCCCGTGCGCACGCCGTCCGTGTCGAAGACCGGCACCTCCTCGCCGCGCGTCGCCTGCTCCATCGCGATGTCGAGCACCCGGTCGGCGGCGCGTGCCATCACGGCGCGCCAGGCGGCGTCGAAGCGCTCGCCGCCCGGTGCGTTGCGCAGCTTGTAGGCGGAGCGGACGGACAGGCCGACCTCCTGGCACGCCTGATCGACCGAGCCGGTGCAGGCAAGCGTCTCGATGAAGCGCTGCTGCGCCTCCGGCGTCCAGCCGTCCTTGCGGGGTCGCCGTGGCACGGGCCGCCATTCGAACTCCGTGGGATCGAAGCCGTTGATGTCGAGCGCCGGGGCTCGCGGAGTGTCCGGGACGGTGGCGTCGCCGGGCGCCGCCGCCGGGCTGCGGTCTGGGTTCTTCTTCATCGGAGAGCGTAAGGCACAGGACGGGGTTTGTAGGACAGGGTTTTCTGCGGGAGGCGGAGACTGGCATGCGCGCCGCGATCCTGACGCTGCTGGCGGCGCGGGGGGTGGGCAGGACGATCTGCCCGTCGGAGGCGGCGCGGCTGGTGGGCGGCGAGGCGTGGCGCGAGGCGATGCCGGGGGTGCATGCGGCGGTGACGCGCTGGTGGCGGAGGGCGCGTGCGGCTGAGCTGCAAGGGCGTGGGGTTGGCGGAGCGGGAGGGGCCTTATCGGATTGGCTCGCCTGGAGCGCTGGTCACGAAGCCGGGTGATCGGGGGCGGGCTGAATCAGGTCCCAGAGGTTGCCGTACAGGTCCTTCCACACCGCAACGCGGCCATAGGGCCGGTCGGCGGGCGGGCGGACCCACTCGACGCCAGCGGCGGTGAAGCGGGCGTGGTCGAGCGCGAAGTCGTCGGTGTGGAGGAAGAACGCGACACGGCCCCCGGTCTGGTCGCCGATCCGCGCCGCCTGCTCGGGCGTGTTGGCGCGGGCGGAGCCGCCTCAAGGTTCCGGCGATGCGCAGCATCGTTGGAAAGGCGGCGGAGGGGAGGAGGATGGTGGCGGTGTGGAGCGGCGCGTTGGGCGGGCGGATGGTGACCCAGCGTTTACCCGGTTCGGCGGTGTCCTCGACCAGTTCGAAGCCGAGCTTGCCGACGTAAAAGGCGAAGGCTTCGTCATAGTCGCGGACGAGGAGGGTGAGGTGGGCGAGGTGGGGCATTGACTATGTCCGATGTTCTGGCCAGATTGGTTGCATGCAGACTGTCAGCTACACTGAAGCGCGCGACAACCTGAAGCGGGTGATGGACAAGGCCGCGAGCGACCGCGCGCCTATCCTGATCACGCGCCAGCGTGGCGAGAACGTGGTGATGATCTCCGCCGGGGAATGGGCGGGCATGGAGGAGACGCTTCACCTGATGGCGTCACCGGCGAATGCT
>NZ_JAQGLJ010000036.1 GCF_028292945.1 Sphingomonas bacterium | reverse complement strand
GCGCTGAAGGAGGTTGCCGGCCGTCGACGCCTTGTTGCGGAGCTGGCCCGACGCGCCGGCCACGATCGCGCGCGTCAGCACGCCATAGTGGCGCCGGACGCGCTGGTCGGCGGCCAGATTTGTATTCGTGACCAGCGCACCGATCCGGAGACCGCCGTCTCGGGTCTTCTCGATCTTGTCGAAACCCAGATCCTGGATGTCGACGAGGTGGGTTGGCGTTTCCACCTCGATCTTCATCAGGTCGAGCAGGTTGGTCCCGCCCGCGATGAACTTGGCGCCCTGATGGCTGGCGACCGCGCGAGCGGCCGTGACGGCGTCGGTCGCGCGCTCGTAGGTGAATGCCCTCATGCCCGACCTCCCTTGGCAGCGCCGCCCGCGACCTCTGCCACCGCCTCGGCGATGTTGGAGTATGCGCCGCACCGACAGATATTGCCGCTCATCCGCTCACGGATCTCCGTGTCCGTGACGCGCGGCCGCTGCGTCAGGTCGCTTTGCACATGGCTGGGAACGCCGCGTTTGATCTCGTCGAGTACCGCCACCGCCGAGCATATCTGCCCCGGCGTGCAATAGCCGCACTGATATCCATCGTGCTTCACGAACGCGGCCTGCATTGGGTGCATCTTGTCGGGCGTGCCCAGGCCCTCGATCGTGGTGATGGCGTCGCCCTGGTGCTGGACGGCGAGGCTTAGGCAGGAATTGATGCGGAGCCCACCGACCAGGACCGTGCACGCACCGCACTGGCCGTGGTCGCAGCCCTTCTTGGTGCCCGTCAGGTGCAGATGCTCGCGCAGCGCGTCCAGCAGGGTCGTACGCGGATCGAGATCGAGCTCGCGACGCTCGCCATTGACCGTAAAGCGCACCGGCATCGTCGGCGCAGCCTTGGCCTGGACAGGGAACTGCGTCGCCGCCGCGATCGGCGTTGCGGCGGCAACGGCGGTCACCGCGCCGCCCGCGAGAATGCCGCGACGCGACAATTCGAAATGAGATTTGTCCGGCATCGCCCGCATATTCCCGCTTGCCCGACAAGAAGTCGGGTTCTTGATGTGCTCCGCCGTCCGGCGGCATCCTCTCCATAACGCGGCAACGGGGAAATCGTCCCGGCTATCCTGCTCGACAAAGCGGTGACGCCTCATTGTCCCCGATCAGACGTCGGCCCAGGTCACAGGCATGCCGAACTCCGGACCCCACTGGCATGCAGAGGGACCGCCCGGGCATCAAAAAGCCCGCCAACTCGTTGAGCTAGCGGGCCTTTGATGGTGGGCGTGGCAAGGATTGAACTTGCGACCCCTGCGATGTCAACACAGTGCTCTACCACTGAGCTACACGCCCACACCGGAGGAGGGCTTAGCCGCGCCTTCCCATTCGCGCAAGCGCCTGGCGCCAATCGCCTCTGCAACCCCGCTCGCAGGTCGCGCTGTTGTCATTCTACCGCGAGCTACGTGGGAGCGGCGGGGTTAGATGCTTACGCCCCGACCAATAACGCCCGAGACACAGGCGGCCACCGATCCGATTAATGGGCCGGCTCTGCAGAAGGTGCCAGCGGCCTAGAGTTCGCCGAAGCTGACACCCTGAAACATACGGTCGACCTCCAGCACCAGGTCCCTCAGGTGGAATGGTTTAGACAGCACGCGAGCATGGGGAACGGCCTTGCCCGCCTTCAGCGTGACTGCGGCGAAACCCGTGATGAACATGACCCGCATGTCGGCCGCCATCTCGCCGGCGCGCTGGGCGAGTTCGATGCCGTCCATCTCCGGCATGACGATGTCGGTCAGCAACAGGTCGAAGCGCTCGGTCTGCAGCAGCGGGATCGCCGCCGTACCGCGATCCACCGCCGTCACCGCATAGCCGGACCGCTCCAGCGCGCGCGTCAGGAACTCGCGCATGATCTGGTCGTCCTCGGCCAGCAGTATTCGGATCATCATCGCCCCTTTCGCACGGGTTCGACTATGCGCTGTTCGGTAAACAAAGCCCATAGCGTTGCCGGCCAGTGCGGGCGCGCGTAGCGTCCCGCGCATGGACAGCACGGGCTTCGAGATATGGGGAGCCGATCCGCCCGCCAGCCCGGTGATGATCTCCGTCGCGCATGCCGGGCGCGACTATCCCGTGGCGTTACGCGCCGCGCTGCGGGCGCCGCTGGCCGCGTGCGTGGGGCTGGAGGATCGGCACATCGACGCGGTGGCACTTGCTGCCAGAGGTGCCGAAACCACCCTGATCCAGCGCCGGGCGCGCGCGTGGATCGATCTCAATCGTGGCGAGCACGAGCGCGATCCACAGGTGGATGAGGGCGCACCGCCACTTCCGCCCGGTACCACGAAGGTCAGCAGCGGCCTGGGCCTGGTGCCGCGCCGTGTTGCGCCGGCGGGCGAGTTGTGGCGACGGCGGTGGAGCGATGCGGAGGTGCGAACGCGCCTCGACACCGACCACCGCCCCTTTCATCAGGCGCTGGCGGACCGGCTGACGGCTGTTCGGCGACGTTGGGGGGTGGCGGTTTTGCTCGACGTTCATTCCATGCCGCCGCTGACAGGTGCCGCGGCGGGAACACGCGTGGTGCTGGGGGATCGCTTCGGGCGCGCCTCCGCCGCGCGTTTCGTAGCGCGGGTCGAGGCGGTCGCGTCGGCCGCCGGGCTGCCGGCCGCGCTCAATACCCCCTATGCGGGCGGGCACATCCTCGATCGGCACGGACAGCCATCCGCTGGCGTGCACGCGATCCAGCTTGAGCTCGACCGATCGCTGTACCTTGATCGGGCGCTCGATCGGCCCGGACCGGGGCTGGCGCGGATCGCGGCGATGGTTCGGCAGATGCTGGCGGCGCTTGCCGACGAGGCAGTGGGTGCGATGCCGTTGGCGGCGGAGTAGACAGGACGAGCAGCGCCGCCGCGAAGCCGCGCCTTGTCGTCGAACGGGTTCGCTAACGCGACCCGCCGGCCGTGCTTGCCGGTCTCGCGCCTGGCTTCGCTAGGTGCGTGCCGGCTGCGCGAAAAAAAACCACCCCGTGCAATAACGCACGAGGTGGCCAAGGTTCAGGGAGGAACACGCCCGGGAGGGGGTCCACTGGGCGTGTCATACGATGTCGCGAAAGGGGAACGCGAAGCATCGTACGGGTAGTAAATGGGCGAGCCGCCAGATGGTTCAATGCTCGTGCCGATTTTTCTTCAGCACCGCATTTCAGCGGACCGTCCGCTCGTTCGATCGGCTTTCGGTCAGACCGTCGGCAGCACGGGCTGCGGGTTCTTGCCCAGCTGTACCTGGCGCGCGAACACCTCCCGCATCAGACTGAGCGAGAAGAGGTGCGCGTACAGCAGCGGCAGCATGCCCGACTGCGCGATCTTGCGCAGCTGGTCGCCGCGCATCCCCTGCAGCTTCTCCTCGTTGACCATCTGGAAGCCGCGATAGATGAACGGCTGAGCGGCGCCGTCGGGCTGGATCGAGACCTCGCCGTCCATCAACAGCTCCTGCTCGCGCAGCTCGTTCATGAAATTGTGCGTGCGCTGACCGGCCTGTTCGAACGATTCGTTGAACGTGAGGATGTTCTTGGTCAGCTCGCTGGGGTCCTTGCCCACGAACAGCGGCTCGCCGCGCGCGTCATCCTCCTCGCCCTCGAACTTGCCCAGCGCGTCGGCGGTGGGGTCGAAGCACAGCGACAGCTCGGTCGCCTCCGGACGCAGCTTGGCAAGCATGAAGGGATAGCGGCGGACATAGGCGGGGACATAGAAGCTGTTCTCCGTCAGCTTGCCCTCGTCGTCGACGAACACGTTGACGCCCTCGTTCAGCCCCATCAGCGCGAGCGGAATGGCATCCTCGCCGACCGAGAACACGATCGGCATGTGGCGCTGCACCAGCGGGAACTCGTCGACGGTGATGGGGATCGCATGCTGACCGGCAAGGAACGGAGCCTTGTCCTGGATCTTCATGCGGAAATCGGCGTGCGTCTCGCTCGAAAGCGGCTCGAGCCCCTTGTAGAACAGGGGAAGCTGGGGCGCACTGGCCATGACTGTTCTCTCCAATATTCGAACGGCGGGCCATGCAGGCCCGCCGGGAAGGCGTTTGCTTTATTGACGCACGGCAAGGCGCGCAAGGGCGTCACGGCCCAGCGGGCGGGACAATCAGCTTGCCGGGATTGAACAGTCCCAGCGGGTCCAGCCCCCGCTTGATTCCGGCAAGCGCGGCCATCCGCGCGGGGCTCGACAGGCGCGCCAGCTCGTCGCGCTTCATCTGCCCGATGCCGTGTTCCGCCGAGATCGAACCGCCCGCCGCGACGACGAGGTCGTGAACGAAGCGGGTCGCGGCCGGCGCTTCCTCCGCATACCAGCGTTCGGGCAATGCCCCGCTTGGCGCGCGGACATGGAAATGCACATTGCCGTCCCCCAGATGGCCGAAGCCAGACGCCCGGGTGCCCGGGAAGCGCGCCTCGCAGGCGGCGGCGGCGGCGATCAGAAAGGCGGGCATCGCGTCGACCGGGACGGAGATGTCGTGCTGCGTCGCCGGCCCTCGCGCGCGCTCGGCCGCCGAAATCGCATCGCGCAGGGTCCAGAACGCCTCCGCCTGCGCCTCACTGGCGGCGATCGTGACGTCCGTGACCAGCCCGGCGTCGAGTGCCCCGCCAAGCAGCGCCGCCAGCAGCTCGCCCGGTACTTGATCGCTGGGCTCCTCGGCGACCGCTTCGATCAGCACATGCCAGGGGTGCTCGCCCACCAGCGGTGCGCGAGCATAGGGCAAGTGCGCGAGCACGGCCGCGAGCGAACCATGCGGCAGCAGCTCGAAGCTCTCGATCGCGGCGGTGCGTGCCTCCATCATCCGCAAAAGCCGCAGCGCCGCCGCCGGGTCCGCGACGCCGACCCACGCGACCGCGCGCTCGATGATCGCGGGCACCAGTCGCAGGGTCGCGGCGGTGACGATCCCCAGCGTCCCTTCCGCGCCGATCAGCAGCTCCTTCAAGTCGTACCCGCGATTGTCCTTCTTCAACGCCGCCAGCCCATCATGCACCGACCCGTCGGGCAGCACCGCCTCGATCCCTGCGACCAGGCCGCGCATCGTGCCGTGACGCAGCACCTGCGTTCCGCCGGCGTTGGTGGAGACGAGCCCGCCGATGGTGGCGGAGCCCCGCGCGCCCAGCGTCAACGGAAAGCGCCGCCCCCGCGCCACGGCCGCATCGTGCAGGTCGGACAGGATCACGCCCGCCTCCGCGATCGCCAGCCCGGCTTCGGTATCGACCGAGCGGATGCGGTTCAGCCGACGCAGCGACACGATCATCGCGCTGCCGTCCGCAGGCGGTGTGGCGCCACCCACCATCGAGGTGTTGCCCCCCTGCGGCACCAACGCCACGCGGTGCGCCACGGCGGCAATGACGATGGCGGCGACCTCCGCGGTGGTCTCGGGCTGGAGCAGCACCGGGGAGGCGCCATGATAGCGCCCGCGCCAGTCGTGCAGCCATGGTTCGATCAGGCCGGAGTCGGTCACGATCGTGCGCACGCCCACCGACCCGGCGAGCGCCCCAAGCATCCCACTTTGGGACGCGGCAAGTCGGGAGTTCTCAGCCAAAGTTCATCACGTGTTCAACGCCCGTCGCTATTGCGCCGATCTCCATGCCGCACGCCCGCTCCTTCGTCACGCTGCTTGCGCTCGCCGCGGCACC
>NZ_JAQGLJ010000001.1 GCF_028292945.1 Sphingomonas bacterium | reverse complement strand
CCGGGGTTCGGGTATGACGAGAACGCGGACCGGCGGAGTTGGGCGGCGATGCAGGGGTTCTTGCGGGAGCTGTTCGTCTAAGGTGCGAATGTCAGCCTGCGGTCCGGCGGCAAATCAGTGGCCGACTACATTCGAAGGCGAAGGCGACGCTTTGCTCGCTCCCACCACGATAACGCACCGTCGACATAGGGTAATCCGCCCAACCGTGCGGCAGGCTGATCTGCGAATACGAGGCTCAGTATTCCTTTCGTTAGGGTGTCAGGGGCGGCAATTACGGCCGAGCTGGAATCTTGAACTGCCTCATCGATAAACACAGTGACGATCGTGCGCTTGCGCGCACTATTATATGGTCCGCTGTCCACTCCAACTCACCTGGTACATAAGCATCTGAAGCCCCTGAAGCTTCGAGGATGACGGTCGAGCGAGGCGGAACGTTAAACTCCTCCGCCCAGGGCTCAAGCCAGATCAGCAGCGTGCCAGGTCCCGGATTTGAGAGGCCCACCGGCCATCGGCGTTCGTCATAGGGTGAGCATTCCGGATCGGACCGCTGTTCGCAAATGTGTGGTCTCAGCCCTACAAGACTATGGTCATGAACCGGTTGTGCGCGCTCTCCGGATAGCCGCCGAATGCCGGGCCATCCTCGAACCCTGCCGCCTCGTACAGCCGGTTGGCGGCGTCGTAACTCGGCGCGGTGCCCGTCTCTAGGCTCAGTCGCGTGTACCTGTCGGTGCGCGCCACCTCGATAAGGTACGTTAGCAGCGCACGCCCGACTCCACGTCGCACGGCGGCGGGCGCGGTGCGCATCGACTTCACCTCCACATGCCCCGCCTCGAGCCGCCGCAGCGCCGCCATGCCGAGCAGCGTAGCGCCATCCCAAGCCGTCCAGAAACGCACATCCCCGGCGCGCAGCCCGTCCACATCGAGCGCGTGCGCGTTCTCGCGCGGGGTCGATCCGAGCGCCTCGTCGCGATGGAGCCGCAGCAGCGCCTGCACGTCCGGATGATCAAGACCGCCGGCGCGGATCTCCATCTCAGGCCGCGCGCCGCTCCAGCGCGGTCGCGGCCTGGCCCATCAGCTCGGCGATGATCGCGGCGAGCGGCTCCTCCTTCGTCACCATGCCGACCGACTGCCCGGCCATTACCGAGCCATGCTCGACATCGCCGTCGATCACCGCGCGACGCAGCGCGCCGGCCCAGTAATGTTCGATCTGCAGCTGCGCCTCGCTCATCACCACGCGGCCCTCGTCGAGATGCCCCGCCACCTCGCGCTGCTTGGCGGTGAACAGTTCGCCGCCGGCGTTCTTCAGCGCGCGGACGGGGATGACGGGCAGGCGCGGGTCGAGCTGCACGCTCGCCACCGCGTCGCGCGCGCTGGCGCGGATGAACGCCTGCTTGAACTTCGGATGCGCGATCGACTCGGTGGCGCAGACGAAGCGCGTGCCGAGCTGGACGCCGGCTGCGCCCATGTCGAGATAGCCCGCGATCGCCTCGCCGCGGCCGATGCCGCCGGCGACGAACACGGGGACCTGCTCGGCGACTTCCGGCAGGATCTCCTGCGCCAGCACGCTGGTCGAGACCGGGCCGATATGCCCGCCGGCCTCCATCCCCTCGACCACCAGCGCGTCGACGCCCGAGCGGATCAGCTTCTTGGCGAGGCTGAGCGCGGGCGCGAAGCAGATCACCTTCGCGCCCGTCGCCTTGATCGCCTCCAGCGAACCTTTGGGCGGCAGTCCCCCTGCGAGCACGACATGGCCAACGCGGCGCCGCCCGCACACCTCGATCAGCGCCATCAGATCGGGGTGCATGGTGATCAGGTTGACCCCGAACGGCCGTTGCGTGAGCGCCTTGGTGGCGGCGATCTCGCGGTCGAGCAGCTCGACCGTCATCGCCCCGCACGCCAGCACGCCGAACGCGCCCGCTTCCGACATCGCGGCGACCAGGTTGCGCTCGCTGACCCACGACATCGCCCCGCCCATGATCGCCCATTCGGAGCCGAGGAACGCAGCCCCGCGCGCCATGCGGCGGTGAAGGCGGTACCCCCCTGTAATCGGGTCCAAGTTGGTCGCGGTGAGCGTGTCGGTCATGCCGCACGCTATCGCGCGCGCCTGCCGCCCGGGCAAGCCATCGTGTCCTGGCGCGATCTTTGGCTGTCGTACAAGGGCCGGCCTGTGCCAGACATCGCCCGATATGGCGTGCCGATCCACCTCTTCCTGTTCCCGGCCGGCGTCGGAAATCCTCGCGGGAGGCGATTTCGACGGGAGGGGATCGTCAGGGTCGTCAACTTCCACGCGATCGAGCGCGCGATGACTCTGCCCGGCTCGAACACGCGCATCCGCCGCCGATCGATGGCGCTGGCGGCGTTCTCGACGGTGGTCGAATGGTATGATTTTACCATCTACCTCTATCTCGCCACCGTGATGGCGCGCGTCTTCTATGGCGGCGGCGAGCTGTCGCTGGCGGCGACGCTGGGCGGGTTCGCGCTTGCCTATCTCATGCGACCGCTGGGCGCGCTCGCGTTCGGGCAGTTCGGCGACCGGCACGGCCGGCGTGCGACGCTCCTGCTGTCGATGGCGCTGATGACGGTGGCGATGCTGACAACCGCGCTGCTGCCAACCTATGCGCAGATCGGCGCGGCGGCGGGGTGGCTGCTGCTGGCGTTGCGCTGCGTGATGGCGTTCGCGGTGGGCGGCGAATATACCGGCGTCGTCGCCTATCTGCTGGAGGGCGCACCGGCGCACCGGCGGGGCTTCGTCACCTCGCTCGCGGCGGCGGCAAGCGAGGTCGGTGGGCTGCTGGCGGTCGCGGTATCGGCGGTGACGGTCGCATCGATGAGTCAGGCGAGCCTCGACGGCTGGGGCTGGCGCATCCCGTTCCTGATCGGTGCCGGTCTGGCGATCGTCGTCTGGATTGCGCGGCAATCGATGGAGGAGTCGCCCGACTTCCTGGGCCAGCGCGAGGCCGGCACGGTGCCCGCCAACCCGTTGAAATACACGCTGACCAACCACCGCGCCGCGATCGGTCGCGGCTTTGCGATCTCCGCGCTGGGTTCGATCACCTATTATGTCGGCATCACCTATGTGCCCGCCTTCCTGACCACGGTCGGCAAGCTGGCCGAAGCGGACGCGCTGTGGCTGGCGACGGCGGCGGCGGTGGTGGTGATCGCGGTGACGCCGCTGGTCGGCTGGTTGTCCGACCGCGTCGGCCGGCGCCCGGTGCTGGTCGTGCTGGCGGTCCTCGGCGCCGCGCTGCCGCTCGCGATGTTCGCGTGGATGGCGGGCGGGGCAGGGTGGCAGATCGTGGCGGGCGCGCTCGTCCTCGCGGGGCTGGCCGGCGCGGTGAGCGCGGTCGGCGCGGTGGCGACCGCCGAGCAGTTCCCCGGGGAGGGCCGGCTCAGCGGTCTGGCGTTGGGCGCGACCACCGCGACCGCGATCTTCGGCGGCCTCACCCCGCTGCTCGCGCACCTGCTGACGCAGCGCACAGGCTGGGCCGCCGCGCCCGGCGCGATGATCGCAGTGGTGGCGATCGGCGTGCTGCCGGTGCTGTGGTGGCTGCCGCGAAGAGGCTACGCCGCCTCCGCGTCCAGCCCATAGGCCGTGTGCAGCACCCGCACGGCGAGCTCGGTCTCGTCTTCGTCGATCAGCACCGAGACCTTGATCTCGCTGGTCGAGATCGCCTGGACGTTGATCCCGCGCAGGCCGAGCGTGGTGAACATCGTCGCCGCGACGCCCGCGTGGCTTCGCATGCCGACGCCGACGACGCTGATCTTTGCCACGCGGGAGTCGTGGACGACCTCGTCGAAGCCGATCGTCGCCTTGCCCCCGTCCAACACCGACAAACTATGGGCGAGATCGGCGGCGGGAACGGTGAACGTCACGTCCGTGGATCCGCCCTCACTGCCCTTCGACCGATGCGCGACGTTCTGGATGATCATGTCGACGTTGATCCCCGCGTCGGCGAGCGGCGCGAATATCGCCGCCACCGCGCCTGGCTTGTCGGGGACGCTGGTGAGCGTGATCTTGGCCTCGTTCTTGTCGTGCGCGATGCCGGTGATGAGCTGGCGTTCCACGGTATCAACCTCCTCTTCACTCACTATCATCGTACCCGGCAGCGTGTCCGCCATCGGCGCGTCCGGCCCGGTGAAGGAGGACAGCACCTGCACGCGCACGCCCTCCTTCATCGCCAGCCCCACCGAGCGCGTCTGCAACACCTTTGCGCCGACGCTGGCGAGCTCCAGCATCTCTTCATAGGTCACCTTGGCGAGCTTGCGCGCGCGCGGGACGATGCGCGGGTCGGTGGTGTAGACGCCGTCGACATCGGTGTAGATGTCGCAGCGCTCCGCCTTCAGCGCGGCCGCGATCGCCACCGCCGACGTGTCGGAGCCGCCGCGCCCCAGCGTCGTGATGCGGCCATCGGCGGTGCCCTGAAAGCCGGGGATCACGGCGACCTCGCCGTTGTCCAGAGAACGCGCGAGCGCGGCGGTGTCGATCGCGCCGATCCGCGCCTTGGCGAAAGCGCCCGACGTGTGGATAGGAAGCTGCCAGCCAAGCCAGGACCGTGCCGGCACGCCCAGCGCCTGCAACGTGATCGCCAGCAGCCCGCTGGTCACCTGCTCGCCCGACGAGACGACGACGTCATACTCGCGCGGATCGTACAACGCCGACGCCTCGCGGCAGAAGCCGACCAGCCGATCGGTCTCGCCCGCCATCGCGGACACCACGACGACGACCTGCGCGCCGGCATCGACTTCGCGTTTCACGCGCGCGGCAACGGCGCGGATCCGCTCGATCCCTGCCATCGACGTGCCGCCGAACTTCATCACAATACGGGCCATGAGCGGCGGCAATCCCCTTGGGAGCGGTGGGGCAGGCTGTTAGGGGAACCCATATGATGGACGCAAGCACGGTGGATGCGCGCGAGGCGGCGCATTTTGGCGCGATGGCGGCTGAATGGTGGGATCCGACCGGCTCGTCGGCGATGCTGCATCGGCTCAACCCGCCGCGTTTGACTTATCTACGCGCGCGGATCGATGCGCATTGGGGCGGCGACGCGGCGAGCTTCACCCCGCTGGCGGGCAAGCGCGCGCTGGACATGGGATGCGGCGCGGGGCTGCTCGCCGAACCGCTGGCGCGGATGGGTGCGGCCGTGACGGGGGTCGATGCGTCGGCCGAGGTGATCGCGGTGGCGCGCGCGCATGCCGGTTCGCTGGCGATCGATTACCGCGTCGGGGGGGTCGAGGCGGTGGCGGGCGAGCGGTTCGACCTCGTCACCTCACTGGAGGTGATCGAGCATGTCGTCGATCCCGGTGTGTTCGTTCATGGCTTGGCAGCCGCGCTGGCGCCCGGTGGACTACTGGTGCTGTCCACGCCCAACCGGACGCCGCTGTCGCGGCTGGCGATGATCACGCTGGCGGAGGGAACCGGACGCATCCCGCGCGGCACGCATGATCATGCCAAGTTCCTGACCCCTGACGAATTGACGCGGTTGCTTGACGGCGCGGGGCTCCGCGTGACCGACGTGCAAGGCTTGGCGTTTTCGCCGGGGCGCGGGTTCCACCTGTCGGACTCGACCGCACTCGACTATTTCGTGACGGCGGTGGGTAGCTGACCTCAAATCCTTGCTGGGGACATCGGCTCGATGCAGCGAGCTGTTTTGGGCGGAGGCGACACGACGTGGGTACCGGGTGCGGCAGGTAGGCCGCTGGCGGCTTTATACACGCTTGGCGGCGATCACGCCTTCATAGTGAGCGACCAGCGCCTCTGCATGATCCTCGTCCGAACGGACGCGGGCGGCGGCGTCGGCGGCAGCCGTGCGCATCGCCGTCTGATCACGCGCGAAGAACCGGATGATCGCTTCGGCGCATGAGACGACATCCTTGGCGCGGAAGCTCTCCGCGTAGGCGGGCGCCGACGCCTCGAACGCGCCACCTTCGTCCGGCACGATCATCGGTGCGCCGCTCGCCAGCGCTTCATAGGCGACCAGCCCGAATGGCTCCGCCGAAGCGCCGTGGATCAGCGCGTCCGTCGACGCCATGATGCGCGCCAGGCGTGACCGGTCGTAGACGGGGCGGAACAGGCGGATGTGCGGGCTGTCGCCGACGTGCTTCTCCAGCATCTTCGTCGCCAGCCCTTGCCCGAACAGCACCAGCCCGATCGGCAGCGTCGCACCGGCGCGCTGCACCGCGTCGATCACCAGCGGCCATTGCTTCTCGCGATGATGCCGGCCGATGCCGAGCAACAGATGCGCGCTCGGCGGCAGGTCGCACTGGGCGAGCAACTCGGCACGCACCGCCGGGTCTCGCAACGTCGGAGAGAAATGCCGGCGCTCGATGCCCAGCGTCATCGCCGCGTCGACCCGCACGTGGCGCGCGCGCAGCCGCCTTGCGAGCGCCGGCCCGTTCGTCAGCACCGTGTCGAACCGCGCTAGAAACCGCGTCATGTAGCGGTCGTACCAGCCAAACGCGCGCTCGATCCGCTCGCCCGACGCGAACCGCTCGAGGTAGATCTTGGGATAGGCCTCCAAGTTGTCGCCGTGGAAGAAATAGGATTTCATTGCCCGCCCCGGCCAGTCCGCGACGATCCACGCCGGGCGCCACGGCGAGCTGCATTCCACCACATCCGGGTCGAAGCGGTCGAGCAGCGCATGGATCGGCGCGGCATCCCAGAACAGACCGTAGTTCTTGTCGAACGGCATGCCTGGCGAGCGGCGGTAGACGATGCGCCCGCCACCGGGCCGCTCCTCCTCGCTGTCCTCCCTGCCCGGTGCCACGACGATCAACTCGTGACCGCGTTGCGCGAGGATGCTCATCTTGCGGTCGAGGTAGGTGCGCACGCCGCCACCGGTCGGCGAGTAGAACTCGTTGACGTCCACGATCTTCATGGCACGATCCGCACGATCAGTTCTTGACCGGCCCGAACCCGCTCAGCCCGCGCAGATACTGGGGCTGGATCGTTACGCTTCTGACTCCCATCGGAACGTCGACGAGCGCCTGCGTCAGCTTGGGTCGCGAGCGGCCGATCTTCTTTGGCGATACGAACCCGGCGCCGTCCGACCAGAAGCTGAACTTGTTCTTGCCGTCGCGATTGTGTGTGAGCAGCAGCGCATAGCGGCCGGGCCGGGGCACGCGCACGCACATCTGCATGTCTCCCTGCAACGGCGTGGGCACGCGCACCCGGCGGAACAGCTTGCCCTCCCTCAGCAAGTCCCGGTCGTCCTTGAGGAAATCCTCTTCGGTGCCGGGATACAATTCCAGCTTCAGTTCGCCCTTGCGATCCTTCAATCCGATGACGGAGACGAGGATCGCCGGCACGCCCGTGGTGCAGGCGGCGGCGTCCTCGCCCAGCACCTGTGCCTGTGCCGGCCCGGCGAGCGCCAGCAACAACAGGGCGGGAACGACATGGCGGATCACCAGGGTTTCCTCTTGGTCACGAGACCGTGAAGGGCGAAGATCAGCAGCAGCACGCCGTTCGCCGCGATCGTGAGCGCGGCGAAGATGGCGATCAACTGCTTGATCGCATCATGCTGGCCGATCAGCAGGGCCGCGAAGGTGAAGAACGAGATCTCCTTCTGCGTCGTCGACAGCAGCGGCAGTCGCGATACCAGCAGGCGCCCCGCGGCAAGGAACAGCCACATGCTCGCCGACACGGCCGGCAGTGCATAATGCCAGGCAAGCGCAGTGAAGGTCGAACTGGCGATCACCCGCGCGCAGTGCACGCCGAAGACCTCCCAGAGCTGCCGCCGCGCCAGCGAGAAGACCCGGCGCGAGAAGATGACGAACAGCAGCGATACGCCGATCAGGATCACCGTCGACCACATGACGGTGCGCCATTGTTCCGGCGACAGCAGCTCCCGGCTGAGCGGCAGCGCCGCTGCCAGCATCAGCAGGGTCAGGACATTGCCCGCCATCGCGGACAGGATCGACACATCCTTGATCGCGCCGAACGGCGCCGCCACGAAGCTGGCCCGCTGCCGCGCCCAGCTGTAGAAATAAGCCTCACCCGAATAGCTGACGACGAGATCGTTCGCGATCCGCTTCTTGATCAGCGCGACCAGCCCACTCAGCGGAATGCCCCATAGCCGCCGGAAGATCAGGTAGTCCGCCACGGGCAAGGCCATGTAGAACGCGGCGAAGCACAGCCAGAAACGCGGATCGGTCGGAACCGCGCTGGTGATGCCGGACAGTCCCTTGCCTAGAAGTGCGTTCGCCAACCCGCCGATCATCGCCACCGTCAGGCCCGCGCCGATGATCGCCGGCCAGCGCGACCGCACCGACGGCAACGGCTCCACTCCGGCGAGCGCCGCGCCGGGCGGGATGGTCTCGGAAGCGAGCGGGATCATGGGGGGTGTGAACGGTTCTTCGGGGGAAGCGACGGCGCTTGCCCGCGAAATAAGGTGCTGATGTGACGGCTTTGCGCGTAGCGAATGCGCGATGCCGGCGGCACACATCCTGACCTATGCGCGCGACCTGCGCGGCGGTGGCGTGGAACGCGCGCTGCTGCGGCTGGCGGACGGGTGGACCGCAGCGGGACGCCGCGTGACGCTGGTATTGGGTGACGCGGGCGGACCGCTGGCCACCGCATTGCCGGCAGCGGTGGAAGTGGTGGAGATCGGCGATACCTCCATGCGGCGGCTGTTGGGCGCAGTGCCCTTGGACGTTCGGGCGCGGCGACCCGACCTGATCTTTTGCCCAGGTAATCATTACACCAGTGTCGCCGCCTGGACGAGGGCGCGGCTAGGCGGAGCATGTCCACCGATCGTCGCCAAGATGTCCAACGCCGTCCGTCGCGGCGATCATGGCGCGGTGCTCGACGCCGCGCATCGCGCATGGCTGCGGCTGCACGCGCGCTTCTTCGATCACCTCGTCGCGATGACGCCGGCGACGGCGGCGGAAGCGGCGCGCGCGACGGGCATGACCGGGCGGACGAGCGTGATCCCCAATCCACCGCCCATGCAGGCACTCCACGCGGAACGGCTGCCGCTCCCGGACGGCCCATTCATTCTCGGTGTCGGCAGGCTGGCGCGGCAGAAGCGCTGGGACCGGCTGATCGCGGCGATGCCGGCGCTGGCGGGTGTGCCGGTCGTCGTCCTGGGAGAGGGTGACGAGCGCGGGTCGTTGTTGGCCCAGGCAACGGCGCTCGGCGTCGCGGAGCGGCTGCACCTGCCGGGCCATGCCGCCGATCCGCTTGCGGCGATGGCGAGAGCGGCGGTGCTGGCGCTGCCATCGGATTTCGAGGGTGCGCCCGGCGTGCTGCGGGAGGCGCTGTCGGTCGGCACACCGGTGGTGGCGACGGACTCGAGCCCGTCGGTACGCGAGATCGTGTGGGATCGAACGCTTGGCACAGTCGTCGCGCGCGACGATGCGGCGGGGCTGGTCGCGGCGCTGCGCTGGTGGCTGACAGCGGCGCGGCCGGAGCCGGTTCCGATGCCGGGCAAGGATGCGGCGGCGCGTTATCTGGCGCTGTTCGACAGGCTGGTAGATGGCGCCGCTTGTCAGTCACCCTGAACTTGTTTCAGGGTCCGCGCGCATCGTCTCGGTCCCGCATGGATGCTGACACGAGTTCGGCATGACGAAGCTTGGAGGGTCAGCCGGAGGATTGCCGCGTGCCTCGGGCACTCTGCTCTCCGACCCTCTCGTCTTCCTTCTCCGCGCGCCGTTCGAGCGCGACCTTGACCATCGCCACGAATGCGTCCGCCAGCGCCAGCCCGATCAGCCCGAGCAGTCCGCTCGCCAGGATCTGCGCGCCCAGGGTGAGGGCGGGCGGCATGTCCACCGTCTTCTGAGCGACGAGAGGGGAGAAGACATAGCCGTCGAGCCCCTGCACGACGACATAGGTACCGATCGCCCACAGTCCCGCGTCGCCGCTCGCGCTGAACCCCACCGCCACCATCAACACACCGCTGACGAACGCGCCGATATTCGGAACGAATGCCAGCACGCCGGTGATGATCCCCAGCAGCGCCGCCAGCGGCACCCCGCCGATCGCCAACGCTATCCAGGTCAGCACGCCCTGCGCCACCATGGCGAGCAGCTTGCCCGCCAGCAGCCGGCGCAGCGTGAAGCCCATGCGGTCCAAAGTCAGCGCGAACTCAACGCGATTTGCGCGTGGGATCATCCACTGGACGCCGCGCTCGTAGACGCGCGGCTCCATCGCGAAGAACAGGCCCAGGACCAGGATGAAGAACAAGGTCGTGATCGCGCCCAGCGCCGAGCCGACCCAGCTGGTCAGGCGACCGACCGACGACAGGGCCTGCCGCGCGACGCCGCTGATGTCGGACGCGGCGGGCATCAGCCCCTGGCTGGTCAGATAGGTGGTGAAGCGCACCGCCTGCCCCTCGAGCGTCGTGCGCAGCTGCTCGACCTGCTGCACGATGCCGACGCCCATCAAGTAGAAGGTGCCGACCAGGAACGCGATCACGCCGAGCACGACGATCAGCAGGCGCCAGCTGCGCGCGATCGCCAGGTAGCGGCCGAGCAGGCGCACGCCGCCATCGAACATCACACCCAATATGATACCCGCGCCGATCACCATCAGCGGCTGCACCAGCAGCACCGCCAGCGCGATCAGCAGGCCCGCACCGAACCAGACCTTGACCTTCTTCAGCTCCTGCCGGACCAGCGGATCGCGGACTTCGTTCGGGCTGGCGCCGGGTTCGACGAAGCTTGGCGACTGGATGTCGGCTTCTGGGCTCATTTCGTCTCCTCGGCATGGAGCGACGTGCCCGCCCGCCCGCCGCGCAGCGAGGTAAACCAGCTGATCGGATTGAGGCTGGTGGTGCCATCGAGCGAGAAGGTGATGAATTCCGCGCGGCCGCCGATATTCTCATAGGGCACCGGCCCGCCCAGGCCCTGGTCGTCGAGGCCAAAGCGGCTGTCGGCCGAACGGTCGCGATTGTCGCCCATCAGGAACACGTGGTTGGCGGGGATGCGGATCGGTCCGAAATTGTCGCCGGTGCTGTTCGGCTCCAGATCGACCGTGTCATAGCGGCGTCCGTTGGGCAGCGTCTCCGTGACGACCGGCAGGTGACAGACCTGGCTGCCGCCTACCAGGCGCACGGCGCCTGGATAGTCGGTGCAGGGGCTGTTCGCATCGACGGGCAGGTCGACATAGCGCATCGGGCCACGCGGCACCGGCTTGCCGTTCAGGATCAGCACGCCGCCGCGAACCTCCAGCGTGTCGCCGGGCAGGCCGACCACACGCTTGATATAGTCGTTGCGCGTCCCCGGCGGCGTCACGATGACCACATCGCCGCGTGTCGGCACCCGGCCCAGGATGCGCCCGGCGGTGAAGGGCAGCCCCACCGTCCAGCCCTCGCCCGGCTGGCGCAGCACGGCACTGCGAAAGATCGCGGCGGGATTGGGGATGGTCGGCGACACGAACGACCAGCCGTACGCGAACTTCGTCACCACCAGCCGGTCGCCGACCAGCATGCCGGGCAGCATCGACTCCGACGGGATATAGAAGGGCTTGGCGATGAACGAGTGAAAGCCGAGCACCACCAGCAGCAGCCAGAAGATGCCCTTGATCTCGCCCCACCAGTCGGTGCCGCGCCGCGCCTCGTCGATCTTGGCCGGCTGATCGTCCGGCGTGGCCGTCTGAACCTCGGGAACGGCGGCGTCAGAAGCCGTGGGAGTCATGGAGCGGAGCCTTCGGGAAGTGCTTCGATCACCACGAAAGCCTGCGCCCAGGGATGATCGTCGGTCATGGTCAGATGGACGTGCGCGACGTGGCCGCGTGGCGTGATCGCGTCAAGCCTCGCCGCAGCCCCGCCCGTCAGCGCGAGCGTCGGTTGCCCCGACGCCGCATTGACGACGCCGATGTCGCGCATGAACACGCCACGCCGGAACCCGGTGCCGACCGCCTTTGAGAACGCCTCCTTGGCGGCGAAGCGCTTGGCCAGCGTGCCCGCTTTCGTGAACGGACGCCGTCCCGCGCGCGCGCGTTCGGCGGCGGTGAACACGCGCTCCTCGAAGCGCGCGCCGAACCGGTCCAGCGAGGCCTGGATACGCTCGATACTGCACAGGTCGGAGCCGAGGCCGATGATCATGGCCGGTTCCGGACCGGTGCAGCGCGAAGGCCCAGCCAGGCCGCCGTGGCGGGAACGCGGCGCAGCACCAGCCATTCGAGCAGCAGCACGGCCGTCAGCGAGATCGCCACCATCGGCAGCAGGACGCACAGCGCAACGATGATGGCGGTCACGCCGCGCAGGTGCTGCGTGCCCGGCACGGGTGGCGCGCCGAGCAAGCCGGCAGGACGGCGCCGCCGCCATAGCAGAAAGCTGGTGACGACCAGCGCTAGCAGTGCCGCCGCGGTCACCACTCCGACGAGTTGATTGACCCAGCCGAACAGCTGCCCCTCGTGCCAACTGATCCCGTAGTTCACCAGCCGGTCTATCGGGTGCTTGTCGGCAAAGCCGGTGCGGCTCAGCTCCCGTCCGCTGGCGGCATCGATCGTGATCGATCGCTGCAGCGTGCGGTTCTGCGCCTCCGACTTCACCACCCAGCCGGGCGAGGGCGAGCCACGCGCGTCCGTTACCCCGGGCGGTCTGATCAGCGCGGGAAAGGCAAGCCGTTCCGCCCGTGCCAGCGCCACCATTGCGGGCAGTCGCTCGAGCGGTGCGCGAAGCGGCGAGGTGACGGCCATGGCGTGGTGATCGTGGTCGGCATGGCTCGCCGCCGCACCAGTCTTCCAGTCGGGCGCGTCCTTGACCAAGCCGAACCCGGCGCGCACCGTCGTGAACGCGCTGCCCCATATCCCTGCCCAGGGCAGGCCGGATACCAGCAGGATAAGTGCCAGCCCCGCGACCCAGAAGCCGGTCACGGCATGCAGGTCGCGAAGACCGGCGCGCGCGCGGGGCCAGATCACGCCCGCGAGCCCCCTGCCTCTGGGCCACCACAGATACAGGCCGGTGACGATCATCACGATCGCCCAGCTTGCCGCGAGTTCGACCAGCCAGTCGCCCATGCGTCCGATCAGCAGATTGCCGTGCAGCCGCGATACCACCGCGCTGATCCGCGCCTCCGGATCGAGGCTGCCGAGCACACGGCCGCTGGGCGAGACGAACACGTCGCGCATCCCTCCCTGGGCAAGCGCCAGGTGGATAAGGGCCGCGTCGCCGACACGCTCTGGCACGCGATAGCTGTCGACACGCGCGCCCGGGAAGTCGGCCAGGGCCGCATCGACCTGTGCAACCGGCGACCCCGGTGCGGGCGGGAGATCGCGCCAGGCGCGCTCCTCCCACCGATCGATCTGCGGCTTGAACAGATATATCGCGCCGGTGACCGACAGCAGCAGCACGAAAGGCATGACGAACAGCCCGGCATAGAAGTGCCAGCGCCAGACGGAGCGATAAAGGCCTGCGTTCATCCCATTGCCGCGCTAGGTGATCGGAGGCGATGAAGGAAGAGTCATCGGCTGGGTGAGGGAGGACGTGCGATGACGACGATCGATCGCCATTACGGCCTGGACTGGTTGCGGATCGGCGCGTTCGGCGTGCTGATCCTGTACCACGTCGGCATGGTGTTCGTGCCGTGGGACTTCCATGTCAAGCTGCCGGGCGCGGACTGGGTCGCGATCCCGATGATCGCGTCGAGCGCGTGGCGGCTGACCTTGCTGTTCGTCGTGTCGGGCTATGCCAGCCGCGCGCTGTTCTCGCGCAGCGCAGGACCCGGCCCCTTCGCGCGCGACCGGTCGCTGCGCCTGTTGGTCCCGCTGCTGTTCGGCATGGCCTTGATCCTGCCGCCGCAGCCCTGGGTCGAGCTGGTCGTGAAACACGGCTATCAGCAGACGTTCGGCCGGTTCTGGCTGCGCGACTATTACGACTTCAAGAATGTTTCCGGCGTGGACATGCCGACCTGGAACCACCTGTGGTTCGTCGCTTACCTGTGGGTCTACACGCTGCTGCTTGCGCTGGCGTTGGTCCTGACCCCCGCGAGACTTCGGGCGGCGGCACAGCGCGGCTATGACCTGCTGTTCGCGGGCGTCCTCTCGCTGCTGATCCCCGCGTTGTTTATGGTGGCGGTCAAGGCGTGGTGGTTCGTCGGCGAGCGCGAGACGCACGGGCTCATCGACGACGGCGTGGCGCATGCGAGCTACCTGCCGGCCTTTCTGTTCGGATGGGGACTGGCGGGCAGCCCCCAAGTGCTGGCGAGCTCGCGGCGGTGGTGGCCGGCGGCGCTTGTAGTCGCGCTTGTCGCCTATGCCCTCGCCGCCTCGATCGAGTATCGGTGGCCCGGCAAGCAGATCGCGACGCCCCCCTGGGGCACGATCTTTTCGGTCGCTTATGGCGTGCAGGGCTGGGCGGCGGTAGCGGCGCTGATCGGGATCGCCGACCGGTTCTGGAACCGTGACCACCCGGTTCGGGCGACGCTGACGGAGGCGGTGTTCCCCTTCTACATCATCCACCAGACGATCATCGTCGTGGTCGCCTATTGGCTGATCGTGGCGACCGACCTGCCCTCCGGCGTCGATTTCGTGATCCTGGTCACGGCAACGGCGGCGGGGTGCTGGCTGTTCTACTTCCTCGGCCGCTCGATCGGCTGGCTGCGACCCTTGATCGGGTTGCGGTCACGGGCGAGGGCCGCACCATGAGCTGGACGTTGATGATCCATGGCGGTTCAGGCCAGATCCGTCGCGAGCGGACGAGCGCGGAGGCGGACATCGCCGTGCGCGACGGACTGAGCCGCGCGCTCGACGCCGGCGCGGCGGTGCTGGCCGGCGGCGGTGCGGCGCTGGACGCGGTGGAAGCGGCAGTGCGGGTGCTCGAGGAGGCCGAGCCGTTCAACGCAGGGCGCGGCGCGGCGCTTACCGCGGACGGCACGGCGGAACTCGATGCATCGATCATGGAAGGTCATACGCGCGGTGCCGGTGCCGTCGCGAGGGTGAGCTATACGCGCAGCCCGGTCGCGTTGGCACGCGCCGTGATGGAGCGCAGCCACCACGTCTTCCTCGCCGGGGTCGGCGCGGACGCCTTTTCACGCGACATGGGGATGGAGCAGGTGGGCAACGACTGGTTCGTCACCGACGAGCGTCGCGCCAACCTGGCCGACCTGCTGGCGAAGGGTGCCGACGGGTATGATGTCGACATGAAGTACGGCACCGTCGGCGCGGTGGCGCGGGACATGGACGGTCACCTCGCGGCGGCGACATCGACCGGCGGCGTCACGGGCAAGCGCTGGGGGCGGATCGGCGACACGCCGGTGATCGGCGCGGGCACCTGGGCCGACGATCGCGGCTGCGCGGTTTCCTGCACCGGCGCGGGCGAGTATTTCCTGCGCGTCGGTGTTGCCCACGCGATCGACGTCCGGGTGCGATTGTTGAACGAGCCGATCGAGATCGCGGCGGCGGCGGTGCTGGACGAGGTGACGGCGCTCGGCGGGACCGGCGGGGTGATCGTCGTCGACGCGGACGGGCAGGCGCATTGGCGCTTCACCACGCCGGGCATGAACCGCGGACTCGCGACCAGCGGAGGTGAGCGGCGGGTCGCTTTGTATGCCGACGAGGGCTAAGGCGCTGCCGATGCTCCGCTTTGTCCCGCTCGCCGCGCTGGCTCTCGCCGCGCCCACCCAGGCCTATTGGGAATATGGTCACGAGACGATCGCCCTCGTCGCCATGGCGAACGTCAAGCCGTCGACGGCACGCGCGGTGCGCAGTCTGCTCGCCAACCAGGCGCTGCTCGGCACGCCCGAATGTCCCGCGCGGACGCCGGAAGAGGCGAGCTACTGGGCCGATTGCATCAAGCCGCTAAAGGACGCGGCCGGGCAGCAGCGCTACGGCTATGCCTTCAGCTGGCATTATCAGAATGTCGACGTGTGCAAGCCGTTCGACCTGCAGTCCGCCTGCGCAAAGGGCGACTGCGTGTCGGCGCAGGTGACGCGGCAGGCGGCACGGCTGCGCGACCGGCGGACGTCGCGCAAGGACAAGGTGGAGGCGCTCGCCTTCCTGATCCACTTCGTCGGCGACCTGCATCAGCCGCTCCACGCGGGCGACAAGAGCGATCGCGGCGGCAACGGCCTCGCGGCCGCCTATGGGGTATATGCGCCCCCGCGCTTCAACATCCACTCGGTCTGGGATGGCCCGCTCGCCGAGCGCGCGATCACCAGCGGACCTTCGCTGATCCGCCGCTATCCCGCCGCCGAGCGAGCCCGGATGGGGGCCGGCACGGTCGAGGACTGGAGCCGCGACAGCTGGGCCTTGTCGCGCGACACGGCCTATGCCGGCGCGCTCGGCGGCGATAGCTGCTCGCCCTCGCCCGCAAAGGTGACGCTGAGCGATGCGGCGGTGGCGGCCGCCGTGCCGGCGGCGCGCGAAAGCGTGCGGCGCGGCGGTATCCGGCTGGCGCGCCTGCTGGACGAGGCGCTTTTTTAACCAGCGGGCTTAGCGGCTCGGCAAGGCGGAACTGCTAGCTTGTCGATATGGGCCGGCTCTTCCTGTTCGCCGTCGCGCTGTTCGGCATCGGCATCGCTTTGTCCGGTCGGCCGCAGACGCCTGCAACCCCAAGCCTCGCGAGCGCTACGCTACCTCAACCGCCGGTGGCTGCACCTGTCGCACATCGACCCGGCGAACCCATGCTTGTGCCCGGCCAGTCGGTGGAACTGAAGCGCGCCGGCAACGGCCATTTTCACGCCCCTGTCATGGTCAACGGGCAGCCCGTGACGATGGTGGTCGATACCGGCGCGACCGTCGTGGCGTTGAGCATCGATGACGCTCGGACGTCAGGACTGGCGGTCGACCCGTCGACTTTTGCTGTCGTCGGCACCGGCGCGTCGGGGCCGGTGCGGGGCATTGCAGTGACGCTGGACAGCATCACCTTGGGCGGGCGGCGGGTCGGCCCGGTAGCGGCGGTGGTGCTCGACGGCCTCGACCGATCGCTGTTGGGGCAGTCTTTCCTCGGCAAGCTGGACGAGGTGCGGATCGCGGGTGACACGATGGTGCTACGTTAACCCTCCAAATCCTCGCCATTCATGGGGAGGTGGCAGCCCGCAGGGCTGACGGAGCGGGCTCTCGACGCGCCGGACTCCGCGGCCGCCCGCCCCCTCCGCCACGCGAGCAAACTCGCGCGTCGCCTCCCGTAACGGGGAGGATTGCAGTAGTCCCGCACAGACATACCGGGTAACGCGGCGGGAGTGCGCCCCACCCTCGTCCCCTTTGCTGTCGCGTGCCTGGCGATCGCGATCTTCTGCGTCATGGATGCGCTGATGAAGGAGCTGGGGCTGGCGCTCGGCGCGTACAGCGCGCTGTTGTGGCGCACGGCGGCGGGGATCGTCATCACTGGGTCGTTATGGGCGACGACGCGGCCCGCCTGGCCGGAACCGCGCCTGCTGCGGCTGCATGTCGGGCGCGGGGTGCTGGTCGCCGCGATGGCGAGCCTGTGGTTCCACGCCATCACGCTGGTGCCGCTGGCTGAGGCGATTGCGATCTCGTTCTTCGCGCCGCTGCTGGCGACGTGGTTGGCATCCTTGTTCCTCGGCGAGGCGGTGACGGCGGGTGCGGTGGCGGGGTCCGGGCTGGGCCTGGCGGGGGTCGGCGTGATCGTCGCCGGGCGACTTGGCGCGCCGCATGGTGCCGAAGTTGAGGGGCGCATCGTCGAGGGGATCGTGGCGGTAATCGTGTCGGCGGTGCTGTACGCGATCAACCTCGTCATGCAGCGCCACCAGGCGCAGCAGGCACGGCCGCAGGAGATCGCGTTCTTCCAGACCGGCACCGTTCTGCTCTGCCTGCTGCCGTTCGCGCCGTGGGCGGCGGTGGCGCCTGCGGGCGGGCAATGGCCGCTGCTGGTCGCGGCGGCGCTGTTCGCGAGCGTGTCGCTGCTGCTGCTGTCATGGGCTTACGCGCGGGCGGAGGCACAGGTGCTCGTCACGACAGAATATACCGGCTTCGTGTGGCTGGCGCTGCTCGGCTGGTGGTTCTTCGGCGAGGAACTGACGCTGACGACGCTCGCGGGTGCGACGCTGATCGTCGTCGGCTGCCTGCTCGCGCTGCGTCAGAAGCCGGCCGCCGCGCCCGCAGCGGTGATGTTATGATCATATTGAGACCGGCGGTGGCGGCAGATGTGCCAACCATTCTCCGCTTCGTGCGCGAGCTTGCCGCATTCGAGCGCGAACCCGATGCGGTAGAGGCCTCGGAAGCAGACCTGACCGCGGCGTTGTTCGGGTCGTCGCCCGCAGCCGAAGCGGTGATCGCATCGGACGGCGAACCGGTCGGCTTCGCCTTGTTCTTCCACAACTTTTCGACGTGGTCGGGGCGGCGTGGGCTGTATCTCGAAGACCTGTACGTCACCCCTGCGGCGCGGGGGCGGGGCGTCGGCAAGATGCTGCTGCAGCATTTGGCGGCGATCGCGCTGGACCGTGGCTGCGCGCGGTTCGAATGGTCGGTGCTGGACTGGAACGCCGACGCCATCGCCTTCTACCGGGCGATGGGGGCGGTCGGGCAGGACGACTGGACGGTGCAGCGGGTCAGCGGCGACGCGCTGAGGCAACTGGCCGAGCGGGTCTGATGGCGGCAGACGACGGGCTGGTCGCGTGGGTCGTCGAGGCGATGGCGCCGGCGACGGTGACATCGCGCGCGATGATGGGCGGGCGGACGCTTTACTGCGACGGCATCGTGTTCGCGATCGTCGACGACGATCTGCTGTGGTTGAAGGCCGACAAGGTCAGTGATGCGGAGTGGGACGCGGAAGGCGCGCCGCGCTTCACGTTCCGGATGGGCGAGAAGACCGGCTCGATGAACTACCGTCGCGCGCCCAACGACTGCTACGACGATCCCGACGCGCTCAGGCGCTGGGCGACGCTGGCGCTGGAGGCGGGGATGCGGGCGCCCGCAAAGAGACCTGCCCGCAAGCGCGGCTGATCAGCGCGTGCAGTTACCGACGCTGTCTTTGGACCGGCACTGGTTGCACAGCTCTCCGGTGGTTGGCTTGCCCGACTGCTCGCTATAGTCGCTCGTCGGCCACAAGGTGCAGTTGCGGCAGAAATGCCAAGTGTCCGCCCCGGACTTCCGCTTACGATATGCCATGCCGCCCCGCCTCTCGCTAAGTTGGGGACACCCTAGCTCGCGAAGACAGCGGAGCAGAGTACAAGAAGCTCCGCTTTGGACGTGATGATGTCACGTCCAAAGCGTCACGGTCCGCTGCGACGGGTCACATCAGGTGACGGAGCCACGCCATGGCCAAGGCACTCAGACCTCAGGTTCCTTCGGATTGGCCTTGTAGCGCTCGATCGCTTCCATGGTGATCCGCCGCGCCTCGTCTGCGCCACCCCAGGTGCCGACGCGGACCCACTTCTTCTTTTCCAGATCCTTGTAGTGCGTGAAGAAATGCTCGATCTGTTCGAACACGATCTCGGGCATGTCGCCGCGCTCGTTGACGTTGGAATAATATGGGAAGGTGCTGTCGACCGGCACGCAAACCAGCTTCTCGTCGCCGCCCGCCTCGTCCTCCAGATTGAGCACCGCGATGGGCCGCGCGCGCACCACGCACCCCGGGATGAACGGTGAGCGCGCGATCACCAGCGCGTCCAGCGGATCGCCGTCGGGGCTCAGGGTGTGCGGCACGAAGCCGTAATTTGCCGGGTAGCGCATCGGTGTGTGCAGAATGCGGTCGACGAACAGCGCTCCGCTCGCCTTGTCGAACTCGTATTTCACCGGCTCGCCGCCGGTCGGCACCTCGATGATGACGTTGAGGTCGTCGGGCGGGTTCTTGCCCGTCGGGATCAGGTCTATGCGCATGGTGTTCCTTCAGATCATTTCGGCGCGAGCAGGCGGTCGAGGCCGCCTTCACCCGTGCCGACCTTCTGTAGCCGGGGATAACGCGGACCGTCATAGTACGGGATTAACACGCTGCGCACCTGCTGGCCGTTGCGGATCGTCAGCGCAATCGGCGTCGTCGTGCCCCTGGCGGCGATGATCGCGGCCTTCAGCCGGTCGCCGGTGAAGGCCTCGCCATTGACGGCGAGCACCGTCGTGCCGGTCTTGAACCCCGCCTTGAACGCCGGCGAGTTCCAGATCACCGCCGTCGCGACGCCGTCCTTGTCGGCCACGAAGCCCAGCGAATAGCTGACGTCAGTGCCGCGCGGGCGCTCGGTCAGGCTCCAGTATTTTGTCGGCTCGGGCGTGTAGATCAGCTTGTAGCCGTTCATCGCGAAGCCGTTGACCGGCGCGGGCTTGCCCGTCTCGGTCAGCCGCTGTCGGAGGAACCCCGCCCAGTCGAACGGCACGATGCCGTTGAGCGTGCTCGCGACATCCTCAAAATTATAGGTCAGCTGCCCCCAGTCGCCGTCGCGCATGCCGAAGAAGGCACGCGCGAAATCGTCGATCGACTTGGTCCCGCCTGACTTCTGGCGGAGCATCGCGTCGACCTCCATCCATACCATCAGACCTTCGTTGTAATAATCCTCGGATCGTTGCCAGCTCGCCCACCCCTTGGGCCGACGCGCGGAGATGACGGGATCGTTGGTGGTGTCGGCGAGGTCGCGCCATTGCCGCGCGGGCGCGGTGTCGAAACCGGCGGCGATGCTCGCATAGGCGTCGAGCGTATCCTGCTTGGATACGATGCCCGACCGCGCCTGGAGCACATAGCCCCAGAACTGCGTCTGTCCCTCATAGACCCACAACAGCGAGTTGCGCATCGGCGTGCGGTAATCGGGCGTGAACGCATCCGCGCCGCGGCGGAACTTGCCGTCCCAGCTATGCGCATATTCGTGCGGCAGCAGGTTGCGGCGCGCGGTCGAGTTCTCCCAATCGATCCAGTATCCCGGGCTGACCCCGTTCTCGGACGAGCGGTGATGCTCCAGCCCGATGCCGCCGAGCTGATCGGTGATCGACAGCAGGAAGGTGTAGCGGTCGTAATGCTGCGCGCCGAAGGTCTTCACCGCCTGATCGACCAGCCGCTTGTGCGTGTCGATCTGCGCCGGCGTGGCGTTCAGCTCGCGCGGATTGTCGGCGTACATCGCCAGATCGACGCGGGGGCTGAGTGCGATGTTGCGATGGTAGCGTCCCGCCAGGATCGGCGAGTCGACCAGCGTCTCGTAGTTGACCTTGTCGTAGGTGTAGGTCGCGCCGGTCGCGCGCGCTGGGACCGCGCCCGACGCGGTCCAGCCGGTCGGGTACTTGACCGTCATCTGTACGGGGATCTGCCGGGTGTAATAGCCGGCTGGGTACAGGCTGACGCGCTCGGGCTGCAGCGAGATCATTGTCGGCGTCATCACGATCCGGCCCTGATCGGGGCGCGTCGCGGAAATGAACTGGAACTCGACGTCCAGCTGCCGCGCGCCGTTGGGCACGTCGATATGGAAGGCGTAAACGTCCACCGGATCGCGCGTCCACGGCAGTACACGGCCACCGGCGCGGATCACCAGGCCCGCCAGCTTCTCGATCTCGCCGCGCGGCGCGTGATTGCCGGGCAGCCATTTCGGATACAACAGCGTCGTCCGGCCGGCGGTCGCAACCGGGATCACCTGCTTGACACGAAAGATACCACGCTCGGTGTCGGTCGCGTCCACGTCGAGCTGCATCGTGCCGGGATAGGGCACGTCGCGCGCCGCCGGGATCGGATCGACATAGGGCACCGGCTGCGGTGCGGAGTTGCCGGCGGGCACCTGCGCCAGCGCGGGCGTGGAGAGGAGAAGCGCAAACAGGCCGTAGCGATGCATGGAGGAGCTTTCGGCTGGGGAAGACGTGTGCCGCTTAAAGCCGCAAGGCGCACTTTCGTCCAGCCTCTTCTGGTTGCGTCGTCAAAGAGTTAGAGCAGTCTTCCCTGCGGCTTCTCCTCGCGGCCCGCCCGCCGGAACGCGGCATGCGCGTCGACCAGCGGGATCTCGGGACGCTTGCCCTGAAACAGCTCGGCCAGGGTGATGATCTGCAGGCGCGGATAGGTGCGCCCCGTCGCTTCGGCCTTGAACCGCCCGACGGCGGCGGCTTCGCGCTCCATGACGCTGGTCGGCATGGCGGCGGTGATGAACACGCCGATCGGCGCCTTGTCGCGCTCCATCGCGGAATGCAGGTCGCGGATCATCTGCACGCCCACGTTCGCGCCGCCCTTGACCGAGACGATCGCCTTTTCGGTCCGCTTGCCGTCGGGCTTGAAGTAGATGATGCCGTCGACGCCGCCGTCGGCACCCTTCTTCCTGCCGCCGAACGGCATCGCGTCGACCATCGACACCGCCCACCACTGGAACTGGTATTTGTCGCGCGCGGCGAGATCGAGCGCGGAGGCCAGGTCCTTGGGCGTGCCCTCCACGGTAAAGCCGATGCCCGGAAATGCGTCCTTCAACCGCTTCTCGATCAGGCTGATCGCGAGGTGCGTCACATCGATGCCGATCCAGTTGCGCCCGAGCTTCTGCGCCGCATGCACCGCCGTGCCGCAGCCGCAGAACGGGTCGAGCACCGTGCCGTCCGCAGAAGATGATGCGGCGATGATCCGTTCGAGCAAGGCGAGCGGTTTCTGGGTAGGATAGCCCAACCGCTCGGCGTGTCGTTGCGACAGGGGCGGGATGTCGTCGATGATATCCTGCACGGCTTGCCCAGGCATTTTGTCCAAGTACCGACGGACGTGCGGCCAGCCGCCGCCGTCGCCGGTCATCGCGATCATGCCCTCGGCGAGGAACAGGTCGAGCCAGCCGTGCGGCGTCAAGTCTCGTTCTCCGAACGCCTCCTTCGCTACCGATGGAACTCCCCAATGCCGGCCATGGGCGGTCGGGTTGAACCCGTTCCAAGGCCGGCCGCTCTCGCCGTTGCGCGTCCCGCTCGCCGTCAGATCACTGAGCCGAAACCGGCGGCCCTGCTCATCGACATGCCGGTAATAGGAGCGCGTGTAGCTCTCGTCATACGCAGTATAGGTGCGGTTCCAGGTGAAATCCTGTGAGCGCGAGTAAAACAGGATGACGTCGTGAATGGGACCCCAACGCCGCGCGCTATTGTGGCTGCTGGTCCGCTTCCAGATGATCTCGCTGCGGAACCGCTCCGGCCCGAATACGCTGTCGAGTAGCAGCTTGAGGTAGTGGCTCGCGGTGGGATCGCAGTGCAGGTACAGGCTGCCCGTCGGCTTGAGGACGCGGTGCAATTCAAGCAGGCGCACCGCCATCATGGCGAGATACGCCATCATGTCGTTCTCGCCCAGGAACGCGCGCATCGCGTTCAGCAGGTCGAATGCCTTGGTATTGCCCGACCGCGCGACCTGATCGAAGGCGTCCTCGGCCACGTCGTTCCAGTGCCAGCTATCCTCGAACGCCTCGATCTGCGCGTCCGCCTGTGCGCCCGCGGGCGAACGGAAGAGGATGTTGTACGTCGCGTTCGAATTGAACGGCGGGTCCAGATAGACGAGGTCGACGCTGGCGTCGTCCACCTGCGCGCGGAGCACCGCGAGGTTGTCGCCGTAATGGAGCCGGTTGCCGGGATGGTTCTGCATCGGCAGCTTGAATCAGGACTGCGCGGCAGAGTCGTCGCGCGGTCGGTCCGCGCCGGTTGATACAATGAATCATCAAGTTGGCCGCGCGCCGCTAAGCGACTCTCCGGACTCGCAATCTCGTTCCTCCGTTTCGGATCGATCTCAGTCGTCCGTTCCGTGAGCCCAGATGTCGCAGGGTTGACGCTTCCGGCATGACAGGGCGTGGCCAGGCGGATAGGAGGCGACATGCCGCGCCGTATCTCCCTCGCCCTCACCCTGCTGTTCGCCGCGACACCGGCCATCGCGCAACAGCAGGACGAGCAGATTTGGCTGCAGGTCAACACGGTCGTGCCGCTGGCCGAGCGATGGCGGGTGACGCTCGAACAGGTCGGGCGGGTGAGCGATCGTCAGGGCGGGCTATACCAGACGGAGTTCGGCGGGATCGTCGGGTGGCGCGTGGCCGATGGGGTCGAACTCGGCTTCGGCTATCGCAGGGTCGGGTTCCACAACGCAGATACGGGCGCGAACGAGCACCGGCTTCGCCAGCAGGTGGTGGCGACGTTTGGCGCGGTGACGACGCGGCTGCGGATCGACCAACGGTTTCATCCCGGCGGTGGCGAGATCGGCTTCAGGGTGCGTCCGCTGGTGCGCTACAATCACCGGGTCGGCAGCAAGGGCGTAGCGGTGTTCGCCAGTCACGAGAGCTTCTGGCTACCCAACAGCACCCGCTGGGGACAGCGTGGCGGCTATGAGCGGATGCGCAACATCGCCGGCGTCGCGCTGCCGCTCGGAAAGCAGGTCGCCGCGGAGGTCGGCTATCTCAACCAGTACCGGTTCGGCCGCGACGGCGGTCGCGCACAGATGGACCATGCGCTGACGCTGCAACTGACGATCAATGTCGGCGGCGGTTCGGCGGGGCCGCGCGCGGACGACTGAGCCAGCAACGAAAAGCCCCGCGCGGCTGTGCCGGCGGGGCTCTCGATCTCAGCAATGATCCAAGGGGATCACGGCGATCAGTTCGCCGCCAGCGCGGCGAGCAGCAGCAGCGCCACGATGTTGGTGATCTTGATCATCGGGTTGACCGCCGGGCCGGCGGTGTCCTTGTACGGATCGCCCACCGTGTCGCCGGTGATCGCCGCCTTGTGGGCCTCCGATCCCTTGCCGCCGTGATTGCCGTCCTCGATATACTTCTTGGCATTGTCCCAGGCGCCGCCACCCGAGGTCATCGAGATGGCGACGAACAGCCCGGACACGATCACGCCCAGCAGCATCGCGCCCAGCGCCGCGAAGCCCTGACCCTGGCCAGCAACGGCGGTGATGATGAAATACACCGCGATCGGGCTGACGACCGGCAGCAGCGAAGGCACGATCATCTCGCGGATCGCCGCCTTGGTGACGATGTCGACGGTGCGGGCGTAGTTGGGACGACTGGTGCCGGCCATGATGCCCGGATTGTCGCGGAACTGCGCGCGGACGTCCTCGACCACATGCCCCGCGGCGCGGCCCACGGCAGTCATGCCGAACGCGCCGAACAGATAGGGGAGCAGCGCGCCGAGCAGCAGCCCGACGATGATGTACGGGTTGGAGAGCGTGAAATCGACGGTGACGTCCGGGAAGAACTCCTTGAGATCGGCCGTGTAGGCGCCGAACAGCACCAGTGCGGCGAGCGCGGCGGAGCCGATCGCATAGCCCTTGGTCACGGCCTTGGTGGTGTTGCCGACCGCGTCGAGCGCGTCGGTGCGGTGGCGCACCTCGTCGGGCAGCCCCGCCATCTCGGCGATGCCGCCGGCATTGTCCGTCACCGGACCATAGGCGTCGAGCGCCACCACCATGCCGGCCAGCGCCAGCAACGAGGTCGCGGCGAACGCAACGCCGATGATGCCCGCGAGCTGGAAGGTCGCGATCACCGCCACCACGATCACCAGCGTCGGCAGCGCGGTCGATTCCAGGCTGATCGCCAGCCCCTGGATGACGTTGGTGCCGTGTCCGGTCTCCGAAGCCTTGGCGATCGACTTGACGGGCCGGTAGTTGGTGCCGGTGTAGTACTCGGTGATCCAAACCAACAGACCGGTGACGGCGAGCCCGATCATCATGCACCAGAACAGGCTCCAGCCGGTGAAGCTGAGCTGATCGCCGCTTTCCGCCGCCGTCTCCAGCAACAGGGGACTGGTCGCCGCGTCGATCTGCGTCGAGGCGCTGATCACCGCGTTCATGTCGCCCAGCGTCAGCTGCGTCGCGAGGTAGATCGCCGGCACGGCCAGGCCCGCCGTCACCCAGAACCCCTTGTACAGCGCGCCCATGATCGACTGGCCGCGGCCGAGACGCACGAAATAGGTGCCGATGATCGACGTGATGATGCACACCCCGCCGACGATCAGCGGCAGCGTCATCAGCTCCAGCAGATTGGCGGCGTCGGGCAGCAGCAGCGCGATCGAGACCATCGTCAGCCCGAGCGTCACGACATAGGTCTCGAACAGATCGGCGGCCATGCCCGCGCAGTCGCCGACATTGTCACCGACGTTGTCGGCGATGACGGCGGGGTTGCGGGGGTCGTCTTCCGGGATGCCAGCCTCGACCTTGCCGACCAGATCGGCGCCGACATCGGCTGCCTTGGTGAAGATGCCGCCGCCGAGCCGCGCGAAAATCGAGATAAGCGACGCACCAAATGCCAGCGCGGTCAGCGCCTCGATGATGTGACGGCGATCGGCTTGCACGGACAGGTCCATGCCGCCTGGCCCGATCAGATAGGCGAAGATGGTTGCAATGGAGAGCAGACCCAGGCCCGCGACCAGCATGCCGGTGATCGCGCCCGAGCGGAACGCGGTGGTGAGGCCACCCTGCAGCGACGTACGCGCCGCTTCGGCGGTGCGCACGTTGGCGCGCACGGAGATGAACATGCCGACATAGCCAGCCACGCCCGACAGCACGGCGCCGATCAGGAAGCCGACCGTAGAGAGCGTCCCCAGCGTCGCCGCCAGGATCACCGCGACGACCGCGCCGACCATGGCGATGGCGGTGTATTGGCGGCCCAGATAGGCTTTCGCGCCCTCCTGAATGGCGGCGGCGATGTCCTGCATCTTCGCGTCGCCCGCCGGCTGGCGCAGCACCTGGCTGGACGTGAACGCGCCGTAAAGAACGGCGATCACGCCGCAGAGCATGGCAAGGTAGACGGGTGTCATTTCAGGCAATCCCCTATTGAAACCGCCGGCTGTGCCGGTCGGGTAAGTGGGGCGAGCCTATAGGGACGCAGGCGACGCTGGCAAGCTGTTCACGTCCCCGCAATGTTCGTAGCCGAGCCGATCAGGCAGCGGCAGGGATGCGCCTGCGCTGGTCAGGGTCAGTCCCGCGCCCGACGCCAACGTTCCGACACGGGTGGCGGGTGCCGGCGGCGTTGCGTCGTCCGGAAGGGCGAACAGCAGCTCGTAATCGTCACCCGCAGTCGCGGCGACCAGCGGGTCGGGATCGAATGAACGCAGGGCAGCGGACAGCGGCACCGCGGCGAGGTCGATCGTGACGGCGAGCCCACTGGCAGCCGCCATCCGCGCGGCGTCGATCAGCAGGCCGTCCGACACGTCGCTCATCGCGTGCACGATCGGGGCGAGCACACGACCTTCGGCGAGGCGTGGCTGCGGGCGGCGATAGGCTTGCAGCAGCTCGTCCGGCCCCGCTTCACCGCGCGCGATCCGCAGTCCCGCGCCTGCATCGCCGATGGTGCCGGTGACCCATAGCACGTCGCCCGCTCGCGCGCCGCCGCGCGCCGGCGCCGCCGCATCCCCGCCGAGCGCGGTCACGGTAAGCACGCGCGGCGCGCCCGCCGGCAGCGACACCGTATCGCCGCCGATCAGCGGGCAGGCGAACGCGGCGAGCGCCTCTCCAAAGCCGATCAGAAAAGCCGCGTCCCAATCGGGCGTGGAGAGCGGATAGTTGAGCAGCACGCCTTCCGGCACCGCGCCCTTGGCCGCGAGGTCCGACAGGTTCACCGCCAGCAGTTTCCATGCGACATCGCCCGGCGGATCGTCGGCGAGGAAGTGCACGCCCTCGACCAACGTGTCGGTGGTAAGAACGAACGCTCCCACCACCGCCGAGTCATCCAGCAGACCGCGCGCGCCGGGGTGCAGCGGCAGCTGGCGCAAAGCCTGAAGGAACGCGGTTTCGTTCATTCGCGCGGTTCCGGAATCAGACGCGCACCTCCTTGGCGATCGCGTCGAGCAGTCCATTCACAAACCCGGTTTCGCGCCGCTCATAAAAGGCGTGGGCGACGTCGACATACTCGCTGATCACCGCGCCCGTCGGCACGTCGGCGCGCGCGAGCAGTTCATAGGTGCCGCAGCGCAGGATCGCCTTCATCGGCTTGTCGAGCCGGGCCAGCGTCCACCCGGAGGCAAGCTTGCCGGCGATCGCCGCGTCGATCTCGTCGGCGCGCGCAAGCACGCCCCGGACCACGTCATCGAAGAAATCGACTTCGGCCTGCGCGTACTCCGCCCCTTCGATCGTCGCGCCCAGCCGGTGCTGGTGGAACTCGTTCAGCAGCCGGACGACCGGCGTCGCCTCCATCTCGTGCTGATAGAGCGCCTGAACGGCGGCGAGCCGCGCGGCGGCGCGGGCAGGGGTGCGGGCTTGGGTACGGGACATGGGCGGCGGCATGTAGGGCGGGCAGGGCGGTTCGTCACCCTGTAACCCTCTCCCGCAAGCGGGAGAGGGACAGCCGCCGCAGGCTGCACGGTGAGGGCTTTACCGGTTTAACCGCAGCCGCAACGCCACCGAACGCGCATGCGCAGGGAGGCCCTCCGCTTCCGCCAGTCGCACGGTCGCCGGGCCGAGTTCGCGCAGCGCATCCTCGTCGAGCTGGAGGAAGCTGGTCCGCTTCATGAAGTCGAGGACGCCCAGCCCGCTGGCGAAGCGCGCGCGGCGCCCGGTCGGCAGGACGTGGTTGGGCCCGGCGACATAATCGCCGATCGCCTCGGGCGTGTGGCGGCCCAGGAACACGCTGCCCGCGTGGCGGACCTGGTCGAACAATCCTTCCGGATCGTCGACCGCGAGCTGGAGGTGCTCGGGCGCGAGCCGGTCGGACAGCGGCATCGCATCGGCGAGCCGCTCCACCACGACGATCGCGCCGTTCGCGTCCCACGCGGCGCGTGCGACCGCCGCCGTCGCCAGATCGCCCAGCTGACGCTCGACCGCATCCGCCACCTTGAGCGCGAACGCCTCGTCGTCGGTGAACAGGATCGACTGCGTGACAGTGTCGTGCTCGGCCTGCGCGAGCAGGTCGGCGGCGATCCAGTCGGGATCATTCCTGCCGTCGGCGACCACGACGATCTCGCTCGGGCCTGCGACCATGTCGATGCCGACCACGCCGTAGAGCTGGCGCTTCGCCTCCGCGACCCAGGCGTTGCCAGGCCCGGTCACCACGTCGACAGGCGCGATCGGTCCGGCCCCGTACGCCAGCGCCGCCACCGCCTGCGCGCCGCCGACACGCCAGACCTCGTCGACGCCGGCGAGGTGCGCGGCGGCGAGGACGAGCGGGGATACCTGGCCGTCGGGCGTCGGCGTCACCATCGCCAGCCGCCCCACACCCGCGACGCGCGCTGGAATCGCGTTCATCAGCACCGACGAGGGATAGGCCGCGCGGCCGCCCGGAACGTAGATTCCTGCCGCATCCACCGCCCGCCACCGCGCGCCCAGCCGCACGCCCGCGGTATCGGTAGTGTCGCTGTCGGCCGGGCGTTGCCGTTCGTGATAGGTGCGGATGCGGGCCGCCGCGAATTCCAGCGCCTCCCGCAACTCCGGCTCAAGCGCGCGAAAGGCGTCGGCACAGTCGCCCGGATCGATCCGCCAACCGCTCTGAGCGAGGTCGTGGCGGTCGAACTGGCGCGTATACGCCTCGACCGCCGCCTGCCCGCCGTCGCGCACGGCGCGGATGATCGCGGCGACGTCGCGGCTGACATCGGCGGAGGACTCGCGGCGCTGCGCGACGAGCGCGTCGAAGCTGGCTACGAAACCCGGGTCGCGGGTGGAAAGGTGCTGCATCAGGCGGCGACCGCCGACCTGAACGCCTCGACCAGCGGCACCACGCCCGCTCGCGTCTTCATCGCTGCGCGGTTGACCACCAGCCTTGAGGTCACGTCCATGATCCGCTCGACCTCGACGAGCCCGTTTTCCTTGAGCGTGCGGCCGGAGCTGACCAGATCGACGATGCGCGGCGCCAGCCCCAGCAACGGGGCGAGCTCCATCGCGCCGTTCAGCTTGACGCACTCCGCCTGCACCCCGCGCGCGGCGAAATGCGCTTGCGTGACGTGCGGGTATTTGGTGGCGACGCGGACATGGCTCCAGCCGCGCGGGTCGTCCGTCTCCGCCATCGCGGCCGGCTCGGCGACCGCCAGGCGGCAATGGCCGATACCCAGATCGACCGGCGCGTACAGCTCGGAATAGGCGAATTCCGCGAGCACGTCCGAGCCGACGATCCCCAGCTGCGCCGCCCCGTGCGCAACGAAGGTCGCGACATCGAACGCGCGGACGCGGATCAGCTCGATGTCCGGATCGTCGGTGGCGAAGCGCAGCGCGCGGCTGTTCTCGTCGAAGAACGCAGGCTCCGGCCGGATGCCGGCGCGGGCGAGCAGCGGCTGCGCTTCCGCCAGGATGCGGCCCTTGGGGACGGCGATGATGAGGGGTGGGGCCACGGTCGGCGGGCTTTACGCGGGGGGTGAGGGAGGCGCAACAGACGGGGCGAAGGGGAGCAACATGGGTGACGAGACGGCGAACCGGGGGGCGTTCGCTATCCAGGAGCATTACTGCCGGACGATGGACGCGCCCATCTACGCCGCGATCTGCGCGGCCGTCGCGGCGGACCTGACGCGGGCGACGACCGTGGGTGCGCGGCTGCTCGACTGGCCGGGCGAGCCGACGCGCGACGCCTTGCCGCTGCGGTTCATCGGCGGGCTGCACGCGCTGGTGCTCGCGGGTGCCGACGATGAACTCGCGCGGGTGTTTGCGGGCGAGGCCGACGACATCTCGCCGGTGCTCGAACGCGTACTGGCCGAGCATGAGGCGGCGCTGCTGCCATGGCTGGACGGCCCGCCGCAGACCAACGAGCCGGGGCGATCGGCGGCGCTGATGTGCGGGCTGATGGAGGTCGCACGCCGGCACGGCCCGCGCATCGAGGTGCTGGAGATCGGCTCCAGCGCGGGGCTGAACCTGCTGATCGGGCGCTACGGCTTCGATCTGGGCGGCACCCATGTCGGCCCGGCGGACGCACGGATCGTGCTGCGCCCCGACTGGACCGGCCCCGCGCCGGAGCCTGTGGCGCTGGAGCTGGTCGCCGCGCGCGGTTGCGACATCGCGCCGATGGACGCGGCCCATCCGGCGGTGGCGACGCGGCTGGCCGCCTATGTCTGGGCGGAGAAGCCCGAGCGTATGGCCCGGCTCGCCACCGCCTGCGACATGGTGCGCGAGCAGCGCGTCAGGGTCGATCGTGCCGACGCCGCGGACTGGCTGGAGGCGCGGCTGGCCAAGCCGCAGGATGCGGGGGTGACGCGGGTGCTGATGCATTCGGTGGTTTGGCAATATCTGCCTGCCGACAGCGCGGCACGGGTACGCGCGGCGATGGACGCGGCGGGCGCGCGCGCGACGGCGGAGCGTCCGCTCGGCTGGGTGATGATGGAGCCCAATCGGGCGACCGCGCATCGGGTCATGCGGGTGATGAGCTGGCCCGGCCATGCCGAGCCGGTGATCCTGGGCACGTCGCACGCGCACGCCGCCTGGATCAACTATGGCGCGTCCGACGCGGGCGAGGGCATCGCGCTGCCCACCTCCGGCCATGTCTGGACCTAGAGCGGCGTCGCCTCGCCATCGCGCCACAGGTGCGTGCACAGCTGCCCCTCGGGCGTGTCGCCGGCCGCCAGCGCCGCGACCGTGACCCAGCCTTGCGCGCGCATGTCGGCGCCGGCCTGCATCGGCGTGCCGAGCGGCAGAAACAAGCGGCGGCGCGGCGGCGCCGGTGCGGTGGCGACCAGCGCGTCGGCGAACAGCGAAAAGCCGGTCGCGACCTCTTCCTGCCCGCTCTCATGCAGCAGCGTGTAGGTGCCGCCGCGCCCGACCTCCGCGCCCACGCCGTCGACGAACAGCGAGAAGCCGAGCCACGACTGGTATTCGAACCCGTGTCGCTCGGTCGGATCCAGCGTCACGCGGGCACGGCCGTCAAGGGTGCGGGCAAGCTGCGCCAGGCCATCGAGCCGCGTTGCCAGGACGCCGCCTGCGTCGATCGCTCGGAGCCGCTTCAGCGCGCCCGCGAACGGCCCCGCCGCCTCGATCAGCGGCAGATACGCCGGCGCGATCGCCGCGACGCCGCCGGCGTCCTTCGCGTCGAGCCGGTCGCGCAGCGCCTCGACCTGCCCGGCGGCCACCGGCAGCGGCCCGGCCGCGAGCAGGTCGACCAGGTCGGGCAGCGTCAGATCGATCGACAGTCCCGTGGCACCGGCCGCGTGCAGTGCCTCGGCCGCGATCCCCAGCACTTCGCCGGCGGCCGCGACCGTGTCGAGACCGATCAGCTCGCACCCGATCTGCCGTCGCTCGCGGGCGGGCGCCAGATCGGAGGCGCGCAGCCGTAACACCGATCCCGCATAGGACAGGCGCACCGGCCGGGGATGGTGCCCCATCCGCGTCGCCGCGATCCGCGCGACCTGCGCGGTCAGGTCCGGCCGGATCGCCAGGGTGCGCTGCGATAGGGGATCCACGAAGCGCACCGCATCGCGCAGGCCACCGGCCTTGAGTCGCGATCCGAGCGCATCGGCGAACTCGGCCAGCGGCGGATCGGCGCGTTCGTAGCCATGCGCGTGCGCGACCGACAGGATACGCGCCTCGACGGCGGCGGCAATGTCGGCATGGGGTGGTAACCGATCCGCGAAACCGGAGGGGAGGAGGGGGGTCATGCGCCCCACTCTCCCGTCCCGATCAGAACCGCAAGCCCATCGCCGTCCGCACCCCTGGCAGCGCCTTGACCGCCGCCAGCAGCTCCGCCGTTACCGACTCGTCGACCGACAGCAGCAGCACCGCCTCGCCGCCCGCCGCGCGCCTGCCGAGGTGGAAGGTGCCGATGTTGACTCCCGCCTCGCCCAGCAGGGTGCCCAGCCGGCCGATGAAGCCGGGCGCGTCCTCGTTGACGACGTACAGCATCGGGCCGACGAGATCGGCCTCGACCGGGATACCGAACAGCTCGACCAGCCGCGGGTTCGCCGCACCGACCAGCGTGCCCGCGACCGAGCGGTCACCGCTAGCGGTCTTGACCGTGACGCGCAGCAGCGTGTGATAGTCGCCCTCGCGCTCCGTCCTGATCTCGCGCACCTCCAGTCCGCGTTCGCGCGCGATCACGGGCGCGTTGACCATGTTGACCGTCGCGGTCTGCGTACCCAGGAAGCCGGCGAGCACGGCGGACGTGATCGGTTTGCCGTTGAGCTGCGCCGCAGCGCCCTCCGTCTCGACCGAGATGCCGCCGATCGCGCCCGTCGCGAGCTGCCCCACCAGCGAGCCGAGTTTCTCGGCGAGTGCCATGTACGGCTTCAGCTTGGGCGCTTCCTCCGCCGACAGCGACGGCATGTTGAGCGCGTTGGTGACGCCGCCCGACATCAGGAAATCCGCCATCTGCTCGGCGACCTGGATCGCGACGTTGACCTGCGCCTCCGTTGTCGACGCCCCCAGATGGGGGGTCGAGACGAAGTTGGGCGTACCGAACAGCGGCGAGGCCTTGGCCGGCTCTTCGACGAACACGTCGAGTGCCGCGCCGCCGATGTGGCCGGAATCTAGCCCCGCCTTGAGCGCCGCCTCGTCGATCAGCCCGCCGCGCGCGCAGTTGATGATCCGCACGCCCTGCTTCGTTTTGGCGAGATTCTCCGCCGACAGGATATTGCGCGTCTGATCGGTGAGCGGCGTGTGCAGCGTGATGAAGTCGGCGCGCGCGAGCAGCGCTTCCAGATCGACCTTTTCCACCCCGATCTCGATCGCGCGTTCGGGCGTCAGGAAGGGATCGAACGCGATCACCTTCATTTTCAGCCCGCGCGCACGGTCGGCGACGATCGAGCCGATATTGCCCGCGCCGATCAGCCCCAGCGTCTTGGCGGTCAGCTCGACCCCCATGAAGCGGTTCTTCTCCCACTTGCCCGCCTGCGTCGACGCATCCGCCTCTGGCAACTGGCGCGCAAGTGCGAACATCAGCGCGATCGCGTGCTCGGCGGTAGTGATCGAATTGCCGAACGGCGTGTTCATCACCACCACGCCGCGTGCCGATGCGGCGGGGATGTCCACGTTGTCGACCCCGATTCCCGCGCGACCCACGACCTTCAGATTGGTGGCGGCATCGAGGATCGCGGCGGTCACCTTGGTCGACGAGCGGATCGCAAGGCCGTCATAGCCGCCGATCATCGCCTTCAGTTCTTCCGGTGTCTTGCCGGTGATCTCGTCCACCTCGACCCCGCGTTCGCGGAAGATCTGCGCGGCCTTGGGATCCATTTGGTCGGAAATGAGGACTTTGGGCATGGAAGTGATCCTAGAAATCATGCTGAATTTGTTTCAGCATCCACGCGCGACGGCTTGCGACGGGCATGGTGGTTGATGTCGCACGTGGACCCTGACACGATTTCAGGGTGACGGCTTAAGCGGCGGTCCGAGCCTCGGCGTACGCCCAGTCGAGCCAAGGTCCGAGCGCCTCGATGTCAGCGGTGTCGACCGTCGCCCCGCACCAGATGCGCAGGCCCGGCGGCGCGTCGCGATAGCCGGCGATGTCGAACGCGGCACCTTCCGCCTCGAGGCTAGCGGCCATGCGCTTGATCAACGCCTCGTCCGCGCCTGCGACGGTCAGGCATACGCTGGTGGTCGAGCGCGTCGCCGAGTCGGCGGCGAGGTGGCCGAGCCAGTCGCGCTCCGCCACGATCCGGTCCAACGCGGCGGCGTTCGCATCCGAGCGCGCGATCAGGCCGCCATCTCCAAGCGATTGCGCCCATTCCAGCGCCCAGATCGCGTCCTCGACCGCCAGCATCGACGGCGTGTTGATCGTCTCGCCCTTGAACACGCCCTCGGTCAGCTTGCCTTTCGACACGAGGCGGAACACCTTGGGCAGCGGCCAGGCCGGCGTGTAGCTCTCCAGCCGCTCGACTGCGCGCGGGCCCAGGATCAGCACGCCATGTGCGCCCTCCCCGCCGAGCACCTTCTGCCACGAGAAGGTGGCGACATCGATCTTGTCCCAGGGCAGGTCGTAGGCGAACACCGCGCTGGTCGCGTCGGCGAAGCTCAGGCCCTCGCGGTCGGCGGCAATCCAATCGCCGTCGGGCACGCGCACGCCGCTGGTGGTGCCATTCCAGGTAAACAGCACGTCGTGCGACCAGTCGACTTGGCGCAGATCTGGAAGCTCGCCATAGTCCGCGCGGATCACGAGGGGGTCGATCTTCAGCTGCTTGACGGCGTCGGTGACCCAGCCTTCGCCGAAACTTTCCCAGGCCAGTGTGGTCACCGGCCGCTGCCCGAGCATCGTCCACATCGCCATCTCATAGGCGCCGGTGTCGGAGCCGGGGACGATACCGATGCGGTGCGTGTCGGGGAGCTTGAGGACCGCGCGCATCAGGTCGATGCAATGCTGCAGGCGTTGCTTGCCAACCTTCGAGCGATGCGAGCGGCCCAGGCTGGCAGTGGCGAGTCGCTCCGCCGACCAGCCGGGTGGCTTGGCGCAGGGACCGGAGCTGAAGAAGGGACGGGCCGGTTTCATGGTCGGCTTCGTAACGGCGGCCCCAACGGCCGCAACGGTATCAGTCATGTATCTCTCCTTGCAGAGAGCACGCGCGGCGTTGGGACCGCGTGGCCCGTTCCGGCGGGTAGGGGAGTTTGCGGCGGTGCACAATCCCACAGTCACCCCGGAGATGGGTGCCCAGCAAAGTAGCACTTTGCTGGGACCCTTGTTCCGGGGTCCAACGTGCCGCAATCACCACCAATGTGGTCCGTGTGGAGACATGGATGCCGGCTCAAGCCCGGCATGACGGGAGTGGGGCTATTGGCTCTCGTCGCCTGTGGTCGCTCCGAGCGCCCCGCCGCGCAGCAGCAGATCGCCAAGCCCTCCGCGCGCGAAACCGCGCAATGCCATGCCGATCTGCGCGCGCAGTCGGTCGCGTTCCGCCCACTCCCCGACCGCCAGGCCGGTCCCGGCTGCGGCCTGTTCGGCGCGGTGCAGTTGCTGGAGATCGGCGTGCCGGTCACCAACCTGACCGGCATCCGCTGCGGTCAGGCACGCGCGTTCAGCGCCTGGGTGCGCTCGGGGGTAGGGCCCGCCGCGTTCCAGATCCTCGGCAGCGAACTCGCCCGCGTCGAGACCTTCGGCAGCTTCGCCTGCCGCAACGTCGCCGGGCGCGGCGACCGGCGCTCGGGACACGCGATCGCCAACGCGATCGACGTCGGCGGATTCGTGCTCAAGGACGGTCGCCGCGTCACCGTGCTGCGTGACTGGAAGTCGCCTGACCCGGCCGTGCGCGAGTTCCTGCAAACCGTGCGTCGCTCGGCGTGCAAGCGGTTCGGCACGGTGCTGTCGCCCGACTACAACGCCGCGCATGCGGATCACCTGCACCTGGAGGCGGATCGGGCCGGTCTGTGCCGGTGACTTGCGCATGACACGTTCGGTGCGTAACTCACTGGGATGACAGACACCCGTGTACCCTCCCGCGTCTTCGCGCGCGCCAAGCAGGACGCCGAGAGCGCCGCCACCGCCATCTCGACGCCGCAGACCGAGCATCCTTCCTACCGCCTTGCCTTTCAGGATCTCGACTTCCTGCTGCGCGAGGATCTGCGCCCGGTGCGATTCCAGCTCGAACTGCTCAAGCCCGAGCTGATCTTCGACGAGGCCAAGATCGCGTCGACCTTCGTCTTTTATGGCTCCGCGCGCATTCCGGAGCGGGAGAAGGCGCAGGCGATGCTGGATCTCGCCACCGACGACAAGGGCCGCCGACGCGCGGAGAGCCTGGTTGCGAAGAGCAAATATTATGATGTCGCGCGCGAACTGGCACGCCTGACCAGCCGGCTGCCGCGCGACGAGAAGGGCATGCGCCATTTCGTGGTATGTTCGGGGGGTGGCCCATCGATCATGGAGGCCGCGAACCGTGGGGCGCATGACGTGGGAGCGGAGTCGGTCGGGCTCAACATCGTCCTGCCGCACGAGCAGGCTCCGAACCCCTATGTCACGCCGGCGCTGGCGATGCAGTTTCACTATTTCGCGCTTCGGAAAATGCATTTCCTGCTTCGCGCGCGCGCGCTGGCGGCGTTTCCGGGCGGGTTCGGCACGTTCGACGAACTGTTCGAGCTGCTGACGCTGATCCAGACAGGCAAGATCAAGCCGCTGCCGGTACTGCTGTTCGGCCGCGAATTCTGGAACAAGGTGGTGAACTTTCCCGCGCTGGTCGAGGAGGGCGTGATCTCGGAACGCGACCTTGAGATCTTCACCTTTGTCGAGACGGCGGAGGAAGCGTGGGAAGTGGTGCGTCGCTTCTATGAGGAACGGGCGAAGGCAGAGCCGTCGCCGCCGGCTTGATGCGTAGCGCGGCCTGATGCAGCGTAGCTGCGGCACGACTCGCGCTAGCCCGGCCGGCGGGTCTCCTCGGCGAACCCGTCCGACGACGCGGCTTTGCCGCGGCGGGCCTCTTACACGTTGTTATGTCTCACGCTACAACGGCCGTCACGGGAGTGAATCCCGTGACGTCGAACGGTTTCGCTATGCGACCCGTCGGCCGGCCTTGTGCCAGTCAGCCGGACGTAGCCGGCTGCCGCACTAGCGGCCCACCTTCGCCCCCTGCCGCTGCGCCCCGGGGTCCACCGACGGCGCGCCAGACGCGGGCGTGCCGGTGTTGGCGATGTCGCCCGTCTCCGCGCGGCGGTCTGTCGCTACCGCGTCGATCGCGGACTTCGCGCCCGGTGCGGCATCCTGATTTTGCCCACCTTCGGTGCCCGGTGCGTTGCCGCCGGTCACCGGCGAGGCGCCAGCAGCCGCCGCACCCGGCGGCGGGGCGGCGGGAAGCGGCAGGTTGGACCCCTGCGCGTTCAGGTACGCCAGCACATTGGCGCGGTCCTCGCCCTTGGACAGGCCCGCGAAGGTCATCTTGGTGCCGTCGGCGAACTTGCGCGGGCTCTTCAGCCAGGCGTTCATCTTGTCCCAGTCCCAATTTCCGCCGACGCCCGTCAACGCGGAGGAGTAGGCAAAGCCCGGCTTCTTCGCGATCGGCTGGCCCATGATGCCGTGCAGATTGGGACCGATCCCGGTAGCTCCGCCGGGGACGATGGTGTGGCAGGCGGAGCATTTCTTGAACACGTCGGCACCCTTGCCCGCGTCGGCGCTGGCGAGCAGCGTCGCGATCGGCACCTCGGCCGCTTCGCCGCCCGTCTCGGCCGCGCCTTCGATGACGTAACCTTCCTTCGCCGGCTCCCCACCATGGAACACCATGCCGCCGACAATCGAAGCCGCCAGCGCCGCGCCGAAGGCGGCCAGCGTCCAGCCGGCGATCGTGTTGGTCCTGTTATCCATCGCGGGGGCGTGCTTCCTGATTGGGTGGGCTTTGAACGCCCAAACTCTTAGATGTGACCTTTAGGAAAGCGCCGCCCCTACCGCAACCCGCGTACCGCCGCTAACGGCGCAGGCGATATGGAGAGTTTCCCCACCCCCGCCCGCGCGCTCGTGTCGGCGATGACCGACGCCGCCGCCGGCGCGCCGGACCGCGCGGTCGCGTTTCAGGGCGCGCCCGGCGCCAACAGCCATGTCGCGGCGCGCGAGGCGTTCCCCGACGGCCTGCCGCTGCCATGCTTCGACTTCGCCGATGCGATCGACGCGGTGAAGGAAGGCCGTGCGGATTGCGCGATCATCCCGATCGAGAACTCGCTCCACGGGCGCGTGGCGGACATCCACTTCCTGCTGCCCGAATCGGGGCTGGTCATTACCGGGGAGCATTTTCTGGGCATCCGCTATGCCTTGATGGGAAGCGGACCGCTGTCCGAGGTGCGCGAGGCGGTGAGCCACCCGCAGGCGCTCGGCCAGTGCCGCCACTGGCTCAAGGCGCACGGCATGACGCCGGTGAGCTACCCCGATACGGCCGGTGCCGCCGCGCTGGTCGCGCAGCGCGGCGACCCTTCGGCGGCGGCGCTCGCGCCACCAGGCGCGGCGGCGCTGTACGGCCTCGACATACTGGCGAACGATATTGCCGACGCCGAGCACAACACCACCCGCTTCGTGGTGCTCGCGCGCGGCGGCACACGGCCGGCAGGGGAGGGGCCGTGGATGACGACGCTGATCTTCGAGGTGAGGAACGTGCCGGCCGCGCTGTACAAGGCGCTCGGCGGCTTCGCGACCAACGGCGTCAACATGACCAAGCTGGAAAGCTACCAGCGCGGCGGCAGCTTCTCGGCGAGCGAGTTCTTCGCCGATGTGGAAGGCAAGCCTGGCGATGCCGGGCTGGATCGCGCGCTCGACGAGCTGGGCTACCACGCCAAGTGGCTGCGGGTGTTGGGGACGTATCGCCGGGCGCGGGAGCGGGGTTCGGCCTGAGGAGCCGGCGGAAGGCCTTCTTCCCCGGCGGAAGCCGCGCCTAGTCCGCGGCGCGGCAGACTGGCCCGACTTCCGTCGGAGAAAGTTATAGAGCCGGGACTCGAGCCCGCCCCGCCGCACTCAGCGCCAACAAAATCGCTGGCGCGACCACCAGTGCGGCGATCACGAACGGCGCGTCGATCGACACGCCCGCGAACGCCAGCCCCGCCGTCAGCGGTCCCGCGACTCGCGCCAGCGCGCCGCAGGCATTGTTCAGCCCCAGCACCTGTCCCTGCTTCGCCGGATCGGCGGCGCGGCTGATCAGCGCGCCGACATTGGGCCAGCTGACCGATTGACCCAGCGCGGTCAGCGCCATCAGCGCGGTGGTCATCGCGATCCCCGTCGACTGGGTTTGCAACGCGCAGCCGATCACCGTCAGCGCCATGCCGACGGCCAGCACGCGCGCCTCGCCGAACCGTTCGGAGAGCGGCCCGGTGACGAAGAACTGCGTCACCGCCGACACGCCGCCCGCGACCGCGAAGCACCACCCGACCTCCTTCGGCCCCCAGCCGAACCGCGCCTCGCCCCACAGCCCGAACACCGACTCGATGCCGGTGAACGCGAACCCGACCAGGAAGGTGAGCAGCATCAGCCGGCCGATCACCGGATGGCGCGTCACCTCGCCCAGCGCGGCGAGGCGGCTCTGGTGCGGGCGCTCCTCGCGGTGGGTGAGCGGCTCGCGGATGAACAACAGCAGCGACACCAGCGCCAGCGCGGAAAAGCCGGCGGCGATCAGCAGGGGCACGCGGAACCCCGCCGACCCCGCTTCCGGATGCGCGAACACGCCGCCGATCGACGGGCCGACCACCAGCCCCAGGCTCGCGGCCGCGCCGATCCAGCTCAGCCGCCGCGTCCGCTGTTCGGGCGGAGTGACGTCGGCGATATAGCCCTGCATCACCGCGCCATTGCCGCTTGCCGCGCCGCCGATCAGCCGGATCAGGAACGCCGTCCAGACATCACCGGCAAAGGCCAGTGCCAGATAACAGAGCAGGTTGCCGGTGACGGTCGAGATCAGCAGCGGCTTTCGGCCCAGCCTGTCGCTCAAACGCCCCCAGAACGGCTCGCCGAAGAATGCGCCGATCGGAAAGGCGGAGAAGATCAGCGCGATCTGCCACGGCGCGGCATCGAATGACTGCGCGTAGAAGGGCAGCAGCGGAATGATGATCCCGAAGCCCAGCATGTTGATGAACATCACGCCGACCAGGCTGGCGGCGGCAAGAGCGGGATCCGGGGTTCCGGTGCGCATCAAGCCTCGGGCGTGCCGAGATCGTCGAATACGACCGCCGGGACGCGCCGACGCGGTTCGCGGACGCGGAACAGCAGCACCAGCAGTGCGGCGACGAGAAAACCGAGCGCCACCGCCATCAGCACCCGCGCGCCCAGCAGGTGTACCACGAGCCCGCCGATCAGGGGGCCGGCGGCGGCGATCGTGCCTTCCACCGTCGTGGACAGCGCCAGCCGCATGGCGGTGTCCTCGCGCGCGCCAAATTCCAGTACCATGGTGGTCGCACTCATCTGATAGCCCGACGCCGCCGCGCCCAAGAGGCAGAAGCTCGCCACGATCACGCCGGGTGTGGCCGCGAGCAGCAGCATCGCGATCCCGCCGATCCACAAGGCCACCGCCGCGATGAATGCCGCGCGAAAGCCGAGCCGGTCGCCCATCTGGCCCCAGAGCAGGTTCGACAGCGTATCTGCGCCGAGGAACGCCAGCGACAGCAGGCCGATGGTGCTGCCGTCCATCCCCATCCGCTCGGCCGCGATCAGCACATAGAAGGGGGCGCCGACCCGCCCCGCGATCGCCAGCCCCTGCGCGATGATGAACCAGCGATAGTCGGGATCGGAGAGCAATTCGGGCAGGTCGCGCATGCGCTCTCGCAGGGAGACCTGCCCGCGCACGGTCACCGCATCCGGCTCCTTCATCATCGCCTGCAGGGCGAACAGCCCCAGCGAGGTGAGCACGAAGGTGACGAAGAAGGTGGTGGCATAGCCGTTCCCCCACACGTCGCGCTCGATCAGGTACGCGCCCGCCCAATAGGACATCACCGCCGCGATCGCGCCGCCGGTCAGGTTGCGATAGCCCTGCAGCCGCCCGCGCCTGGCGATCGGGATGACCTTTGACATCAGCATCTGGAATGCGACGCGCTGCGTGCCGGTGAAGATGCCAAGCAGGAAGAACAGCATCAACGTCACCGCGACCAGCGCCCAGCCGCCGAGAAACCAGCCCGCAAGCGCCAGTCCCAGGATCTGCACGCGCATCAGCCCGCCGACGCGGATCGCGTAGGGCAGCACGCGCGCGCGATGTTCGATGCGCGCCGCGCCGACGATCGGCGACAGGATCGCGCCCAGTTGCAGCAGCGACTGGCCGAGCCCGACCATTGCCGCCGAACCGGTCAGCAGCAGGATGTAGCTGGGGATCAGCGTCGGCGCGTACATCACCCGAAAGCCGGTCAGCCCCAGCATGCCGTGGATGAAGTGCCCGGTGAAATTGCGCCGGAGGTGGCGCTGGACGAAGGCGTCGTCGTCGGCCTGGCGTTGTGCGAGGGTGGCGTCAGTCATGGCGCAGGTGGTTCCGACCCACTTCTTCGTCACCCTGAACTTGTTTCAGGGTCCACGCGATCACCTCGACGTCTGACGTGCCGCCGATGTCGCGCATGGATGCTGAAATAAACTCAGCATGACGGAAGAAAGGGTTCGTCACCTCACTCGGGTGTGAAACAGGGCAGGGGCGGACCGCCCTCGCTCGGGACAAACGACACCCTCACCCGCTGCCCGATTGCCAGCGCATCGTAATTGTCCGTCGCGATGTTGGTCAGCACCGCCGGCCCTTCGTCCAGCGTGACATAGGCCAGCGTGAACGGCGCGTCCGGCCCGCGCCGCATCGTCGACAGGCTGTAGATCGTCGCGGTCCCCGCCGCCTCCATCCAGCGCGTGTCGGCGGACAGGCAGAATGGGCACAGCGCACGCGGATAGTAATGCGGCTCGCCGCACGCGCCGCACCGCTTGATCAGCAGCTTGCCCTGTGCGGCGGCGTCCCAGAAGGGCTGTGTCTCGGGCGTGACCTCGGGAACGGGAAGCTTGCGCATCACTGGCGCTCCATAATGAGCGTGGCGGCGCCATGCCGCGCGCCTAGCGAGCCGCCAATGCCGGTCGCCACCGCCAGATCGCAGTTCGGCACCTGGACCGCCGGATGGGCTTCGCCGCGCAGCTGCCGCACCGCCTCGATCACCTTGGTGATGCCGCCGCGGTTGGTGGGATGGTTGTTGCACAGGCCGCCGCCGTCGGTGTTGAACGGCAGTTTGCCCGTGCCTGAGATCAGATTGCCGTCGGCGACGAACCTGCCGCCCTCGCCCTTGGCGCAGAAGCCCAGATCTTCCAGTTGGATCAGCACGGTGATCGTGAAGCTGTCATAGATCGACGCGTACTTGATGTCGGCCGGCGTCACCCCCGCCTCGGCGAAGGCGGTCGGCCCGGACACGGCGGCGGCGGAGGTGGTCAGGTCCAGGTTGCGCCCACCCTGCGGCCCCTTCACCGCCTCGCCCGCGCCGCGCACCGCGACCAGCGGGCGCTTCAGTTCGCGCGCGATCTCGGGCGCCACCACCAGCAGCGCGCCGCCGCCGTCCGACACTACGCAGCAATCCAGCCGATGCAGCGGGTCCGAGATCATCGGGGAGGCGAGCACGTCGTCCACGCTCACCACGTCGCGCAGCATCGCGTGCGGGTTGTGCTGTGCGTGGTGGCTGGCCGCGACCTTGATCCACGCCAGCTGTTCGGCCGTGGTGCCGAACTCGTGCATGTGGCGCGCGGCGCACATGCCGTAGCTGTTGTGCGTGCTCATCCCCACCCAGCCTTCGAACGGGGCTTCGGGCGCGCCGCCGGGGAAGCGGCGGAACGGTTCGGAGCGCGGCCGTCCCGCCAGCGTGATCAGCGCCACGCGGCACTTGCCCGCCGCGATCGCCTGCGCGGCGTGGCCGACATGAAGGATGTAGGACGAGCCGCCGGTCTCGGTAGAGTCGGTATGCCGGACGTTCAGCCCCAGATAGTCGATCATCGACAGCCCGCCGAAGCCGGGCGCGTCGCCCGCGCAGAAATAGCCGTCGACGTCCGTCACGCTCAGCCCTGCGTCGGCCAGCGCACCCGCCGCGCACTCGGCGTGCAGCTGCGGCGTCGTCTTGTCGGGTGCAAGCCGGGTGGGATGCTCCCACGCGCCGGCGATATAAGCCTTGTTGCGTACCGTCATCGGCATGAACCCCTGTCGCTCCACCGCTCTGGCGAACCGCTACACCGTGCGTCAACCCGCATACCGACGTTTCTGAACGGGAACGGTGCTTGACGTGACAAGGCCCGTACCGCACCGTCCAAACGTTGAACGCGAGCGAAGACTTGCGCGGCGCGTACAGGAGAAGATTGCATGGGCATTGGCACAACGCTGACGGGTGAGGACCAGATGGTCCAAGGCCAGATAGCCGAGGACCAGATTGCTCAGGACCGGGCGACCCGGCGTCGGACATTGACGCTGGCGTTGCTGACGCTGACCTATTTCTTCAGCTACATGGACCGGCAGATCCTGGCGATCCTGCTGGAGCTGATCAAGGCCGACCTCCAGCTGTCGGACACGCAACTGGGCCTGCTGTCGGGCCTGGCGTTCGCCATCTTCTACGCGGGTCTCGGCATCCCGGTCGCGCGACTGGCGGACCGCAGCAACCGGCGCAACATCATCGCCGTGTCGCTGGCGCTATGGAGCGCGATGACGGTGGTGTGCGGCGTCGCGCAGAACTTCTGGCAGCTGCTGCTCGCCCGCATCGGCGTCGGCATCGGCGAGGCCGGGTCCAGCCCGCCCAGCCATTCGATCATCGCCGATCTGTATCCGGTCGAGAAGCGCGCCAGCGCGATGGCAATCTATACGTTGGGCGTCGTGCTGGGCGGTGGCTTTGGCACCTATATCGGGTCCCAGCTGGCGGACGCGTATGGCTGGCGCGTCGCGATCATGGCGATCGGTGCACCGGGCATTTTGCTGGCGATTATCGTGCGCCTGTTCGTCGTGGAGCCGCGGCGTGGCCAGTCTGAGGTGACGCGGGTGGTGGACACCAGCGCTATGCCGAGCATGCGATCGGCCTTCGCCGACATGTGGCGCAATCGTGCCGCGCGACATCTGGTCGCCGGCGTCACGCTGACCTCGCTGATCGGCTATGCGCTGACCGCGTTCGGACTTAGCTATCTGCAGCGTTCGCTGGGCTTTTCCATCACGCAGGCGGGATTGTTCGGCCTGGTGGCGGCGCTGCTCGGCACCGTGTCCGGTGTGGGCGGGGGACGGCTGGCGGACTGGTCGGCCAAGCGTTGGGGCATGCACGCGCAGAGCTGGATGGTGGCGTGGCTGAAGGTCTTGGCGTTGCCCTTCACCCTGCTGTTCTACCTGACGGACATCCCGACGGTCGCGATTGTGGCGTACGGCATCCAGATCCTGTTCGCGTCGAGCTATCTGGGGCCGACCTTCGCGCTGCTGCAGGGGCTGGCGCCGATGCGGATGCGTGCGACCTGGGCGGCGATCACGCTGCTGGTCATCAACATGATCGGGCTGGGGCTCGGGCCGACGTTGATCGGCGTGATCAGCGACTTGCTGGTCCCGTGGGCGGGCAAGCAGGATTCGCTGCGCTGGGCGCTGGTCATCATGGCGAGCGTGACGCCGTGGGCGATCTTCCATTATTGGCGCGCAGGCGTTGCGCTCAGGCGGCAGGCGGCGGCGTGACGACGTTCGATGCAGCGCTGATCGAGCGGCTGGAGGCCGCCGCGCACGTCGGCATGACCGCGGCGGTGTGGGCGGACGTCCAGCCGCAGGCCCGCGCGGTGCGCGACCCGGACGCGACGTGGTACGACTTCGCGGCGGTCAACGCCCGCGCCAACCGGCTCGCGCGGCTGCTCCGCGCGCGCGGGCTGCGGGCCGGCGACGCGGTGGCGCTGGTCTGCTCCAACCGCGTCGAGTTCGTCGACGCGCTGTTCGCGACGCGCCGGGCCGGGCTGAGGCTGACCCCGATAAACTGGCACCTGTCCGCCGACGAGGTCGCCTACATCGTCGCCGATTGCGAGGCCAAGGCGGTGCTCGCCGAACCGCGCGTCGCCGGCCTTTCGCCGTTGCTCGCCGCGAACGACCGCGTCACCGTCCGCCTCGCGATCGGTGGCGAACTCGACGGGTTCGAGCGCTACGACGCTGCGCTCGCGGATTATGACGACAGCGACCTGACCGACCCGGTGCTCGGCTCAACGATGCTCTACACCTCCGGGACGACCGGCCGACCCAAGGGCGTTCACCGGCCAAACGCACCGGTCATCCCACAGACCGCCTATGCATTGCGCGGCTATCACCAACCGGACCTGGTCCAGCTCTGCGCCGGCCCCGCCTATCACGCGGCCCCCCTAACGTTTGACGTCGCTGCCGCGAGCGGTGCTGGCGCGCCGCTGATTTTCCTCGACAAATGGGACTCGGAGACGGTGCTGCGGACCATCTCTGAGGAGAAGGTCACGCACCTGCATCTCGTCCCGATCATGTTCCAGCGGCTGCTAGCGCTGCCCGGTGCGATCAAGGCGCGCTACCCCGTCGATCACGTGCGCCACATCATCCACGGTGCCGCACCCTGCCCGCCGGAGGTGAAGCGCGCGATGATCGACTGGTTCGGCCCCGTTCTGCACGAATATTATGCAGGGTCGGAGGGCGGCTCGGGCTTCATGATCTCCAGCGAGGAATGGCTGCGCAAGCCGGGCAGCGTCGGCAAGCGCCCGCAACTGCTGCAGGTCCGCATCCTCGACGAGGCGGGTCGCGCGCTACCAAACGGCGAGGAGGGCGGCATCTACCACCAGGTCCCGCCCGGCGCGGACTTCAGCTATCATGGCGATGCCGGCAAGACCGCGAGCACCCGCGTCGACGGCTTCTTCACCATGGGCGATATCGGCTATTTCGATGCGGAAGATTACCTGTTCCTGACCGGGCGCAGCGCCGAGACGATCATCTCCGGCGGCGTCAACATCTACCCGCAGGAGGTCGACAACGTGCTGCTCGGTCACCCGGCGGTGGCGGACTCCGCGACCGTCGGTGCCCCGCATCCGGAGTGGGGCGAGGAAGTACGCGCGGTGGTGATGCTGGCGTCCGGGTACGCACCGTCCGACGCGCTGGCGGCCGAACTGCTGACCTTTGCCCGTGCGGCGCTGCCCTCATTCAAGGCGCCGCGCGCGCTCGATTTCGCCGCCGATCTGCCGCGCTCGGAAGCCGGCAAGATCCAGCGCAGCAAGGTCAGGGCACCCTATTGGGCGGGAAGGGACCGGCAGATCTGATCCGCGTCGTTTGGAGTCCCGCCGTCGATCCATTCCCCTCCCCGGCTTCGGCCGGGGAGGTGCAGAAGGCCGGTGACGAACGCAGGAGGCGGGCGTAGGGGACCCCGGATGCGCGTCCTCCTCCTGCCCCTGCCCCTGCTCCTCGGTGCCGCGCCGCCCGAACCCGCCACCGTGCGCGTTCGCCTCGACACCGCCGCCGGGCCGATCACGCTAGCGCTCGACGCTCGGCGCGCGCCGAAAACCACCGCAAACTTCCTGCGCTATGTCGATGACGGCCGGTTCGAGGGCACCCGCTTCTTCCGCGCGGCCCGCCGCAGCCGCACGCCGGGCGGGTTCGTGGAGGGCGGGATCGGCACGGATCCGCGTCGTGTGCTGCCGGGCGTGCCGCTGGAGCCGACCAGCCGCACCGGGCTACGCCACACCGACGGCGCGATCTCGATGGCGCGGTTCGAGCGCGAGGATTCCGGCACGGGCAATTTCTCGATCATGGTCGGCGCCAACCCGTCGCTCGACGCGCGGCCCGGCCGGCCTGGCTATGCCGTGTTCGGCCGCGTCATCGCCGGCATGGCTGCGGTCAAGCGGATCCTGGCGCAGCCCACCGCGCCCGGCGGCGTCGGCGCGATGAAGGGACAGACGCTCGCGCGGCCGGTGGTGATCGTTCGCGCGGTGCGGCTCGACGGCACGGCCAAGCCTACTGGCGGTCCCAAGCCATGGGCGCTGGGCCTATGAGCGTAAACGTGAAC
>NZ_JAQGLJ010000122.1 GCF_028292945.1 Sphingomonas bacterium | reverse complement strand
CGCGCCGCCGGCCCGTCCCGCGCCCCCGCCCCGCGTCGCGCCCCCGCCGCGTCCCGCGCGGGTGGAGGCCTCCGAGGCGGAGACCCGCGTCGCCAGGTCAGAGCCGGCGCGTCCGGTGACCGTGGCCCGCCCCAGCTTCAACTGCCGGGTGGCGCGGGGGCGGGTGGAGCAGATGATCTGCTCGGACGCCGGGCTTGCCGCGCAGGACCGGAGGATGAGTTCGGGCTATTATGCGGGGATGGCGCGTGGTGATGCGGAGACGCGCGCGGCGCTGCGCGGCAGCCGTGACCGCTGGCTCGCCTTCCGCAACCGCTGCGGTTCCGCGGCCTGCGTGTCGCAGGCCTATACCGATCGCACCGCCGAGATCGCCGACATCGCGGGGTTTTGAGAGGTTCCTCTCCCGCCTGCGGGAGGTGCCAGGGGGAGGGGCTGTTCGCAAGCGGCGAACCTCACGACATGCCCTCGCCAAACCCCTCCCGCAGGCGGGAAGGGGGCTAACGTTTCTTCCGGCAGGCGTCGGAACAATAGACGACGCTGTCCCAGTCGCACGCCCACTTCTTGCGCCAGGCGAACGGCCGCTCGCAGGCGGGGCAGGTCTTGGTCGGCAGATCGCGCTTGGCGACGCCGTTGGGCATCAGCTTTGCGCGTCCAGAAACGCCTCGACGGCGGCGAGATCGACGTCGCGCTCCAGATAGGTTTGACCGATGCCCCCTGCGAGCAGGAAGGCGAGCCGCCCGCCGCTAGCCTTTTTGTCGTGGCGCATATGCTCGACCAGCCGAGCGCCGTTCGCCCCCAGGCCGGTGGCTGCAAGGCCGTCCGGCAGGCCGACGCTGCGCAGATGCGCGCGGACCCGCTCGGCATGGTCGGGCGGGCACAACCCCTGCGCGACCGAGAAATCGAACGCCAGCGCGCAGCCTGCCGCGACCGCTTCACCATGCAGCAGCGAGCCATCGAACCCCGCTTCGGCCTCCAGCGCGTGCCCGAACGTGTGGCCCAGGTTGAGCAACGCGCGCGTGCCGTTGGTCTCGAACTCGTCGGCGGCGACGATCCGCGCCTTGTTGGCGACGCAGCGTGCGATCGCCGCCTCGCGCGCGGCCGTGTCGCCGGCCAGCAGTGCCGCACCGTTGCGTTCGCACCAGGCGAAGAAGTCGGGATCGTCGATCAGGCCGTATTTCACCACCTCGGCATAGCCGGCGCGCAGTTCGCGATCGGGCAGCGTGTCGAGCACGAGCGGGTCGATCAGCACCAGTTCGGGCTGGTGGAACGCGCCGATCAGGTTCTTGCCCGCGGCGGTGTTGATCCCGGTCTTGCCGCCGACCGAACTGTCGACCTGCGCCAGCAGCGTGGTGGGGATCTGCACGAAGCGGGTGCCGCGCTTCAGGATGGCGCTCGCGAAGCCGACCAGATCGCCGATCACGCCGCCACCCAGTGCGACGACGATGTCACGCCGCTCCACGCCCCACTCGAGCAGCTGATCGGTGATGCGGGCGAGTGTCGCCCAGCTCTTGCTCGTTTCGCCTGCGGGCACGGTGGCCGAGCGCCAAGCCAGGCCGGCGGTGTCGAGCGAAGTGGTTAACGTAGCGAGGTGGCCGGCGACGGTTGCGTCGGCGATGATCGCCAGCGGACGGCCGTGCGCCAGCGGCATGAGGTGTTCGCCGGCACGGGAGAGCAGGCCCGAGTCGATCAGTACGGGGTAGGAACGGTCGCCGAGACTGACGTCGATCTGTTTCATATTCTTCGTCACCCTGAACTTGTTTCAGGGTCCATGCGAGACCCCGACTTCACGCGCTCGGCTGATGACGCGCATGGATGCTGAAACGAGTTCAGCATGACAGTGGAAAGGTCATCGACCTATGGCTCGCAATATTGCCGCCACCGTGTTCTCGTGCGGCGCCTTGTGGCTGGCGATGTGGATCGGGGCGAGCGCGTAGATCGGATTACGCACCGCCGCCAGCTCGCTCAGCACCGCGTGCGGATCGCGGTCGCGCAGCAGCGGGCGGGTGTCGCGCCGCTTCACCCGCTCGGCGAGCACGGCAATATTGGCGTCGAGCCAGACCGCCGTCGCCGTTTCCAGGATCAGCGCGCGGGTCGTGTCGTTCATGAACGCGCCGCCGCCGGTCGCGATCACCTTTGGGCTGCCGTCGATCAGCCGCGCGAGCACGCGGCGCTCGCCATCGCGAAAATAAGGCTCGCCATAGCGTTCGAAGATTTCGGCGACGGTCATCCCCGCCGCCTCCTCGATCTCGTGATCCGCATCGGCGAACGGCACTCCCAGCCGCAGCGCCAGCCGCCGTCCCACCGTGGTCTTGCCCACGCCCATCAGCCCGACCAGCACGATTGGCCGCCCGTCCCAGACGCCCCCCCGGCTCGGTTCGCGGCTTTGCAACATCATCGGGCGGGCTATAGAGCGGCGCTACACTGTTCGCCACGCTGTTCAAGGTTCCCGCCCGCCCATGTCCCGCCTCCTTGTCATCGTCGTCGCCGCTTTGGTCGTGCTGATCGGCGCACTGTTCCTGCTCGCAGGGCGGGCGACCGAGCGGCCGCTGACGCCGGTCGAACAGGCGGTCAGCCTTGAAAACCTCTCGTAGGATCGCGCTGACACTGGCGATCGCCGGTGCAGCGCTCCCCGCCTTCAGCCAGGATCGACCCGAGTCGATCCTGCCGCCCGGTTTCGGCGATCCCGCCGCCGCGCCGACCGCGACGCCAGCGCCGCGCGCGACGGC
>NZ_JAQGLJ010000114.1 GCF_028292945.1 Sphingomonas bacterium | reverse complement strand
GTTCAGCAGGAAACCCGCCGCCGTCATATCCAACAAGCCTTCAGAAGGTGGAGCCGCCTACAGGACTCGAACCTGTGACCCCGCATTACGAAGGCTAGTCACGCGAGGCAAAAAGCCGAGGATTTCTGCGGACTTTTGGCCGAGAGCTGCTCGTTTTCCGAAGCGACCCACGCAGGTCCCAAACTGGATGAGGGCCGGGTTGGGCCGACTTCCTAGCCAAAGCGCGTTGGCTCAGGAGCAGTCAGGAAATCGACCTGCGCTATACCTCTAAACGGATTCTACTCGACGCCTATCCGTACCTCACCCTGCCAACCGCAAACAGGTTCCACCCCTTTGTCTACCATGAAGGATGCGGAACTATGGCGAGCGTCATGCAGGACCACATTGCATGCCCTACTTCCGCGGCGCAATGTCACCACGGCCCAGAATGGCATCGACAATTGTTTGGGCAGCCGCTGACTGGTCCGAGCTATTCGGAACAGGAGCACTCCCCTGGTCATCCAGCGTAAGACGGTCCAGCGTGAAAGCGGCTACTGCCTGCCCTTCAGCAGAACCAGGGTCAGCAGAACCGGCGGTGAGTGAACGGGCGCCTGGGAGTCGTGCGCCAAGCGTCTGCTCGCGGACCCGCTGATCAACAAGCAGGCGCTGTTCGGGGGAGAGAACCATCGGGTCCGGACGCGTGAAATCGGCCGAACGCGTCTCAATTACCCGATCGCATACCGGCGCTGCCGCCGACGCTGCGGCAGGGTCGCAACGATCTTTCCCGCCGATTGCGGCAACAGCTCCAGTCCGCCCTTCACTTGGACGTGAGAGGCCAATTGGAGCCTCCGCCGTGCCTCCCCTCGACAATTGGGCAGGGCTGCGCACATTTCGCCGTTCGGTTGTGAGTTGGGGTGCATCAGGCCAACTCTCGTCGGCTGGTGAAACTTGCACTGCTGTCGCCTTGACTGTCCGGGTTTCGGGGGTTTTGAGCAGTATTGAAGCTGTGTCTGTAAGCTGAGGTATGTTGGGGGATGTGCTCCGCTCACCACTTACCTGTGAGGGATCTACACGCGCCTCCCTTTCCTGCGCGAGCGCTGGACCGCTAAGGTATATTAGAAGCGCGGCAGGCGCCAGAGCCACGCGACTACGAGCCAACCAGATGTCTCTTTTCCCCGTGGGTCCGCTTGCGCTCACGTTGTTTACTGGCGAGTCTGCGTGATCGACATTTGACCACCTTTTGCCGACCCACCGTTCTGCACAATGGTCAGATCGGACAAGTCGTCTCCGATCTGAGTCCATGCCAGCCGGTTTCCGGCACCATTTTGCACCGCACTCATTTGGTTTCCATCCCCCTGCTGCGACAGGACCGCACGGTTGTCGGAACCACTCTGCACCAATGCCAGCGTGTTGCCGATCCCGCTCTGCGTCAGGGCCGCGCCGTTATACAGGGAACCACTGGTCGTTTGGCTTACATTTGCTTGGTTGCTCGTGCCGACTTGAGTCAGGTACAGCGTACCGGAGCCGAGGCCGGCCTGACTTACCGCCGCGTGGTTCGCCTCACCGGTCTGTGTCAGGCTGGTGTACCCGCGCCCGCCGCCCTGAAGAACTGAGGCGCGGTTGCTATGCCCTCGTTGGACCACGTCGGCTCGCGCCTGGTTCGCCGTTTGACGTACGACGGCGACGTTCGCGTCGCCGATCTGGGTGATATAGGCACCGCGCCCTTCAAAGGCAGGCGCCTCAATTGGAAGCGGTCCGGGAGTGCCATGGGACGCGTTGCCTTGCGCGCCAGAATTACCATTGTTGCCGCCGCAAGGATTTCCATTGCCTTTGCCGCAAGGATTGCCCGGCGGCTGCTTCGCCGTGTCGGCCCCCGCCGGGCTTGCGCCAAGCACCGCGGAGAGCGCCATGCCTAGAATGCCGGCTCTGCGGGTCACTGCCGCACGTCCGTATCCGCTGCAGCGCGCTGGAGAATGACCACTCGATTGCCCGCGCCCGACTGGGTCACCTGCGCGTGATTGTCGGCGCCGGATTGGGTCAGGGCGGCATCATTGCAAGCGCCATTCTGCGCGACGTCAGCCCTAGCGCCGGCGCCGCTCTGGTTGATCACCAGCTTGTCGCCATTGCCGGATTGAACCGCGATCGTCGCGTGATCCTCGCCGTGTTGTTCAACGTGCAGCGTGCCCATCGGATCATGCTGTGAGACGCTGCTCTTGTGGCCGGTGCCGCTGCGCACGATCGTGGTGCGGCCATTGGGGTATTGGGGATCGGCGCTCATGGTGGATCCTCCGTGGCATTGGATTGGCATGGCCCGCGCTGCCGCCGAGAGACCGGCGCCTGCAGCGATGAGCACCAGATAGGAGCCCGTTGGCAATCTGATCATAATCTCGATCCTGCAAGAGGTCGCAATCGTCGACATGGCGTTCAAAAGAAGGGGCGAGCCGCAACTGGTGGCTCGCCCCGGTTGCGGGCGGAGCATGCGCCCCGCCCGAACCTCTTAGTTCTGCGTCACCGTGGCAGTGTTCAAGCTGCCCGTCTGCGCAACGCTCGACCAATCGCTGGCGCCCTGCGTGACCGACGCAATGTTGCCGTCGCCAGCCGTCTGCGAAACAGACGAGTAGGAGTTCGCGCCTTGGCTCACAGTGGCCAAATCGTTGTTGCCGCTCTGAATGACACTCGACGTCGCGAAGGAGGCCTGCGTAACGCTGGCGGTGTTGCCATCGCCAGTCTGCGCAATCGTCGAGCTCGCATCCGTCGCCGCCGGGCCCTGCGTCGTGGTGGCCAGATTGTTGCTGCCCAGCTGGTCGATGTCCACCAAGGCATGATTACCAATCTGCGACAGTACGGCCTGGTTGATGTTGCCGGTCTGATCGACGTTGATCTGGGCAGCGGCACCAGTCTGGGTGACGTTGGCGTTGGAGCCTGCCGTCTTGGTCACCCTGTTGCTGTTTCCGGTCTGACTAACGTCGAAAATAGCGCCAGCGCCGTCCTGGACAACACCCGCGAAATTGGTGTTGCCGATCTGGTCGATATTGGCATTTCCGCTTCCGGTCTGCGACACATAAGCTTTGTTGTCGTTGCCTTGCTGAAGCACACCGACCGAGCGCGGCGTGTAGGTGCTGGAACGGGGATTGACGCTGCCACCTGGGGTGTTGTCGGGCAGCGGATCGCCGACGTTGTTGCCATCGGCAAGCTGGATGACCGTGGCGTCGTTGGTATTGCCGGCCTGGCGAACGGCAGCTTCGTTCGTAGCGCCGGTCTGAGTAACATTGGCGGTGTTGCCATCTCCCAACTGGTACGTGTCGGCAACGTTGCCGCTGCCCGTCTGCGCAGTCGTCAAAGCGTTGTTGTTGCCAGACTGATCCGCGTCGGCAACGTTGTCATTCCCCGTCTGCGAGACAATGGCAGTGTTCGCAAGGCCGCCAATCGAGTTGGACTGTTTGGTCAAAGCGATATTTCGATCACCACTCTGCGTAGTAGTTCCGGAATTGTTTGAACCATTCTGCAACAGGCCAGCGATGTTGTTGTTACTGGCTCCAGAGAACTCGATGTTGTCCTGCGTTATTGTTGCCGTGTTGTTGCCGCCGGTGCGTGTGGCAATACCCTGATCGATGAGTGCTTGGTTTGAACCTTTCTGGCTCACCGTGGCCGTGTTGTTGCTTGATTCTTGCGAGATGGTCGCGAGACCACTGCCGCCATTGTCAAGCGTACGGCCCTGCTGTGTGACGGTCGCCTTGTTGTTCGAGCTCTCGCTCGGAGTGCCGAGGTCGCCCTGGTTGACCGTGGCAGTGTGGCCGTTGCCGGTCTGCGAAATCGTCGACGTCTGCTGATTTTGCAGCTGCTTCACTGTCGCCTTGTTGCTGTTGCCGGTCTGAGTCACTGCGGACTCGTTGTTCGCAGCCGACGGGCCAACAGTCTGCGCGACAGCCGGCGCGGCAAAGGCCAATGCCAGTACGGAAACCGAGGTGTAGATCGTCTTTTTCATGGTTGTCAGTCCTTAGGATTAGGGTGATAACCATGCCGCCCGCACAAGGGCCAACATGGTTGAATGTACGCGACTTTCCTGCCGCGCGATGGGCTGCAACCCGGCGCGCGGTTTTCTTTGCGGTCCGCAAGAAGGGGCGCTGCAACGCCCGCTTCCTATCGGTCTGGGAGGTATCATCGGCGAGCTAGCCGCCCCAGCGCGACTGCCGCTCTCGGTCTCAGGTCAACACAAGGGCCGGCCTGAAATGCTCAGTTGGCGCCTACTGCTCCTCCCTGCTGGGTGCCTGCTGTTGTGCGAATATCTGTCAATAACATCGCGCGAGGCTTCGACTTTTGCGGCGCCGCTGCGTTGGCGCGCCTAATAGCCTCCGCAACGTTGATCACCGGTATGTTCCCGTCCCGTTCACGATGGTAGTTCTGAAGCAGCCCCGCGCCCGTTGCCGGGTCAGCGAAGCTCCAAAGCTTCAAATCGACGCCTTCTAAAACGATACCATACAGCGCCTTCTCGATCGCCTGTTGAAGGGCAATCTGATCGGGCTCGTTGGTAGTCACGCCAAGTTCGGCCTCGAGCAGCTGTTTAAATCCGACAAAGGCGAAGACGTTGGCGCCAAGCGATCGCGAGGCGATCGTCTTTGAGGCGGTAACCGTCGTAAGCACCTCCCCGGTGCGCACCGACACCGCGCGCAAATACACCGTGACAGTGTCCTGCCGGTACTCGCTCTTGGCACTAATTCCTAAGAAGCCTGCACCAGCGCCCCCAGTGACGGTATTGCTGTCGTAGCCAATGATCCCGCCTTCGAGTAGCACGCCCGCGAATAGTAGAGCCGGTAGCGCTTGGGCATTCACGTTAGTTTCGCCAAGGTAGCGCTCACGCATTTCGCGAATGATTTGACGTTCGTTCAGCAGGTTCTTGAGTGACTCGCGCTCTACTATCGTGAACCAACGGCGTTGCCCGGCATCCTGCAAAGCTTTGACCAGGATCGACCCGCCGCCCTGCGACACCGCACGCGACAGAGTCTGGCCAGTGTCGCTCGGCTTGAACTGCCCGGTCTGATCGGTGAAGCCATATACCGCGATGGCCACAGGCTTACTCGGCGGAGGAAGCGCCTCCAGCGCGACCTGGGTAGCCGTCTTCTGTGGGTATACAGGCCGAGGCGAGAGTTCCGGCAGCCCCGCCACCTTACTCACCGTGCTACACGCGCTCAGCGCGATCGCACTTAACAAAACCGCCGCCCGTCGCATCATCAGTTTACCTTGACGAATGTTGGAACGACGATCGTGGTGACTTCACCCGTGCTATCGTCCGTGATTGTCAGGGTAACTTCTTCGAGGCTCCGCACAAATCTAATTGTCTGTCCTCCGAAGCTAATTGTACCGCTCTCCTGTGGATTTTCACCAAATATCGCGTCTACGATTTGAGAGGACAAGGCCGAGAGCAGGCGAGACTGCAGCTGTCGGGCAAAAATGTCTGCCTGGCTGTTAGACGTTGTTGTTGCAGGATCTTTATAGTTGTTTTGCGCATTAGCTTCCGCGAGCAGGTGCGCTGAGTTGAAAGGATTACCTCCAAACGTCGGATTGATCGGCTGGTAAGTGATGTCTTGTGCAAACACGGCCCTGCCGGAAAAGCAGAGGAACGCTAAAGAGCCGCACAGAAAAAGTTTCGCAAGTGCTCGATGGATTACGCGATCCCCGCGTGCAGACCGTCTCAATGTAGTGCTCCCCCCAACCAACCTCCCCAGGCCGGTTTCGATCATCTAACTAGTTCGACTCGGTTCGCGCCGTTATCGACTCGTTAACATCTCGTTTGCTAAGCTGATTCGTCCATTGGAGCAAGCCGATTCAGGCAGCTCTGACTCGAACTTTCCCGATTTGAGGCAATGCTCGTCTCTGACGACGGGCAAGCGCGTCGGCTATCAGCTTCCATAGGCATGTACCGGTGGCGTCCGGTCAGAGCACGGCTAAGCGGGCCGAAGCGCCTTGTTGCTGAGAAGGTAATGGCGGCGACGGAGGCGCCTTCCGTCGGAATTGACAATCAGCCTAGTCGCCACGGTCAGCCGTGCTAAAACTTACAACTACCCTGTTCACCCCTGCGCCGACACGGTCACTTCGGCCGCCTTAACTGATCCAGACTAACTACGAGGATGAGCGAACCATTTGAAGCCGCGGGAGCGTGGTTGACGCGGCCTATGATGTCAGCGAGCTTCTTGCGCTATTAAACGCCGACAATACGACAAAGGGGATTGGCAAGACTGGGCCAGTCAAAGGCGAATGGGAAGATAAGCTCACCCGCTTTCTGTCACGGCTTGAAGCAAAGCTGGACGATCGCCGCTACGGCTTCATGTTTGCGCCGCCGCCTCCTGCAATGCAGCATGACTGGCTAGCGTCGCAGGTTCTTAAGCTGCTGCGCTCAGGGCGCGGCGCCGGCATAAAGATTATCGATTTTTCAGAGGTGCCCGCCGACGTCCTTCCAGTCGTCACCGGTACGCTGGCGCGCTTGCTTTATGACGTGCAGTTCTGGATGGGCAGTAAGGTAAGGACTCCGGTCACGCTGTTGTGCGACGAAGCCCACCTGTACCTACCTGTTCGGGAAGATGCAGATGCGGTCCAACGCCAAGCGTTGGGCTCTTTTGAGCGCATTGCAAAGGAGGGTCGTAAATATGGATTTTCGCTTTTGGTGGTCAGCCAGCGACCCTCGGATGTTAGCCGGACGATCCTCAGCCAATGCAACAACTTCCTGGCCCTGCGCCTAACCAACGAAACTGATCAGGGCGTAATCAAGCGCTTTATGCCAGACTCGTTAGCTGGGCTCACGAGCATCTTGCCACTTCTCGATACCGGCGAGGCCCTGTTGCTGGGAGACGCAGTATTACTACCAACTCGGATCAAGCTAGACGTTCCTAAAGTTCCGCCCGATAGCGCAACGCGCGACTTCTGGAAGGAGTGGGGAGCCGCCAAACCGGATGAGAAAGCGATCTTGTCAGCGGTAGAATGCCTGCGAGGGCAATCGCGAGACGCCTTGTAAACCGCTCGCCGTTTCAACGAAGCTCAACAATACTGTGTTCGGACCATCGCGATACGAAGCCGATCGCTGGGCAGCACGCCTCTCCCATCCGAGGCACCCCACGCACGACCCACCGGACGATCCACACGAACGTCCTTTCAGCAGGCAACCCGTCGCCGCCCTAACCAACGCCCTTTCGGAAGGTGGTGCCGCCTACAGGACTCGAACCTGTGACCCCCGCATTACGAATGCGATGCTCTACCAGCTGAGCTAAGGCGGCGCGGTCGGCACGGAGCCGACGGTCTGCGCGCGGTAGCAGCGGGGCGTCGGGCTGACAAGCCGCCGCCCTTTACGCGCCGTTTACCATGGCCGGTGCACACCCGCTCCGAACGGGTAGGCAGGGCGAATGGGCATGGACGAGACGGGCTTCGACGATCGGCTCGACGCGACCGCGGAGACGGCTGCGAACACCGGGGCGCGGGCCGACGTGGAGGGCGCAGTCGACGATCAGATGTTCGACCTCGGTGGCGACGAGCGGCGCATGCACGTGCGCGCGTACAATCATTGGGTGTCGCTGCTGGGCGGCCGTCCGTACCCGATGATCGACCGTCTCGACCCTGCGTCGATCGCGGATTTCGGCCCCAACAGCGTGCTGCTCGACTTCACCGAGGGCCTCGACAACCCGCGCATCGCCTATCTGGGCCGGGCGCTGAAGGAGGAGTGTAGCCTGGAGGGCAGCATCAAGCGGATCGGCGACGTCCCCAGCCGCTCGCTGCTGTCGCGCCTGACCGATCATTATCTCCAGATCATCGCCAACCGCGCGCCGATCGGCTTCGAAGCCGAGTTCGTCAGCACGCGCGGACGCAACACGTTGTATCGCGGCATCCTGATGCCCTTTTCGTCGGACGGCGACTGCATCGACTTCATCTACGGCGTGATCAACTGGAAGGAACTGGTCGACGCCGCGACGCAGGCCGCGCTGGACGCGGAGCTCGCCGCGTCGCGCGCCCTGGCAACCGTGTCGGAGCCGGTCTGGGCCGACGGCCCCGCCGGTGATCGCGAGACGGCCGCAGGTGACACGCTCGCCAACCAGCTCGCCATGGCACGCGAGTCTGCCGCCGCCGTGCGCGCCGCCGATACGCGCAGCCGTGCCGCGCTGTACCGCGCGCTCGGCCGCGCGCATGATTTCGGACTCGCCGCCGACGCGGACGGCGATGGCTATGCCACCCTGCTTCGCGACGCCGGGGTGAAGGCGCAGGCGCGCGCGCCGATGACGCCGATCGCCAAGCTCGTCTTCGGCGCCGACTATGACAAGACCCGTCTGACCGAGTTTGCCGCGGTGCTCGACCATGCGCGGCGTAATGCGGTGAGCGCCGGTGCGCTGCCGCAGTTCCTCGAGCTGCAGCGCGGCGGCATCAAGGGGGTCGTCGCCGCCGAACGCGCGCAGCGGCGACCGGTCACCGCCGCCGACCCCTACGCACGGGCATGTGCCAAGCTGCGCACGAGGCCGGTATTGGCTGAGCTATCGATGCCCGCGACGGGGAGTTCCGAGTTCGTGGTGCTGATCGCCCGTCGCGATGGTGGCGTGCTGAGCGTCGTTGCGCAGGTCGACGGCGGCCTGGTCCAGCAGGCGATCCGGCGCGCAGCCGCCTGATCGCCGCCGACGTCGGGATTGCTGCACCGCCACAAGGGTTGAGCCGGGATTCGGGGGGGCGCATAGGCTGTGCCATGCTCGACCAACCCGATACGCTCACCGCAAGCCTCGCCGACGATCTCGCCACCCGCTTGACCCGCGGTGCCCTGCCGGGGGAGCTGACGGGCTTTGGCCCCGCTGAAATCGCCGAAGCGGCTCGCTTCATCGTCGCCACCGGCCACCAACGCTCCCCCGGCCAGCCCGCGCTCGCGCTGGAGCCGATCGCGGGCGAGGACGTCCGCCGCCGCATGCGGCTGGCGATCGTCAACGACGACATGCCGTTCCTGGTCGATTCGATCGCGGCGACGCTCGCCGATCAGGGGCTGGCGATCGACCGCATCATTCATCCCGTGATCCGCGCCACGCGCAACGCGGACGGCGTGCTGGAGGCGGTCGGCGGCGCGGGTCGGCCGGAATCGATGATCTATCTGGAGCTGGAACGGGCCGATGCGCGGGAGCGGCGTGACCTCGTCGAGCGGTTGCAGGCGGTGCTCGCCGACGTCCGCGCCGCCGTCGCCGACTGGCCGCGCCTGCAGCGCGCCGTGTCGAACGACGAGGCCGCACTGCCCGCGGGCGAGGGGGCGGCGCTGCTGCAATGGTTCCTGGACGGCCGCCTGACGCTGCTCGGCCATCAGACGTGGCATGCCGATGACCAGCCGGGTGAAGCACTGGGCATCGCGCGCAACGAACACCGGACGCCCATCCTGGCGGAGTTCGGCCGCACGCTCGCGCTGCGCTGGTTCGAGGCGGGGGGAGAGGCGCCGCTGCTGCTGAAGTCGTCGCTGATCTCCACCGTGCATCGCGCCGTGCCGCTCGATCTCGTGCTCGTGCCACTCCGAATCGGGGACGAGATTGCGGGTCTCTCCATCCACGCCGGCCTGTGGACCTCCGCCGCGCTCAACGCCGCACCCGAGGACGTGCCGGTGCTGCGCGCGCGACTGGCGCAGCTGGAGGCGAAGTTCGGCTTCGATCCCAAGGGCCATACCGGCAAGGCGCTGACGCACGCGCTCGCCGCGCTGCCCCACGACCTCGCGGTCGCGTTCGAGCCCGAGCAGCTGGAGGAGCTGGTGCTGACCGCGATGAGCCTCGCCGATCGGCCCCGCCCCGCGCTGGTGCTGGTCCGCTCCGCGCTGGGACGGCACCTGTTCGCCTTTGCGTGGCTGCCGCGCGACGACCTCACCACCGCGCGCCGCATAGCCATCGGCGAGATGATCGCGGGCGCGGCGAACGGCCCGGTGCTGAACTGGTCCGTGGCGCTGGAGGATTCGGCTGTGGCGCTGATCCGCTACACGATCGACCTGCGGAAAGAGGGGCGCGTCCCCGACACGGCGCCGTTGCAGGCGCGGCTGGAGCGCATGGTGCGCGGTTGGATTCCGGCGATCGAGGCCGCGCTGGCCGCACAGGTCGGCCCCGCGCGCGCCGCGCGGCTCGCGCTGCGCCACGCAAACTGCTTTCCACAAGGGTTTCGCAACGCCAACACCGCCGAGGAGGCCGCCGCCGACGTGCTGCGGCTGGCGACGCTGGAAAACGCCGGCACGCGCTCGGTGCGCATTACGGCGGGCGAGAACGCGACGCGGCTGAAAATCTATCGGCAGGGCGGCGCGCTGGCGCTGTCGGACGCGGTGCCGGTGCTGGAGAATTTCGGCTTTCGGGTGATCGAGGAGGTGCCCACCGCGCTGACCGACGAGGCGCGTTCCTACCTCCACGAATTCGTGGTGGAGGCGGGTACGCGGCTGGTCGGCGACAATCTCGTACTGGAAGGCGCGATCGCCGCGGTGCTGGAAGGGCGCGCGGAGAATGACGCATTCAACCGGCTGATCGTCGATGCCGGGCTGGAACCTCGCGCGGTGCTGCTGTTCCGCGCCTGGTTCCGCTATCTGCGTCAGGCGGGGCTGCCCTATGGCCTGACCACCGTCGTCGACGCGCTGCGCCGTGCTCCCGCCGTCGCCACCGCGCTGATCGCGCGCTTCCTCGCCGCGCATGATCCCGCCGCCACCGGCGATACCGCCGCCGCGGACGCCGCGATCGAGGGCGGCTTGCAGGCGGTCGCCGCGATCGACGACGACCGCATCCTGCGTGGCCTTCGCGCGCTGGTCGGGGCAACGCTGCGGACCAACGCCTTTGTCCCCGCCGGCGAGGAGGCGCTGGCGTTCAAGCTCGACAGCGCGGGCATCCCCGGCCTCCCCGCCCCGCTGCCGTGGCGCGAGATCTGGGTCTACTCCCCCCGCGTCGAGGGCATCCACCTACGCGCCGGTCCGGTCGCGCGCGGCGGCCTGCGCTGGTCGGACCGCCGCGACGATTTCCGCACCGAGGTGCTCGGGTTGATGAAGGCGCAGCGCGTCAAGAACGCGGTGATCGTGCCGACGGGGGCCAAGGGCGGCTTCTACCCCAAGCAACTGCCCCCGGTCGCGCAGCGTGACGCCTGGCTGGCGGAGGGAACGGAGAGCTACCGCGTCTTCATCCGCGCACTGCTGTCGATCACCGACAACATTGTCGACGGGGCCATCGTCCATCCCGACGGCGTGCGCGTCCATGACGGCGACGACCCCTATTTCGTCGTCGCCGCCGACAAGGGCACCGCGACTTTCTCCGACATCGCCAACGCGCTGGCGCTCGAACGCGGCTTCTGGCTGGGCGACGCCTTTGCCAGTGGCGGTTCGCAGGGCTACGACCACAAGGCGATGGGCATCACCGCCAAGGGTGCGTGGATTTCGGTGCAGCGCCACTTCGCCGAGCGCGGCGTCGATGTGCAGAGTCAGCCGATCACCGTGGTCGGCTGCGGCGACATGTCCGGCGACGTGTTCGGCAACGGCATGCTGCTCTCCAAGGCGATCCGACTGGTCGCCGCGTTCGACCACCGCCACATCTTCCTCGATCCCACCCCCGACGCGGCGGTGAGCTGGGCGGAGCGGGCGCGCCTGTTCGCGCTGCCGCGCTCTTCCTGGGCCGATTACGCTGCGCCGCTGTCGGCAGGTGGCGGCGTCCACAGCCGCGCGGCCAAGTCGGTGACGGTCACGGCCGAAGCCGCGACAGCGTTGGGCATCGACCCCGGCGAGATGGAGCCCGCGACGCTCATTTCCGCCATCCTGCGCGCCCCCGCCGACCTGATCTGGTTCGGCGGCATCGGCACTTACGTGAAGGCCGCGAGCGAGCCGCATGTCGCGGTCGGCGACCCCGCCAACGATCGCCTGCGCGTCGACGCGGAGGAGCTGCGCTGCGTGGCGGTCGGCGAGGGTGCCAATCTCGGCGTGACGCAAGCGGCGCGCATCGCGTTCGCCGGCCGGGGCGGGCGGATCAACACCGATTTCATCGACAACGCGGCCGGCGTCGATTGCTCGGACAACGAGGTCAACATCAAGATCGCGCTCAACCGCGAGATGATCGAGGGCCGGCTTGCGGAAGCCGACCGCAACACGCTGCTCGCGTCGATGACCGACGACGTCGCCGCGCTGGTGCTGGAGGACAATCGCCTCCAGACGCTGGCGTTGTCGATCATGGAACAGGACGGCGCCGACGCCGTGCCGAGCTATGTCCGGATCATCGAGATCTTCGAGGCGTCGGGCCGGCTCGACCGTCGTGTCGAGGGACTGGCCCCCAACGAGGAGCTGCTGCGGCGTGGCCAGGAGCGCCATGGCCTGACCCGACCCGAACTCGCCGTGCTGCTCGCCACCGCCAAGCTGGCGTTGCAGGACGCGATCGAGACCGGCGGGCTGGGCGCGCAGCCCGAACTGCTGCCGGACCTTCACGCCGCCTTTCCGCCCGCGATGCGGGAGCGGTTCTCGGGCGCGATCGACGCGCATCGGCTGCGTGACGAGATCGTCGCGACAAAGCTCGCCAACCGCCTCGTCAACCGCATGGGCGTGCTCTACCCGTTCGAACTGGCCGAGGAGGAGGGCGCGTCGCTCGCCGACATCGCGGCGTTGTTCGTCGTCGCCGAGCGGCTGTTCGGCCTGCCCGCGCTGTGGGCCGCGATCGAGACCACGCCGATGCCCGAGCGCGCGCGCCTCGCGCTGTTCGACGAGGTGGCAGCGGCCACCCGGTCCCACATCGCCGACCTGTTGCGCGTCACCGGGGCGGACGTTGGGATCGGCGCGGTGCTCACCCGTCTCCAACGCGGCATCGTCGCGCTCGATGGGGCCACCCAGGCGCTGCTGCTGGAGGAGGGCCGCGCGCAGAGCGCCCGCATCGCGCGCGAGCTGGAAACCGCCGGCGCGCCCGCCGAGCTGGCGCACCGCGTCGTGCGCCTGTTCGAGCTGGACGGCGCGGTCGGTCTCGCCGATCTGGGCGAGCGGCTCGGGCTGGACGAGGCGGTGCTGACCCGTGCCTTTACCGGATTGGGCCACGCGCTTGGTCTGGACTGGGCGCAGGCCACCGCCGCACGCATCGCGTCGAGCGATCCATGGGAGCGTCTGCTCCTTGCCGGTCTCGCGCGCGACTTCCAGCAGTTGCGCCTGCAGTTCCTGGCTCGGGGTGGGACCGGCGATCCGCAGGCGACGGTGGACACTTGGCTCGCCGCCAACGCCGCCCGCGTTGCGCAATTCAAGGCCGTCGTCGATCGCGCCCGCCACGCCGCGCAACCCAATGCGGCGATGCTGGCGCAGATTGCCGGACAGGCGCGGGTGCTGCTCGGGCGCTAGATCCTGCCCGTTCACGGGGAGGTGGCGCGCGGCGAACCCGCGTGACGGCGGGGCTCTCGACGCGCAACGCCCGCTCGGCCCGTCGCCTTTGCCGCCGCGGCGCACTGATATCGCGCTTGCGACGCGGTAAGGCCGTGTCGTCGACCGGGCTAACGCCCGCCGGCCGAGACGCGCTTCGCGACGCCGAACAGCTTACGCTTTTCGGCTAAGCGCGCCTTCCACCCGCGCGCGCGCCACCACATGATGATCCCCGTTACCGCGAGCACGGCCGGGATGATGCCGCCGATGAAGATGATCACCTGCCACACGATGCCCATGTCGGTGCCGTCGTGGACGCGCCGCATCAGTCGCGCAACGCCGCCCTGCTGAGGGGCCAGCGCCGCAACCCCGCCGTCATCCGCGACGGAGACGGTCGCGAGCGGGCCTTCTGCGGGCTGCAGCCGCACGCTCCAGTCCGCCTTGCGGTCGGTGGGCCAGGTCACCTGGGCGACCTTGCCCGGCATGGTGGCCCGCGCGCGGGCGATCGCCGAGGTGACGTCCAGTTTCGTGCGCTCCAACGGCCGTGCGCGCGCCAGCGCCGCGCGGTCGGGTCCGCGCTGCGCCTGCGGCGCCGGCCCTGCCAGAGCGCCGAAGAAGCGCGGAAAGCTGATCCACGCCCCCGTCAGCGACAGCACGAACAGCGGCAGCGCCACCCAGAAACCGAACGTCTGATGGATGTTCGTATCGGTGTTGGGGTGCCGCGCCCAACGCAGGCCACGCCGCACCCGCCCGATCGTGGGCCACCACAGCCACAGGCCGGTAAACGCCGACACCATCATCGCCACGCCGATCCAGCCGACGATGCTTCGCCCCCAGCCGCCGGGGATCTGCAACGACCCGTGCAGGACGTGGAGGAACTGGATTAGCCCCCCGCGATTCGTGCCGACCTCCAGCACCTGCGCCGTCGGCGGATCGAGGAAGAACAACGTCCGCGGCGGCGGCCCGCCGCGGGGCGCTCCCGCGCCGGCAGGTTCCGGCTCCGGCGCGGCGGCGACGGTCACCGGCCCGCGATGATCGGGAAACGAAAGCTGCGCGATCCGATCGCCCGGCTTCAGCCGCGTGGTCGCCGCTGCGACATAGGCGTCCGGCGCAAGCAGCGTCTCGCCGCTCACCGCGTACCGCTGCGGCTCCACGATCTTTTCCAGCGCATCGTGCCACACCAGCGCCGAACCGGTCAGGCAGATCGGGACGATCAGCACCGCCAGGAGCAGCCCGAGCCATTTGTGGACCTGAAACCAGGTCCGTCGCCATGCCAGCTTGGTCATCGTCCCACCTTCAGAGTTCCGCCCAGCGGCGCAACAGATTGTGATACACACCCGTCAGCCGCACCGTTGCCAGGTCGCCCTGTCCCAGCACGCCCGCAGCCGCCTGCACGCCCTGATCCAGCTCGAACAGCAGCGTGCGTGCGGTGTCGTCGCGGACCATGGACTGGACCCAGAAGAAGCTCGCCAGCCGCTCGCCACGAGGCACCGGGTCGACGCGGTGCAGGCTGGACGCGGGATAGACCACCAGGTCGCCCGCGGGCAGCTTCACCCGCTGCTCGCCGAACTGCCCCTCGATCACCAGCTCGCCACCGTCATAATCGGCCGGATCGGCGAGGAACAGCGTCGCCGACAGGTCGCTGCGGATGCGAAAGTCGCTCCCGCGCCGGATCCGCACCGCAGTGTCGACGTGACGACCGAATTCCTGCCCCCCCGCGTACCGGTTGAACAGCGGCGGAAACACCTTCAGCGGCAGCGCCGCCGCGACGAACAACGGCGACCGACCGAGCGCGTCGAGCACCAGGTCGCCCGCTTCCTTTGCCGCACGCGAATCCTCAGGCAGCTGCTCGTTGCGCTTGGCGAGTGCCGACTGCGCGCCCGACGTCGCGTTGCCGTCCGCCCACGGCCCGGCCGCGACGATTGCGCGCACGCGCGCGAGCTCCTCCGGCGTCAATACGCCCGGGACGTGCGTCAGCAAGCGCCTGCGCCCCGGTCAAGCGCCGCGATCCCGCGCATCCGCAGTTCCGCGTCGTCCTGCGCCGCCAGCCAGTCGCGCACCTGTCCGACGAAGCGTTGGTTGCCCAGCGCGCCGGCGCGTTCGACCCACGGCAGCGCCTCGCGCGCGCGGCCTTTGCGAACCAGCATACGCGCATGGTTGAAGCAGCCGCGAAAATCGCCGCCATGCGCCGCGCGCGCATAGCATTGTGCCGCCGCCAGCAGATCGACCGGCGTCGCCCAGCCGTCCTCGTGAAAGCTGCCGACAAAGTTCTCGGCTTTAGCAAACCCATTGGCGGCCGCGCGCAGCAGCCACGAAAGCGCCGCCGGCCGGTCCTGCGCAACGCCATCGCCCAATGCCAGCAGCGTCGCATAATTATACTGCGCCTCCGGCAGCCCGCGGATCGCCGCCGCCGCATAGCATTCGGCCGCGCGCGCCTTGTCGATCCGCACGCCCCAGCCGAGATCATAGCAGCGCCCGACCATGTTCAGCGCCATCGCATGCCCCTGCGCCGCCGCGCGCATGAACCAGCCGAAGCCGACGCGCGCATCCTTCGTCAGCTCCATCCCGTCGAGCAGCATCTGCCCGTACAGCGCCTGCGCGTCTGCCAGCCCCGCCTCCGCCGCTTCGCGGATCAACGCCACCCGCAAGGGTCCGGCCAGTGCCGCGTGCGCCTCGCCGGGAGTCATCGCGGTCAGCGCGCTCAGAACGTCACCTGCAGCGTACCGAACACCGATCGACCGGGCGCCATCGTGGCGTAGTGCGAGGTGAACGCCTGACCGAAATACCGTTTGTTTGTAAGGTTCTGAACGTTGACCGACAATTTCAGCGCGTCGGTAAGGTCGACACCCGCGCGCGCGTCGAACCGCCAATAGCCCGGCACCGAGCGTGCGATCACGACCGTCGCCGGCACCACCACGGCCGTCGCGCCCGTGCCGGAAACGAAGCGGTTGTCCGCGTAACCGCCGAACACCCGGGAGGTGTAGAAGGCGCCGCCGCCCACGTCGAAGCGCCCAAAATCGTAGTTCGTCCACGCCGTGAAGCTGTGCTTCGCGACCTGCGGAAACTGCTTCCCCGTGTTGACCGACGGCTGCAGCACCGTGCGCGCCGCGACCCCGCCCCCCGCCGGCAGGACAAAGGCGGTGAACCCGCCATCGACAATCTCCGCGTCGAGATAGGTATAACCGCCGAACACATTCCATCTGGGTGTGATAAAGCCGTTGAAGCTCAGCTCGACGCCGTCCACGCGCCGCTCGCCGATGAAGGCGACGGTGTTGGCGTCGCTGGTAACGCGCGCGTTCCTGGTCTCGGTGCGGAACACCGCCGCCGTCAACGCCAGCCTCTTGCCAAACAGATCCGCCTTCGCGCCGACCTCGTAGGACCGGCTGCGCTCGACCGCGAGCGCGTCGACCGCCGCCTGCGCCGCAGTGCCGCCGACGGTGCCGAGCGTGTTCGGCTCCTGCCCCTCTCCGATCAGGCTGTTGGGCGGCGTCGCCGAGGTGGCATAGCTCGCATAGAGGCTGGTGTTGGCACTCGGCTTGAAGATCACGCCGGCCTGCCAGGTGACGAAATCGTCTTCGCGCCTGACCTCCGGCCGCACTCCCGCCACAAGCGGCAAGCGGACATCCGACTGGAAGTTTTCGTACCGGATGCCGAGGTTGAGCACGAGCGCCGGCACGATCGTGATGCTGTCGAACGCGTACACCGCCTTGGTGATCGCATCATTGATGGTCGTGGTGCCCGGTGCACCCGGAACGATCGGGGTCGTGACGGTCGTGCTGCCCGCGACATAGTTAGCCCAGGCGTCGTTCGGGTTCGGGTTGAACAGGTCGGCGCAATTGAACGGCGACACGCCCGGCGCATTGCCGCAGCGTAGACCATCGGTGGCATTGCTCGTGCCGGTGTTGACCACGAACGCGCCGCGCTCCGCCCGCTCCCAGGCAATTTCCGCCCCGATCGCGAAGCTGTGCGCAATGCTGCCGGTCTTGAAACCGCCTGCAAGGTCAAGCTGATCGATGAAGCTTTCGGTCTTGCCAATCCGCGAATTGGCTCGCCGCCAGACCCGTCCGCCCGCGGTATGGTCGTTGAAGCGGCCGCTCGGCAGAGTGCCGACGTTGCGGTTGCCGGTTGGAATTCCGAACACATTGCCTTGGCTGTCATCGGGTTGCGTGTAGATATAGGCCTGACTGGTCGAGCTGAGTCGCGCGGTGTTTCGCAACGTCACGCCGCCAAAGTCGTGGCTCGCGCGCAGCGTCA
>NZ_JAQGLJ010000103.1 GCF_028292945.1 Sphingomonas bacterium | reverse complement strand
GCCGGCTGATGAACCCGGACGCGCTGACCGCCGCGGCCGCTGGCGAGGAAGTAGTGCCAGCCTCCGAGTAGGGGCGCTGGAGGCGCAGGTGCGCGAGTTGCAGCGGCTGCTCGGCAAGAAGGCCATGGAGCCAGTTGCTCCGCGAGGCCGTGTCCCCGGCCGCAGGCTCGGCAAATACGTCTCCTCGACAATCCGGACCTTCTCCTCCGATGTCCACCGCCTCGGCGCTGAGCACTTAAGAGAACCTCGCCGTCATTGTAACGCCTGGTCATACCGTCAGTCATATGCCTCGCTCTCATCCAAGAGCGAGACCCTGTCAGGCCATTTGAGGGGCACCTCAGCCATCTACTCCACCAGCTTCATCAGCCGCCGTTCGGCCGGGGCGAGTACCGGGCCCAGCTCATGCCCGCGCTTGAGTACCGCACCGGTCTCGCCGATCAGCGCCCACATGCCCTGTTTGCCACGCAAGGCAGGACGTTTCTCGATCCGCAACTCGGGGCGCTCGGTCGCGCGCCGGAACGCGGCGAACACCGCCGCGTCGCGGCCCAACTCGATGGCATAGTCGCGCCAGTGGCCGGCAGCGACCATGCGGCCATAGAGATCGAGGATGCGGGTCAGCTCGACGCGCTCAAACCCGATCTGGGTGCCGCGCAATGGAACGGGGAAGGGCGTGACAGTGCCCATCAGGCGCGCTTCTGTTCCTCCTCGGCAAGCAGTGCGTCGAGTCGCTTGCGCAGCGTCTCCAGCTCGCAGCGCAGCAACTCGACCTTCTGCGTCTGCGGGTCGAAGACCTCCGAGCAGGGCGTGCCATAGGCAAGGAATGGCGCCGCACCCTTGCCGCCCGTGACCGTCGTGGGTCGCGCCGGGATCCCAACCATCACCGCGCCCTCCGCGACGTCCTTTGTGACGACCGCGTTCGCCCCGATTCGCGCGCGCGTGCCGACGACGATCGGCCCCAGGACCTGCGCGCCCGAGCCGACGATCACGCCATCCTCCAGCGTCGGATGGCGCTTGCCGGCCACACCGTTGTCGGGGCTGGTGCCGCCCAGCGTCACGCATTGGTAGATGGTCACGTCGTCACCGATCACCGCCGTCTCGCCGATCACGACAAAGCCGTGGTCGATGAAGAACCGCCGCCCGATCGTCGCCCCCGGATGGATGTCGATCGCGGTGAGCGCGCGCGACCAGTGATTGACGATGCGCGCCAGCAGGAACAGCCGCCTGCGGTACAGCCGATGCGCGAGGCGATGATAGCCGAGCGCCCACACGCCCGGATAGGTCAGCACCTCAAGCCGGCTGTGCGGCGCCGGATCGCGCGCGCGCACCGAATCGAGATAGTCCCTCAAACGCCCCGGCATGCCGGCTCCTTGATCCGTTCGTCCCCCATTTATGGTGATACGACACCGATTGCGAGGGGTGCGCCTTTGTCGCACCCGCGTGCCGGCATAGCCTATCTTTGTTGTCGGTGTTCGACTGCCCGTGCAGACGGGTGCCCGACACAGCCGGAGCAGGACGCGTGGAGCAATTGGCGAATATTGACTGGGCGGCACTGGCACCCTTCATCGCCATCGGCTTCGCGGCCCAGATGGTCGATGGCGCGCTCGGCATGGCCTTCGGCGTGATCGCCAGCACGTTGATGGTCGGTACGTTGGGCGTCGCGCCCGCGCGGGCGTCGTCGGCGGTCCATCTGGTGGAGATGTTCACCACTGCCGCGTCGGGCATCAGCCATGTCTGGCGGCGCAACGTCGATTGGCCGCTCTTTCGCAGGCTGGTCATTCCCGGCGCGATCGGCGGCGTCGTCGGCGCGTATCTGTTGTCGATCAGCGGGGACGCGGCGCGGCCGTTCGTCATGGCGTATCTGACGCTCATCGGCCTGTACCTGATCTATCGCGCGTTTCGACAGCCGCCCCCGCCGCGTCAGCCCCGCGTGGTCGCACCGCTAGGGTTGGTGGGCGGCTTCCTTGATGCGGCGGGCGGTGGTGGCTGGGGACCCGTGGTCACCTCCAACCTGCTCATCCAGGGCACCAACCCGCGCACCACGATCGGCACGGTGAACACGGCCGAGTTCTTTCTGACCACCGTCATCTCGATCACCTTCATCTTCACGCTGGGCTGGCAAGCGTTCACCACTGCGACCATCGGCGTGCTGATCGGCGGCATCGCGGCGGCGCCACTTGGCGCTATCCTAGTCAGCCGGGTGCGGCCCCGCCTGTTGATGGGCGTGGTCGGCGTGGTGCTCACCCTGACCAGCGCCTGGTCGATCTGGTTGGCGGTGCGCTGAGGTTGCCCGGCGACCGCTGGCCTGCGACAAGCCCGCCGATGAGAGCTCTCCCCCTCGTCCTACTGCTGCTCGCCAGCTGCGCACCGACAGCGCGCGGCGTGCGCGTCGCTCCCGACGTAGCGGTCGGCTCGGCCGGATCGGGCTCGCCGGCCAGTAACCCGCCGGTCGGCGGCGTGGCCATGCCGGCGAACCGGTCATTGGCGGTCAACGTCGCGGCTCCGCCGAACCTGGCGACGTTCGCTCGCGCGCTCACGGCGGGGGGCGTCGCCGACACACTGGCCGGCCCCGGCCCGTTCACGCTTTTCGCGCCTACCGACGAGGCGTTCGCGCGCCTTGCGCCCGGCACCGTACAGGCGCTGCTCAAGCCGGAGAACCGCGCCTCGCTGACCGCGCTGCTGCGCCTGCACCTTGTCACCGGTCGGGTGACGTCCGCCGAGTTGATCCGCCGGGTGCGCGCAGGCGGCGGCCGGGCCAGCCTGACCAGCGTCGCCGGCGAGCCGATCGCCGTGAGCACGACGGGGGGCATCGTCACGTTGACCGATCGCGGTGGCAACAAGAGCTATGTCGAGACGGCGGATGTCCGCCACAGCAACGGGACGATGCACGTCGTCAACGGTGTGCTGCTTCCGAGGATCTAGGTTGTTTGCGGCGTCAATCGCGCGCCCACCG
>NZ_JAQGLJ010000007.1 GCF_028292945.1 Sphingomonas bacterium | reverse complement strand
TCGACGATTATGTGATCGGCCAGATGCACGCCAAGCGCGTGCTCTCGGTCGCGGTGCACAACCATTACAAGCGGCTCAACCACGGCTCCAAGGGTGCCGATGTCGAGCTCGCCAAGTCGAACATCCTGCTGCTCGGGCCGACCGGTTGCGGCAAGACACTACTTGCCCAGACCCTGGCTCGGATCCTCGACGTGCCGTTCACGATGGCCGACGCGACGACCCTGACCGAGGCCGGCTATGTCGGCGAGGATGTCGAGAACATCATCCTCAAGCTGCTCCAGGCCTCCGACTACAACGTCGAGCGGGCGCGGCGCGGGATCGTCTATATCGACGAGATCGACAAGATCAGCCGCAAGGCGGAAAACCCCTCGATCACGCGCGACGTGTCGGGCGAGGGCGTGCAGCAGGCGCTGCTCAAGCTGATGGAGGGCACCACCGCGTCGGTGCCGCCGCAGGGCGGGCGCAAGCATCCGCAGCAGGAGTTCCTGCAGGTCGACACGACGAACATCCTGTTCATTTGCGGCGGCGCGTTCTCCGGCCTCGAGAAGATCATTGGCGACCGGTTGCAGGGCAAGTCGATCGGCTTTGGCGCCTATGTCGCCAGCCCGGAGGAGCGCCGCACGGGCGAGATCCTGCGTTCGACCGAGCCGGAGGATCTGCTGAAGTTCGGGCTGATCCCCGAATTCGTCGGCCGTCTGCCGGTGATCGCGACGCTGGAAGACCTCGACATCGACGCGCTGGTCAAGATCCTGAAGCAGCCCAAGAACGCGCTGGTGAAGCAATACCAGAAGCTGTTCGAGATGGAGGAGGTGGAGCTGGGCTTCACCGACGACGCGCTGGTCGCGGTCGCGAAGAAGGGCATCGAGCGCAAGACGGGCGCGCGTGGTCTGCGGTCGATTCTGGAGAGCGTGCTGCTCGACACGATGTTCGAGCTGCCGGGCATGGACGGCGTCGACGAGGTGATGATCGACAAGGACGTGATCGAGGGCCGCAAGGAGCCGATCCGCGTCTATGCCGAGAAGAAGAAGGCCGACAGCGCGGCGTGACCCTTCGCGCCCGGGCCGGGTGGCCGGGCGGGCGGCCGCGTGCGCTCGCCTTTTTGCCGCGCTTCCTGTTCGCCGACACCGGGCCGGTGTGGCGATATGTCCTGTTCGCGTGGCCGGTGGTGGCGCTGCCTGCGCTGGCGCTCGCCTGGCTGGCGTCGCGGCTCGCGTCCGGGCTGGCCGGGCCGGACCTTGGCGGCGGGCCGCAGTGGATGGTGTTCGCGGGCGTGGTGTTGTTCAGCCCGATCGTGGAAACGCTGATGATGAGCGGTCCCGTCGCGCTGATCGACCGCTGGCGCGGGCCGCTGGTTGCGGTCGTCGGCAGCGCGTTGCTGTGGGGCGTGCTTCACTCGCTGCTCGCGGCGCGCTGGGGGCTGGTGGTCTGGTGGCCGTTCCTGATCTTCTCGATCGCGTATCTGACCTGGCGACCGCGCGGCTACTGGCCGGCGATCGGCGTTGCGGCGGCGATCCACGTCCTCAATAACGCGGCACCGATCCTGGCGCTGCTGGTGCTGAACTGACGCATGCCGCGATCGTGCCGGGCGGCGGCATCGCCGGGCCGGCGAGCGCGATCGCGCTGCGGGAGGCGGGCTACCGTGTCACCATTCATGAGCAGGCGAGCGCGATCGAGCCGGTGGGTGCGGCGAGCCGCTGATGGGACCATGGCCGGTCGGACCGCCGCGACATGGGGAACGCGCCTACCTGCCGACACGGGCGCTGGTGCAGCGGGCGTTGACCGCGCGGTGGGCGAGCGACATCGGTCTTGATCGTCGCGCTCTGAGCGTGGAGGATATGGGCGAGCGCGTTCGCGTCACGTTCGAGCGCGATCACCTCTAAGCCGATCTGGTCGTCGCCGCCGACGGCATCTGGTCCTCGACCGGGACAGCGGTGACCGGCAAAGTGCCACGATCGCGCCACTATGGCGGAGTGCTGGCGCTGTCCGGCCCGGTGGTTACGATCCCGCTCGCCGGAGCAGCGACGGAAATATTGGGGTTCGCACGAGCGGTTCGGCGTGTTCGATCTGGGCCGGCGCCGCCGCTACTGGTTCCACATGGCGGACGAGCCGCTGCCGATGCTCGATCGCGAGGCCTTGCTCGCCAAGGCCGAGAGTGGATGGCCGGCGTCGGTTGCGGTTGCGATCGCCGCCACCCCGGCGGACCGGCTGATCGCGGTCAGCATCGCCGCGCGCGCGGTGCCGCGCCGGCTTGCGACCGGCCGCGTGATCTGCGTCGTCGGTCGTGGGAAGGCGGGCTGGCCGTCCACGGTCCGGCCATCGTGCAGCGGCTCGCCCGAACGGCAATGCGGCTGACGCCCAACTCGCTGTAGCGGCGCAGGGTGGACGGCTTCTATCGGTTGCCGGAATACTGACCGGGAACGATCGTCCTGCCCCGCCATTGTCCCGATCGACAGCTGAAGGGTCAAGTGAATGGACGACGACCGGATCTGGCGGTTCGAGGAACAGCTGTGGCTGGGCGACGCGGACACCTATCGGACGCTGATCGACGACGAGTGCGTCATGGTGCTGCCGTCCGACCCGCACGTGCTGACCGCGAAGCAGGCGATCGAGGCGGTGGCGCATACGCCGCGCTGGGCGTCCGTCACGTTCACGGATTGCAAGGTTCAGCGCCCCGTCGACGGGCTGATCGTGATCGCGTACCAGGCGGATGCCGCGCGCGATGGCAGCGAGGGCTACAAGGCGTTCTGCACCACCACCATCCGCCGCCGCGCCCATGAGGACTGGCTGGTGGTCCAGCACTCGCAGCTCCCGCCCCCCAAGGCTGGTGGACCAGCCTAGCGTCGCGGTCCGGGCGGCCCGTTAACCATTCGGCAGCGACCGGCGGCGTACCGCGGGCGCATGGTCTCGCACGCCGTCGCCTCGCCGCCCATGTTCGATCAGGCCGTGCGGCGCATGTGGCGACCCGGGTTGCTCGGCATTGCGCTGGTGCTCGGGATGCTCGGGCGGCTGACCTATGGCCGCGACATGCCCCTGTGGTTCGACGAGACGTTCACCGGTGCGATTGCCGGACAGGACAGCGTCGCCGGGCTCTGGCGCTGGCTGCGCACCGAACTGACCGGGCCGTTCTTCTATGGGACGTACTGGCTGTGGGCGCGGGTCGCGGGGGTCTCGACGGAGGCGCTGCGACTGCCGGGACTGATCTTCACGCTGGTCGCGCCGCTGGTCGTGTTGCGCTGGGGTCATCGCGATCCGACGATGCGACTACTCTGGGCGGCGGTGCTGTTGTTGTGGCTGCCGATGCCGGTGTTCGCCGCAGACGCGCGCCCCTATGCGCTGCTCGTGCTGTTGGGCACGGTCCAGGTGTCGGCCTTTTGCACGGTGATGCGTGCGCCGATGCGGCGGCATGCCCTGTGGTGGGCGCTGCCGACCCTGGCGATGGGGCTGACGCACTACCTCGCGCTGGTTCCGGGTCTGGTGCAGGGGCTGCTGCTGCTGGCGGTTCATCGCGGCGTGGCGCTGCGCCTGTGGCCGGCGACCCTGCCGTTCGCGCTGCTGGCGGGGTGGATGGCGCTGCATCTCTCCTTCGTGGTCCAGCTCGGGGGTGGCGTCGTGGCGATGTCCACCAGGATGGGAGCGTGGGACCTTGCGCGCATGCCGGCGCTGATCGTCGGCGACCACGCCATCGCTCTGCTGCTGGCCCTGGCGCTGGGCTGGGTGCTGGTTCTCCAGCTGCACGTGCGGGGCGTCCAGCGCGACTGGCGGCCTTCGGCGGAAGGGTGGGCGGGCATCGCCGGCGTGGTCGCCTTCGTCACGATGTTCGTGGTCGCCACCGTCGTGCCGGGCATGTCGGTGCGCTATTTCATTCCCGTGCTTCCGGCGATGATCTTCGGCCTCGCCTGGTGGCTGCGCACGGCGCTCCGCCGGGCCGGGATCGCCGTTGCGGCCTTTTTCGCGGTCATGATCGTCGCCAGCATCGGATTGGCGGTCTCGGGGCTGCGCGACCGATCCCTCGACCAGCGCCATGCATTCGGGCTCGACCTGCCCAGCCGATGGCTGGCGGAGCGCCCACCGGCGCGCGTGCTGTTCTTCTGGGCGGACCCGACGGCGGTGCTGGCGAGCGAGTTCAAAGGCAACATGGCCGAGGTGGGAGGATTCTTCCTGCGCCGTGCGGGTGCGCGGACGCGGGTCGACGTGATGCAGGTTCCCGTCGGCCGCGACGCCGCCGCAGCGGTCAGCGCGCGGGCGGCATCGACGCCCGACACCGCGATCCTGTGGATCGGCAACGCGCCGAGCGCCGATCCGCATCGTCAGACCGCGCCGCTGTTCAGCGACCGGGCATGGGAATGCCGCGACTTCGGTGCCGGGCGTGCCGTGTCGGTCGCGTGTCGACGCCGCTAACGATCCTGGCGCGGAAGGCGGACCACTCTGACCACCGGGCCACCGATCCGGCCGGGATCCGGGCGAAACGTCGCCGCCAGCGTGCCGCCCGCGATCAGTCGGCGATAGCCGGCAAGCTCGTCGGGATAACGCGCCGCTTCGGCGACATAGCGGTCCCAGTTGGCGATGATCAGCCAATCCGCACGGCAGGTGTCGAGCAGCGCGGGCGCGACGTTGCTCAGGTTCATCACCGCGCGGGCACCCTTCATCTTGCCGACCTTGGAGATGCGGATCTGACCCGTCAGATTGGCGCGCACGTCGACGCACCCATCGTCGCCGGCGGGGTAGACGAAGCGCCACGGCTGAGACAGCACGTCGAAGGCGAGGTACTCGATCGCGACGCTGCTGCCGGGTGCGATCCGCGTGCGCGCCCAATCCGTGGCTAGCCGCCGGGTGTCGGTCGCGCGCTCCGCCGCCTGCGCGTGTCCGGTCCGGGCGAGCGGCAGTACGACGGCGATGCTCAGCACGGCGGCGGCAAGGATCAACCCGCGCTGGCCTGCCCGCGCCTTGGCCAGCCCAGCCACCGCGACGATCGCCACGGCGAGCGCGATGGTGAGGAGGGGTAGCAGCGGCACCGCCCAGCGCTCCCAGATCAGTCCCTGCGCGGAGATGCTGACGAAGACCGCGGCCGCCGTCGTGCCGACCACCGCGCCGAAGATCGGACTACGTCGCGCCCCGAGCCAGCAACCGACCGCCGCCAGGGCCAGCCCAGCGACGCCGAGCGCGAGACGCAGCGGCTCGGTCACGTACCAGGCCATGTTGAAGAACAGCCCACCACCCGTCGCGCCGAGGTGAAGCGGGCGCTTTTCGGCGGAGAGGTTGTCCAGCACCGTTGTCACGTCGATGAACAGATAAGGCGAGGCGACGAACAGTCCCACCAGGGCGGCGATGCCGAACCAGAATAATCCACGCACGATCTGTCCGCGCTCGGTCGGTACATTCACCCATCGCAACCCGGCCGCGCCGACAACGCTGATCGCCGCCGCGCCCGCCGGCCATTTGGTCGCGACCGCAAAACCGAGCGCCACGCCTGCCAGGACGTAATGGCGTCGCTTGCCATGCGTCGCGAGCGCGGTGGCGGCGAGCAGGACCAGCAGCATGAACACCGTCGCGTGCATGTCGGTGCGGATGATCTGCGAATAGCGGATGTGGATGGGATCGATCGCCAGCAACGCGGCCGCGAGCAGGCCCACCCGCGCGTCGAACAGCCGCCGCCCGAGCACGAACGTCAGCGCGATAGTGGCCAGGCCGCAGAACAGGATGAACCACCGGCCGGGCAGAAACACGATCGTCGGGTCGGTGTAGATCGCGCGCCCGAACGCGGCGGTGTCCGCCAGCGTGCCCGTCACATAATGGTGCCAGGCGAACACGATGATATCGACCAGCGCGAGCGCGTAGATGGTCTGGGTGCCCGGATGCCCGAACCAGCTTGGATTGAGCGTGCCGTCGCGCAGCAGCTTCAGGCCCGGCAGGACGAAGATCGGCTCGTCGGGATCGTACAGCGCCGGCAGCCCGAAATCGAGCCCACGCAGGCGTAGCAGCAAGGCCAGAAGAAGGACGCCGCCCAGCACGAAGCCGGTTCGGGAAAGCCGAAATCCCTGCATGATGTTCCAGCCGCTCCCTCGTGCGAGGCTGTAGGAAGGCAGGCACGATGTGACAACCGCGTCCGCTTGACAGGTCGGCGACCGGCGGCGACGACCGCTCACCGGCGAGGCTGCGGAGAACATCGGTGCACAATGCTTGGCGCGGCCGTCGCGTCTTCCTGACCGGGCACACCGGGTTCAAGGGCGCTTGGCTGGCGCTGTGGCTGCATCAGCTTGGCGCCGAGGTGACCGGGTTCGCGCTGCCGCCTCCGACGGAACCCAGTCTGTTCGATCGGGCACGGATCGGCGAATTGCTCGATCATGTGATCGGCGACATTCGCGACCTGGACGCGGTGACGCACGCCATGCGCGCCGCGCGACCGGAGGTGGTGTTCCACCTTGCCGCGCAGCCGCTGGTGCGCCTGTCCTACGACCAGCCGGTCGAAACCTATGCCACCAACGTCATGGGCACGGTCCATGTGCTGGAGGCGGCGCGGCAGGTCGGCGGGGTGGAGGCGGTGGTCTGCATCACCACCGACAAATGCTACGAGAACCGCGAATGGGTGTGGCCGTATCGCGAGACCGACCCGATGGGCGGCTATGACCCGTATTCGAGCAGCAAGGGCGCAGCCGAGCTGGTGATCGCCGCGTATCGCCGCTCCTACTGCGAAGCGGCGGGCATCGGCCTGGCTTCCGTGCGCGCGGGCAACGTCATCGGCGGTGGCGATTGGGCCGTCGATCGGCTGGTGCCGGATCTGGTGCGCGCGTTCGAGGCAGGGCAGGCGCCGACGATCCGATCGCCCGATGCCGTGCGACCGTGGCAGCATGTGCTGGAGGCGCTGGGCGGCTATCTGCTCATCGCCGAGCGGCTGTTGAAGGGCGAGCGCGCCTTTGCCGACGCGTGGAATTTCGGCCCCGCCGATGAGGATGCACGGCCGGTCGGCTGGATCGTGGAGCGGATGCGCGCCGCGTGGGGCGACGACGCGGCTCCACCCGCGCCGTGGACCGGAGCGGTCCCGCACGAGGCCGGGCTGCTCAAGCTGGACACCTCCAGGGCGCGCAGCCTGCTCGGCTGGCGTCCCGCCCTGCCGCTAGGCGAGGCGCTTGGCTGGATCGTCGATTGGCATCGACGCACCGCGGCAGGCGACGATGCGCGAACGGTGACGGTGGAGCAGATCGCGGCGTACCGGGCGAGGGCCGGTCTGTAGGATCAAGGCGCGGCGACGGTGATCATGTTGCCCAGCCGCAGCCCGATCGACGCCTTGGGCAGCGGAACCCGGTCGATCTTCAGCCCGACCGTATACGCCGCCTGGCGGGCCATGAACTCGATCGGAAAGTAGTTCTTGCTGCGGCCTACCTCGACCGAACCGAAGCCGGCGCGCTTCGCGAGCCCGGTGATGGATTTCGGGTTGTACAGTTCGGGGTGCTGCAGGCAGAAGGGCGGCCACTTCTCGCCCATCACCCGGCGCAGCAGCGACGCTTCGTTATGGGTCACGATCATCAGCCGACCATCCGGCTTGAGCTTGGCGCGAACCGCAGCGAGCGCGGCCAGCGGGTCGAGCAGGTGGTCGAGGACGTGCACCATCACCGCCAGCCCCACCGAGCCGTCCGGCACGGGTGACAGATCGTCGAGGTCGGTGAGAATGGCATGCGGCTTGCCCTCGCACGCCCCGGCGAGTTCGTCGTGAACCAGGCGGTTCGGCTCGACGAGCCAGAACTTGTCGAACGCACCCTCGCGCGCCGCATGGCGCACGATCCAGCCGATGTCGGGCCCCAGCTCCAGATACCCGCCCGAGAGGTTGGCCTCCTTCGCCACCGCATCGAAATAGCCGCGCTGGGTCGCTGCCAGGGCCGGGGTGGGGACCAGGTCCATGTTGGGCGCCATGGCCGAGTACAGATCCTCCAGCTGGTCCCGATCGAAGAAGCTGGGCGCGAACAGCAGGCCGCACTGCGTGCAGCGGTCGTAGGAGAAGAACACCTTCTCCTTGAACAGGCCGCTCCAGTACGGGCGCAGCTCGTCCAGCGACATGCGTTCCGCGCGGCGCGTGCTGTGCATCTCCTCGCGCGGCGCGTCGGCACCGCAGGAGGGGCAGGAGCGGGTCAGAAAGTCGGCGGCCATCAGGTCTCTCGTGTGCGGAAGGTGAGGCGGCTATGCCAGAAATAGCTGGCCCCCATCAAAACGATGGCGAAGCCGAACTGTGCCACGACCGGGTCGAGGCTGAGGCCGCGGACCAGCAGCGGCAGGGCGAGCCAGTTCAGGGCATAGTTGATGAGGTAGAAGGAGGAGAACAGCCCGATCTCCCGCCCGACGCGCGCGCCGCCGCCGGTGCGGAACACCGCGATCTTGTACGACAGATAGGCGAAGCACAGGCTGACCAGCTGCGCGATCCCAAGCCCGACCATATAGTGCTCGTGAAGCCACGCGGAGCTCCACAACAGCGCCGGATAGATCGCCAGCCCGAACGCTGTATTGGCCGCGCCGGCGACGACGAACCGCAAGGGCCGGTCGTGCTTGGTGGCGAGTGCGCGGGCGCGCTGCAACAAGGCGGTGGCGGCGCTCACCCTTCCTCGAGCAAGTCGATCAGCATGTTCTCGCGCAGCACGTCGCGCGGCAGGAACGGCGACAGATCCTCCAGTGCCGGCGAGGTGATGCGGCCATCGGGATGCTGCTTCGCGCTCAGCTTGGGGGCGAAGACGACGTTCTCGTCGATCATGATCTCGCACATCGCGGGACCCGGTGCGGCCAAGGTATCGCGGATACCTCTCGCCAGATCGTCGTGCCGCGCCACGTTGGTATAGGTGAACCCGAACGCCCCGGCGAGCTTCGCGAACTCCGGGAAGGTGACGTTGCTCTTTGGCCCGCCGCCGACCTCGACGCCGTTGAAGAAATTGCGATGGGTCTGGAAGATGGAAACATAGCCGTTGTTGTTGAGCAGGAACACCTTCACCGGAATGCCATAGCCGGCGATCGTCTGCATCTCCTGGAGGTTCATCATGATGCTGCCGTCGCCGGCGATGCAGACGACGCGCTTGTCCATGCCCCGCGCGGCGGCGATTCCGATTGACGCGGGCAGATCATATCCCATCGTCGCGCAGCCGGAGTTGGTCCACAACCGCTGCCCCTGCTTCAGGTTGGCGGTCTGGAAGCTGACCACGCAGGCGCTGCCGTTGCCGGTGACGACCACATCGTCGGCGTCCAGCTCCTCGAAGAGTGCTTCCATCGCCACATAGGGATGGCAGAGCTGATTGTGCTGGTATTCGGGCAGCACCACGGGAAAACGGCGCCCGCGCTCCTTGCCCCATTCGAGCCATTCGCGTTGCTCGGTGGTCGGGCCGTCATAGGGTTGATCGCGAAGGGCGGGGATTAGGTCCTTCAGGTCCGCGACGACGGGCATGTCGGGGGTGACGGTCGGCTTCTGCAGCTCCAGCGGATCGATATCGACCCAGATCTTGTACGCCTCGCGCGCGAAGCTGGTCCAGTTGTAGCTGACCTGGCGGATGTTGAGACGGCTGCCCAGCACCAGCAACAGGTCCGCGCTCTGCGTCACCATGTTGCCCGCGCGATCGCCGATGCTACCCGGACGGCCGCAATAGAGGGGATGATCGTTCCAGATCACGTCATGGGCGTTCCAGCCGGTGACGACGGGCACGCCCAGCTTCTCGACCAGCGCGATGAAGTCGGCATGCGCGCCGGACAGGCGCACGCCGCCGCCCGCGAACACCACCGGGCGCTTCGCCTCGCGCAGCTTGGCGATGATCGCCTGCGCAGCGGCGAGCAGGTCCGTCGCCTTCCACGGCTCGTCCAGCTCGGCTGGGTCGAAGCCCGGCAGCAGGTCGTCGGGGTCGATCTGCGCCGCCTGAACGTCGAGCGGGATGTCGAGCCAGCACGGTCCCGGCCGCCCGGTCGTGGCGAGATGGATCGCCTTTTCCAGATGGTAGCGGATCGATCGCGGGTCGGTGACCATGGTCACATATTTGGTGATCGGCTTGACGATCGGCTCGATGTCGAGCTCCTGATCGCCATATTGGCGCAACGGCAGGCCGGTGTGGCGCACCGTCGTCTCGATCTTCACCTGGCCCGAGATCACCAGCATGCCGATCGAGTCGACGAACGCGCCGTAGACGCCGGTGATCGCATTGGTGCCGCCGGGGCCGGAGGTGACGTTGACCACGGCCAGCCGGTTGGTGAGGCGGTAATAGGCTTCCGCCGCCATCGCCAACGCCTGTTCGTGGTGACAAAAGGTGGTCTTCAGGCGCGGGTCGGTGCCCAGCGAATGGTTCAGGTGCATCGCCCCGCCCCCGGTCAGCATGAACACGTCGCGGACGCCGTGGGCGACGAGCTGCTCGGCGACCCAGTGCGACAGCTTGATCTTGGTCATCGTTTCCATCCGTGAGAGGCCGCGGTCCGCCGGATCGCTTCGGCCAGATCGACGGTTTGCGCCACCCCTAGTTCACTGCGGATCAACGCGGTGGAGGGGACATAGCGGCCCGGATTCCAGCCGGGATCCGGCTTGCCGAGGATTTCGGAACCCGCATTGCCCAGCGTCAAAGCGGTCAGCCGCGCAAGGTCGGCGATCGACACCGCCTCCTGCGAGCCGACATTGTACACCGCCCCCGGCGCCGCGCGGAGCAGGATCGCCCACAGCCAGACGGTCAGGTCGGCGGCGTAGAGGTAAGACCGCACCGCCGTGCCCGCGCCCTCGACCCGCACCGTTCGACCGGCGAGCGCGTCGCGGATGAAGTTGCCGGCTGCGAAGTGGATGTCGAGGCTGAGCAGTGGCCCGAGCAACGCGAAGATCCGCGCGGTAACGACCTCGAGCCCCTGCGCCTTGGCGTAGATCGCGCACAGCAGTTCGGCGGCGCGCTTGGCCTCGGCATAGGTGTTGCGCGTCTCGCGGGGGTCGGGGCCGCCCAGCCAGTCCTCGCCGACATGCGTCACATCCCACGGTTGCGCGCCGTACACCGCGCCCGATGAGAAGAAGAAGAAGCGTTGCGCGCCGCTAGCGACCGCGAAGTCCAGCGCGCGCCTGGTGCCGGTGACGACCGTGTCGAACATGCGGGTAGGGTGGTTGAGGTTAAGGTCGGCGCTGGCGTCGGTCGCCGCGTGGAGGACGTGGGTAAAACGATCGGCCGTCGGCTCGAGGGTCATGACGTCGCCGGCGACGAAGCGGAAGGCCGGGTGCGCCGCGAGGTGCGGGGCCTTGGCAGCAAACGCAGCAGGGTCGCGGGTGAGGATCGTCACCTTGATGTCGAGCGACAGCCGCCGGTCGGCGTCGAGCAGCGCTTCCAACATCCAGCGCCCGATGAAGCCGGTGCCGCCGGTGACGAACAGCCGCGCACCCCGCAGCCGAGGCCAGTCCGCCATCAACGCGTCCGAGACGGAGGCGACGTCTTCCTCGAAGATAGAAACAGCGCCGATCATGCTCATGCAAGTGTCGGTGCTGCCGTGCCCGGCCGAGGGGCGGGGGCATCGGCTGGCGCGGACTCGAGCATGCCCGGCCGACCACGCAGGCCGAAGCAGGGTCGTTCGCGGCGGGCGACGCGATGCACGTCGATCAACGTGTCGATCGCCAGCACCCAGAGGCTGATGGCGATCAGACCCGGCCGGATCAGCGACCCGACCGGCAAGGTATATTCGCTGAGCACCGTCCGGCCACTTAGCCACGATTCCCGCTCGAAGTCATAGATCTTCGCCAGCGTGAAATCGCCCGGAAAGTTGATGAGATAGCAGCAGATGATCGCGGTGATGACGGCAAAGTTCGACTTGCGTTCCATGAACACGATGAACACGATCAGGGAGATGGAATAGCCGCCCGGATTTTGGCCGATGAAGGACTGCATCAAGAAGAAGAAGACAAGACGGTTCATCGATACCGCGCGGGGATAGAGCCACGCCAGACCCAGACAGAGTAGGGCGATACCGCGGGTCAACGGGTAATAGGCCTGTATGAACGCCTTGCCGATCGCGACGTAGCGTTCATCGATATAATCGCGGACTGGGTATTGCCCCTCATCCAGCACCAGAAACGGGCGATAGGTCGTCGTGTACAACAGCTCGTCCCAGATCGCTCCGATTCGAACGCTGAACCAGTTCTGAAGGTTCGCATAAATCTCGATCGGCGTGCCCTCGCCGACGATGAACAGGGTGATCAGATAAAGCGCAATGGTGGCGATACCGCACAGTTCCAGCAGCCGCCATTGTCGTTTGATGCCGATCGCGAGCAGTGGCAGGATCATGTAGATCTTCATGTTCGCCATGAAGGCGGCAGCGAACGCGACACCGCGGTTCGTGCGCATCAACCCGCCGTACAGGAGCACGAACGGGATATAGGTCAGCATGACCAGGTTGCCGCGTTCGAGTGCGAACAGCAGAGGCTGACCAGCCGCGATCGCCACGCTACGATAGATCGCCGTCGTCCGATCGTGCCGCCACAACGCCACTGCGGAGACCACCACGCATCCGACATACATGGCGACAATGGCGACGTAGCCGATCCAGTCACAGTCCCGCGCATCATACTGCGCCGATTCGTAGCAGGCCGAATTGCCGATCGTTCCCGTGATGACAAAGGATAGCGGAAGGTAGATCGTGCGCCAGAACGAATAGGCGGCACCGTGATGCGCCCAGTACGCGGTGTGGAACCAGTCCATGAACGTGTCGCCGACGTCAAAGACGAATGGCGGACCCAGGTAGCCATTGCTGTTGTACAGCATGTACACGCGCAACAACCCCAGCAGGACCAGGATCATGCCGACACATTCGAGCAGCTGTAATGCGCGGCGTCTGCGGACCGTCACGGCCATCCGTCGAGATGCCTGCGACTGACCGTCCGTTCGGATGGGCGCGCCCGTTCCGGCGGGAAGTTGACTCGTTCCTCTTCGATGACCAGCGGCACGTTACGCATGCGCTCGGCGAGCAGCCGGACCTGGTCGCCGATGAGTCCCAGGAACAGCATGACGATGGAGAAAAGCGCGAACGCGACCGTCAGCGCAAGTAGCAGCGGTGAGTATCCCATCGTGACGAACCGAACGGCAGTGACGACACCCAGCAATGCCGATCCCAGAATGAAGTATATGGCGATCACCAGCTGGAGGCGCAGCAGCGACTTGGCGGAGCCACCGATGCCCGACAGGGCGAAGTTCAACAACACCCAGAAGGTGTTGCTGCTGCGTCCACCGGCGCGTTCCGGGCGGGCGTAAGGGACGACCACAAGTCGATAGCCGCTCTCGATCACAAGGCCGCGAACGAACGGCTCCGGCTCGTTCCAGGAAGCGAGCATGTTCACCACCTGACGATCGAACAGGCCAAAGCCGGTCGCGCCGGGGATCAGGGGGTAATCGCCGAACTTGTTGAAAAACGCATAGCCGGCGCGCCGTGCCATTCTGAGCGGGAGCGAGGCCCTTTCCGAACGGCGCTGCGCAAGCACGACCTGAGCGCCCGCCCGCCAATGTCGGATCAGATCGCCGATCAAGGCAGGCGTGTCCTGGAAGTCCGCGCACATCGCGATCACCGCCGCCCCCTCAGCCTGAAAGATGGCATGGGTGGGGGATCGCATCTGGCCGAAATTGCGATTGTTGAAGATTGCGCGGACTCGCGCGTCGCGTGCGCAGATTTCGCGCAGCAGCTCGCGCGTGCGATCAGTAGAACGATTGTCGATGAATATTATCTCGTGGCTGGCCGCGTGCAACTCAGCCTCGGCCGTGATCGCTTCGTAGATCGCAACGACATTCGCTTCCTCGTTAAAGCAGGGAACGGCGAAGGAGATCTCGATGTCGCCAACCGCTGCTCCCGAGCGCAGGTCGACTGCCATTAGGCTGACCCCGTCAACTCGGCGGGACGGCTCAGGACCCGATCTCGGAACAGGCCGGTCGCGGGCGCATACCATTCGACGAAGATGACGAACAGGCCGAGCGCAGCGAGGAGCGCCATCGCCCAGGTGTTGTACTGCCGCTCGGGTACGATGTGCGCGGGGTCGATCGTCTGGATGTACGTGGCACTTTCGGTAGCCAGCTCCTCCACCGCGACCTGCTCGGCCGATCGCTGGTACACATCATAGACCGACTGCTGAAAGCGGAGGTTGCGGTACAATTCCAGATAGCGAAGCTGGATTGCGGTGAGTCCGGCAACGTTGGGACCCGCCGGCCCGGTGGCGGGCGCGGCGGTACGCGCCAGTTGCGCGCGCAAGCCACCGATGTCGCTGCGTAGCGCCAGCAATTCGGTGCTCTCCGGGCCGCGGACGCGGCTCTGCGTCTGATACTCGATCTCTTTGGCCTGCAACTGCCCCTGCAGCGAAGCGCGCTGCACGAGCGCATTGCTCAACTGCTGCTCGGGCTCGGCTAGATTGTTCGCTCGCCGGAAGGCGCCCAGTGCAGCCTCAGCCTGCCCAATTCGCCGGTTCGCGTCGGCCAATCGGCGGGACACGACCGCGCGCTTATTGCCCGTAAGTAGTTTGCCGTAATTGGCGAGATGCCGGCCAATCGAGTCCGCATAGACCTCGGTAATGCGGACTGCTTCGGCAGGTTCGTGTAGCTTGGTCTCGATCTCGACGACACCCCCAAGCAGCAGGTGAACATCCAGGTGCCGATCCAGCCAGAGCGTCGCCTTGGCGAAGTCGGGAAAGCGGCGCCCCGGACCGACCAGCTGCAACCGGTTGATCACGTCGTTCTTCACGCTCGTGCTGCGCCCGATGATCATGTAGAGATCGTTGGAGGCCTTGCCGCCCGACAGCAGGCTGCCGATCCCCTGCGCGCTGCCGCCCAGGGCGCTGAGCAATTGGGTCGTGCTCGCCGCGCTGGCGCTCGTGTCCTGTGGCACGATTGCCGCCCGTGCGATGAAGGGGCGGGGGAACAGCATCAACAGCGCGAGCAGCGCGGCAAGCACCAAGTATCCGGCAAGCCGTAGCCAACGGCTTTCACGCAGCACTTCCCAGCCGCGGTGAGCGAGCGCTGTCACTTCGCCACCGCCGCCACCGATGCGCCGGCCAGCGCGGTGCTGGCGATGATGGATGTCAGGTCACGCAGCTTGGCCCAGAACTCGCCGCGATTGGCGTCGATCGGCACGAAGATCAGATCTCCGGGCAGGGCGGGCTGCTTCAGCAGGTCGCCCTTGTAGCCGCCGCCCCGTTGCCCCAGCAGGGTGCCGTCGGCGCGCACCACGAACAGACCCTTCCTGTCGCCGATCTTCTGCACGCCGCCGGCGCGGTTGACGAAGTCGCCGATGCGCTGTCCGGGCCGGTACTGGAACGACGCGGGGCTCGCGACCGAGCCGAACACGCCGACCGAGATGGGCCGCGAGGGCACGAAGAGCTGATCGTTGTTCTCCAGCACCAGGTCGCCGGGCACCGTCGTGGCATTGGGCGCTACGTCCAGCACCAGCCGGCCTTCGGGCCGGCGCTGCTGTAGCTGATTGACCACCGACCGCACTTCCGCAAGCCGCGTCGGTTGGAGCTGTTCGGGCCGGGAGGAGGAACTGGTGAGCGGTTGGGCGGTCAACAGGAAGTCGACGTCGCGCACCGCTCTGTCGTAGCTCAGGCGTTGCTGGGTGCGCAGGCTTTCGCGCGTGAACACGGTGCCGAATGGATAGGCGTCCGGCGTCAGGCCACCCGCCTGCGCCACCACCGTCGCGATCGGGGTGCCGGGAGAGACGTAGTAACGCCCCGGCTTGGCCACCTCGCCGCTGACCGTCACCAGCACCGGCTGCTGGATCAGCGGCCGCGCAATGTCGATGCCCGATAGCACCCGCACCACCTCGCCGCGCCGCGCTGGCCGCGCCCGAACCTGCGCCGGGGTAAGCTGTTGATAGCCGGTGCTGCTGGTGCCGAGCGAGTCGAGCACCAGCAGCCGGCTGTCGTCGGCGACCGTGCTGACGCCGCCGGCGTAGATCAGCACGTCGTTCAGCGTCTCGCTGGCGCGCGCCTCGTATATCGCCTCCTGGTTGACGCTGCCGATCACCGCCACCTGCGCACCGGCCGGGGCGATGAAGATCACGTCGCCGTTCTGCAGCACCACGTCCGCCGACTTGTCACCCTTGAGCAGCAGGTCATACAGATCGAAGTCGGCGATCAGCCGGCTCGCACGCCGGACCTGGATCGAACGGAAACTGCCGCCCGCCGATGGCCCGCCTGCCGCCAGCACGGCGTTGACCAGGGTCGACAGGCCGGAAACGGTGTAGGAACCGGGCTGCGCGGCGAAGCCGGTGACGTAGACGGTGATCCCGCGCAGCTCGGCGATCGAGACTGCGACCCGAAAGGCGCTGTACTGCCGGGCGACCTGGGCGGCGACCTGCGCCTGCACATCGCCATAGCGCACTCCGCCCACGCGCACCGCGCCGACGCGAGGCACGAAGATGCGGCCCTCGGAATCGACGGTGAGCAGCAGGTTGCTCGCCTGCACCGACCCGGTCAGGCCGACGCGCAGCTGGTCGCCGGGATTGATCCGGTAATCCGATGGCACCGCGGTGGTGGCGACCGGCGACACGAAGTCGCGCGCGTCGGGAACGAGCAGGTTGGCGCCAAACCGTCGCAACGGCTTGTCGACGATGCGCGAGACATATTGCTCGAACTCGCTGGGTGGGGTCAGCCGCCGAATGCCGCTGGGCGAGCGGAGACGATCGCGATCGGCGGAGTCCCCCTCCTCCTCCTCGTCCCGCGTCAACCGCGTGTTGCGCGTGCTGGTGCGATCGTCGGTGGACCGCACCTGATCGGCCGATTCGATGACGTCGGGCTCGTATCGCTGCACCGAGGTCGTCGAGACCTGAGCGTCAGCGGCGTCCGTCTGCGGCACATTGCTGGTTCGCGTGCCTGCGCGAACGGTATTGGGCGTGACGATCCTTTGCTCGAGCGGGTCCGAGAACACCTGCGCGTGGGCGGGCGATGACGAGACAACAGCGATCCCCGCGAGCATCAGCGCAACGTGGTGGGGTCGGCGGAGAGGGTGAGCGATCACGGACAGCTACTCGGTAGAGGCAAGGGGGCGGCCACCCGGCCGTCGGCGAAAGGGCGCTGCCCGTCGTTCCTTATCGGCAGTATCCGAACCATGCCAGCCTCGCCCGTCAAACGGCGGCGGGCGCGGTGATGCGGCTGGCGATCAATCCAGCATAGGCATGCTCGATCAGGGCGGCGGACCGCTCGTCGCGGGGCAGGAACTCGCGCTGCACCAGTCCCGCCGCGCTGACCGTGATCACCGCGAACTGATCGCGGCGATGCTTCTTGTCCGAGCCGAACGCGTCCATCAGCTCGGCCATGTCCAGCCGGGCTAGCGCGTCGTCCGTGCCCGGGGCGGCATCTACCAGCGCGGCGATATGGCGGGCGAACGACGCCACATGCGGAGCGCCGGCGTAGCTGCGGCCCATCGATTCGCCGAGCTGCAGGGCCGCCAGCATGCCCAGCCCAACACCGATGCCATGGCTGATCGCAAAGCCGCTCGCCGCCTCGATCGCGTGGCCGAAGGTGTGGCCGAAATTGAGCAGCAGCCGTTCGTTCTGGTCGAACTCGTCGGTCTCGACGAACCACTTTTTCGCGCGCAGCGAGTGGTCGCAGACGGCACCGAAGCCATCAGGGTCGGCAGCGGTGGAGGGTTGAAGCGCCAGGTAGCGGGCGAAGCTGTCCGGCCCCCGGCACAGGCAGATCTTTGCCGCCTCGACCAGCCCCGCCGCGCGTTGTTCGGCGGACAGCGTTTCGGTCAGAACCGGGTCGACCAGCACCGCGGCGGGCGGGTGAAAGGTGCCAACGATGTTCTTGTACTTGCCGACGTTGATCGACGATTTGCCACCGATGCAGCTGTCGGTCATCGACAGCAAGGTCGTGGGCGCATAGGTCCAGTCGATCCCGCGCATGTAGATGGACGCGGCGAACGCCGCGACATCCTGCACCACGCCACCGCCGACCGCGACGAGGTGCGTCGCCCGCGTCGCGCGGCGTTCGCGCAGTGCCACGATCACCTCCGTCATCCGGTCCAGCGACTTGGCATGCTCGTCGGCGTCGATCACCAGCGCGTCCAGGCCAGCGGCGCGGAAGCGATCGGCGAGGAACGCATCGACCATGAACAGGCGTTCGCCCGGTGCCGACATGGCCTCGTCGATCAGCCCCGCGCCGATCCGCACCGGGTAGCTGCCGGTCGAGCTGGTGACGTCAAACGAGGTGCGCATTGCTCATCCCCAGATCGACCGCGATCGACTGACCGTTGATGCTGTGGTTAGCCGACGAACACAGGAAACAGACCAGCTCGGCGACGGTGTCCAGGTCCGGCAGCCGACCCAGCGTGGTCTTGCCTTTGACATCGGCCAGCTGCTCCGGCGACAGGTTCGCGGCGGTCATCGGCGTATCGAGCACGCCGGGCAACACGCCGTTCACCAGATGCCCGCCCGCGCCGAGATCGACCGCAGCCGATCGCACCAGACCACCGATTGCCGCCTTGGTGACGGTGTAGGACAGCTTGTCGCCACGTGCGCGCTCCTGCCAGATCGAACTCACGACCGCGACGCGCGCGCCGGTGGCCGTGAACAGCCCCGCGCCGTGCAGTGCAGCCAGGCCCGAAATCACGGAGAGCACGTTGGCGCGGTACAACTCCAGGTGCCGCTCCACATCGAAGCATTGGATCGAGTCGGCAAGGTTCGCCCCCTGCGCAAAGGCGACACCGTCGAATGGCGCATCGCCGGCCAGCGCGGTCGCCACATCGTCGCGCAGCGGATCATAGCGTCGCCACGCTGACGCATCGCCATCGACCGGCGCATCGCCGCGTCCGACCGCCACCACCGTCCATCCGCGCGCTCGCCCATGCGTCACGACCGTTTGTCCGATCGCGCCGGAAGCCCCAAACACCAGCAATCGATAAGGTGCCGTCACGGGTGCGGTCACCCGACCGGATCGGCTCGCGGCGTGAACTGGGCCGTCCGCCTTTGCATCATCTCGATGCGATCGCGGTCCTCGTCGGCGATGCGCTGATAGTAATCGCGCTTGTTGGTCAGCCACATCAACTCGAACTCAACCGCGTTGGCGATACCGGCGTGAATCGAATCGTGGGTCACGGCCGCTCCGTCGAACAGCACCTTGCGGGTCTCGAACCGATCCAGCCGCACCGCCTGAATTTCGCGCAGTGCTTCGATCGCGTCGGCCGTGACGGAGCCGCCCACGACCAGGTCCAGATCATGTTCGCGACAGGCGTGCGCCACCTCCAGAACGGCGTCGGTGATCGACCGCTCGTTGACCGCCGACCGCGCCATGTCGCGCGACAGGGTGAAGTCGACCCGCCCGAAGACGATGCCGTCGACCCCGCTCTTGGCGAGCGGCAGGATGTCTGGAAGGTTCCGCAGCGTCGTGTCGGTTTCCAGGTTGAACAGGAACTGCGTACGCTGCGGATGCGAGCCGTGCGTCTTGTTCTTCGCGTCGATGAATTTGGACAACGCGTAGCGCGTCTCCACCATCGGGGCGACGATGTAATCGATGCCGTACAGGTGCGAGGCGTGCAGGTCGGAAATGGCTTCACAGCCGCCGATCTTCAGCGCCGTCTTGAGCCCCGCACGCTGTGTCAGTTCCAGCAGGCGCAGATACTCGTCGGGACGTGTGCCCTCGGCCTCGAACTCCGCCTTTATCGCTACGACGCCGTGTTCGTCACGGCCGCGCTTAAGCGCGTCGAGCATCTTTGCTTCGGTAGCGTTCACAACATCCCTATCCGGTGGCGGCTGATTATCGGTCGTTTCGCCCGCCCCTCCGACCGCGTCAACCCTAAACGGCCGCCCCGGACCCTTCCCGATCGGCTGCGGCAGGCAGGTTATGTCGCACGTCCGTCGATTGTCCAACTCCTTCACGAGCCACGGAAAAGAAGGTAGGAGGCTGGCCGATGCGCAAATACTTTTTCGTGCTTCTGTTCGCGATGTCGGTGCCGGCAATCGCCTCGCCCGACGGCGCGGTACAGCCTGGCTCCGCCTTGCCGGCGGGCGACGGCGGCGAGGTGCGCGCCCGACTGCTGGGGTGGCTGGGCAGCGCGCCGACCGGCGCATCGACGCTCGCGACCCCGGTATCGTTCGACCGGCTGGGTTCGCCGTTCGGTCCGCGTGCGGACCCGTTCAGCGGGATGCGGCGCTGGCATCGCGGCGTCGACGTTCCCGGCGTCAGCGGCACGCCCGTCCGTGCATCTGCGGACGGCACCGTGACGCGGGCCCGTCGTGCGGGCAGCTATGGCAATCTGGTCGAGATCGATCACGGTGATGGCGTGACCACGCGCTACGCGCATCTTCGCGAGATCACGGTCGTGTCGGGCACCATGGTGCGCGGCGGCGACGTAGTGGGACTCATGGGCGCGACCGGGCGCGCGACCGGCGCGCACCTTCACTTCGAAGTGCGCGTCGACGGTCACGCGGCCGATCCGGTCGAACGGATGGAAGTGCCTGGGGCAACGATCACACCCGCGAGGTCGATTACGCCCCGCTGGAGCGGATGGACGACAGGGTCGGGCGATCGCCTGCCGACCGCCAGCATTGACTGACGATCAGCCGGCTTGCTTTTTCGGCCAGTCCGGCCATAATGCACGCAAGCGAAGTGCAGGCCTAAGGTCTGCCAGACTGATGGTGGAGAGATCGAACCGGGGTTGTTGCAGCGATGCCACAGTCTCGGCTTTTTTGCGGACCTGCGGGATAGCTTGAAGTCCTGTTCCGTTAAGGCTCGCACCAGTTTCAAAGGGAATGCCGAATGACTAGCAAGTTTATGATCGCCGCTGCGGCGGCCCTGATGACATCGGTGGCTGCGCCCGCGGTGGCGCAGGACATGGTCGACGATCAGCCCTATAACGGCCTCTACGTTGGCGTGTCCGGCGGTTACGACGTGCAGGGCAACGATGTCGGCGCGGCGATCGGCTTCGATCGCAACCTCGACGGCACGTTCACCGACGCGGTGACCACCAGCACCGGGGCCAACGCGTTTTCGACCGGCTTCTGCAACGGTCGCGCGCGCGATGCGACCCTGGCGCCGACCAGCTGCGAGAACGACCGCAATCGTGCCTCCTATTACGGTCGCATCGGTTTCGACCGGCAGATGGGTCCGTTCGTGATCGGCCTGGTCGGTGAGTTCGGCAAGACCGAGATCGTCGATTACACCTCCGCCTTTTCGACCACTCCTGCGAACTATGTCTTCTCGCGCGCCGTCGATTGGGAAGCGTCGGGCGGCATCCGCGCGGGCTTCGCCGCCGATCAAACGCTGTTCTATGGTGTCGCCAAGTTGGGTTACGCGCGCATCGATCACCGTTTCACCAGCACCAACACGTTGAACAGCTTCTCGACCGTCGTGGACGATCGCGATCGCAAGGGCTTCGTCGTCGGCGGTGGCGTCGAGACGCGGATCATGAAGAACATCTCGATCGGCCTCGAGTACAGCTACCACGATTACAAGGACAAGGATTACAAGATCCTCGTCGGCCGTGGCAGCGCGGCAGCGAACAATCCGTTCGTGCTGACGCCGAACACGTCGGGCACGGTGTTGCGTCGCCAGGACGACAATTTCCGCTGGCACAGCCTGCGCGGGGTGCTCGGCTTCCACTTCTGATCAACGGCCGCGTTGTCGCGGCGATTCGAAGAACGATGGGGAGGGTCCGGCGACGGGCTCTCCCTTTTCGTTGCTGAACCGCAGGAGTTGGCCGTCGTACCCGACAGCTGGTGTTCGTCGTTCCGCGCCGGGCTGCTGCCTGCTCGCGACCTACCTCGACCCGCACACCGCCGGGCGTTCAGCCTAGAACAGGCGCCCGTCGAAGTAAGGCGGTAGCTACCCTGGCGGCGCCGAGCGGTTGGCGGAAGATGAGCAGCCGGACCACCGTCCGCCACAGCCCAGTGCGATCACCGCCTTCTTCGATGTGGCGAAGCAGCAGGTCCAGGCCGCGACCACGCATGGCGGGGGCCGAATGCACCAGGCCCCGTGCAACCTTCGAACGCACCGCGTGGCCGATGCCCGGCCGACCGAACGTCGCATCCAATGCGTCCAGCGTCGGCAGGCTCGGCAGGCCACCGGTCGGATCGGGACGACCCGCTACGCGCTCGAGATGTGCGACCCAGGCCAGCGCGGCGCCGATCTTCTGATCGATCTCGTGCTGAGCGCTGACCTGTCCGGGCGATCGCCGGTACAGGAGCAGTCGGTCGGGAAGATTGGCGAGCCGTGTCCGGTCGAGCAGCCGCAGCCACAGGTCGTAGTCCTCGCAATGAACATAGGGCAGCCGGTATCCGCCAGTGGGCAGGATAACATCGCGTCGCATCATCACCGAAGGATGGCAGATCGGGGAGCGGTCCTCGAAGGCGGTCGCGATGCCGTCGTGATCGAGCGGGTGCAGGTCGGTGCATTCGAAGATCGTGCCGTGCTGGTCGAGTTCATGCGTGTTGGTGCCGACGACGCCATGGTCGGGGTTTTCGCTCAGGAACGCGATCTGACGTTCGAAGCGGGTCGGCAGCGAGACGTCGTCAGCGTCCATCCGCGCCACCAGCGGCGCGCGTGCCTCGTCGAGGAGCCGGTTCAGGCTGGCGATGAGCCCCCTGTTCTCCTGGTGGATGACGCGGATGCGGGGGTCGGTCGCCGCGAAGCCGTCCATGATCTCGGCCGACCGGTCGCGCGATCCGTCGTCGACGATCAGGAACTCGAAGTCGGCGAAGGTCTGATCGAGGATACTGCGGATCGCATCGGCAAGATGCACCTCCGCATTGTACACGCTCATGATGACCGACACGCCGGGAAGGACTGGCGGCGTCATGCGCGGTCGCACGCCTCGAGCGCACCGATGCAGAAGTCGGCGAGGCGGCGGGGATCATCGCCGGTGGCGAAGCTGTGCGAACTGCTGTCGACGCTGGTGACCGTTATCGTCGGCTGCGCGCGCGCACGGGCGAACAGCGATCCGCGCCATTCTCCATTGAAGGCGAGCGCCGTCGCATCCCCGGCGGCCAGGATGATCGATACTGGCCGTTGGCCCCCGTCGACTGCCGCAGCGAAGCGCGTCGCAAGGCCAGCGTCCGACCCGGCGGACAGCCGGCATAGGCCTTGGAATGCCTTTCGGTAGTTAATCCGGCCGGTAAGGATGCGGCGCCACCCCGCCACGCTTAGCAGCTGCGCGCGGTAACGGTGCGCGATGGCCGCCGGCGGCGGCGCACCCGCTTCCGCTTCGACGATCCAGGGATTGGCCAGCGCCAGCGCGTCGAACCCGATGGCGCGATGGTGGAGCGCCAGCGCCGTGGCGCCGTCGCACAGGCCGAACCCGATCAGGCGGCGCAGGTCGGGGCGCAGGCGCTTCATCGCCGCGACGGCGGCGGCGATGTCCGGGCCGCTGTCCATGAACCCGGGGTTCGTGCCATCGCTGTCGCCGACGCCGCGTCGGTCGAAACGGAAGACGGGAAAACCGTACGCCGCCACCTCAGCCGCCAGCCGCGCCATGCCGCTGTGGGCGCCGGCCCGCAGTTCCGTCCCCCCGGTCACCATCAGCATGCCGGTGGTGCGATCGCCGTGATCGAAGGTGCCGGCGAGCATGTCGTCGCCGCACGCGAAGGTGGTCAGCGTCCTCATGCCGCAATCCATGCGAGCAGGTCCTCGGCCAATCGCTTTGCGAGCGCGGGATCGTTCGTCGGTTCGGCTCTGCGCCAGATCGGCACACCGTCGCCCTCGAACGCGACCGTGCGCAACAGGCCTGCCACCGGCGCGGGCACCGCCGCGCGGATCGCCTCGATCATGTCGACATGCAGCGAAAACCCGGCGAGCGTCGCCGGCGCGTCCGGCCCGTCCGGCGCTGCCGGCGCGCTGGTCAGCCGTTGCGCGCGTTCCAGCGGGCGCAGCAGCGATGCGCCCGAGGTCTCGGCGAACCGCCACCACGACCTTGCCGTGCAGGCATCGTCGAGCAGCGCGCCGCCCCGCAGCGAAGCTATCGCCAGCGGCGACCCGTCGCGGCTCAGCGCCTTTGCAGCCGCAGCCGCCGCATGCCGCCAGTCGGACCAGCGCACGTTGGCAAGCGGATGCACGCTCTCCCCCGTGCCGGGAAGGTCCGGGATGGCGCTGCCCACGCCGGCGCGCGCCAGGTGCCGCGCCAGGTCGACCGTCATCGCGCGGCACTGATTGGCCTCGTTGAGGAGCGGCGCGAGGATGAGCACGCGCAGGCCCTCGCGCGGGCCACGCAGCATCATCCACTCGTCCCCGATCCCGGCCGAGTACCGAACATAGTCGAACGCCGGCACCTCAGTCATGGCGGCTACGGCGGATCAGCGTGACCGCCGCCGACCGCGCGGCGGCCGCGACCCCCCCCAGGCTACGCTGATTGAACATCGTTATGCGTCGCGTCATGCGGCGCCGGGTCATCCATTCCGCCTTGTAGGGCTCGTCGCCATTGCCATAGTCGATCAGGTCCGGGCGATCCTCCTCCAGGACGTGGCGGAAGGTCGCGTGGCTCAACACCGTGCCCGGTGACGCGGCCTTTTCCGCTTCGACGTAGGCCAGCTTGTGGATCGTCGCGATCCCGCGATCGACCGTCCAGAACTGGCCGGCGACCGGCCGACCGTCGCGATAGGCGAGCGCCAGGCGCAGGCACCCGGCCTCGCCTTCGATCTCGGCGAGCGCGCGGAGGAAGGCGGGCGATCCTTCCTGTGGTTTCCAGCTGGCGGCGTAGACGGCCTCGTAATCGGCCCATGCGGCCGGGTCGAAATGCCGGAAGACTCGCGTTTCCAGCCCGCTGTCCTTGAGCTTGCGGCGTACCGTGTTTCTAAGGCGGGAAGGCCGCGCGCGCCAATACTCATCGAAGCCGATGCCTTTGACATCGGCAACCCAGTTCGCCGTCGCGTCCGCTTCCACGGTCCACCACCCGACGCGCGAAAACGCTTCTCGAACCAGATCGGCCGTCGCCGCCGCGACCGGCTGAAGATCGATGCGATCGAAGTCGCGACGCAGGGCGCCGGCGACTTCGGCCAGGAGCTGCACCTGCCTGGCCCGCGACGTGCCCGGCGAAAAGGCCGGTGAGACGTCCAGGGTGTACCAGCCCGCGAAGGCGCGCGCGCACCGCTTATCACCGCCGGCGAGGAACAATCGCGCGCTGCCGTCCGCCGCGCGCGCGCGCACGCACAATAGCCGGCAGTCAGCGAGAACGTGGGCCGCCGTCAGCCGCAGCCAATCGAGCCGATTATACATCGACGGCTGGCGCTCACGATCCAGCGCACCTGCCGCATCGGCCGCGATCGCGTCGATGCCGTGAAGCAGCGCCGTCTGAATCGCGGGCGCGATATCGGTCGCGGGCAGGGAAATGGCGCGCGGGGAGCTGGCCATGGTCAGGAACGGACGATCGCGCGACGCGCCTTGTCGACCGCGCGGTACGCCAGCGACTTGACGTGGTTCTGCCGGGGGAAGCGCTCAGGTGCCGAGGGGTTGAGGCCTGCGCGCCGCATGATGTTGTTCAGCCCGTGCGCGCTCGCCTCGCGATAACTCCATTCGGAGCGCCAGGTGACGGAGAAGGACACCGACGGCGCAGGCCCGTTGCGCACCCAATGCGGCGCCTTGACGGGGACGTATATCGCCTCTCCCGATCGCAGCGTGTGCGCGCAGCCCTTCGCGCCGAATGTTTCGTCATAGGGCAGGTTGCGATGACCGCCGAGGTGGAAGCGTTCGTGCTCCTCGGGCGCGGCGACCTCCTCGTCGCCGGCTGGAAAGACCGTCATGACCTTTTCGCCACGGAGCTGGAGCAGGATGTTGTGCTCGGGGTCGAAATGGAACGGGGTGGTCGCGTTGGGCGACGAGACGAAGATGAATGCCTCGCGCTTGAGCATCGGCCCGGTGCGCGATGCGACCGCGGGCGCGAGCTCGTCGAGCACCGCGTCGAGCAGCTCGCGATAGGTCGGATCCTGCTCGACGAACTTGAGCACGAGCCAGGAGCCGTTGTGCTCGATCGAGCGGATGGTCTCGACAATCGACAGGCCATTGTCGCGCAGCGCCGCCGGGTCGACGCCGATCGGCAGCGCGGCGAGGTTCTGTTCGACGTCGCACGGGCGCATTCGGCTCGCCAGTTGCGCGAGCGCCTCGAACTCAAACAAGGGGTGCTCCGCCAGGCGATGCGTAAACTTCCCGGCGACTTCCGGGTAGAGTCCGGCGAAGATACGCTGCGCATCGTTGGCGAAATAGCGATCAGGCATCAGCTTCATCCGGTTGCGTCGGGCGGGGACGACGGCGATAGTTTTTAAGCGCATCGGCCGTCCGCTCGGCCGCTCTCGCCACGCGAAAGGCGGCACCGCGTCGCCAGCCCGACAGCGGCACGCTGACCCGCACCACGGATCGGCGCTGTGCCCACAGGCTGTTGATCATCGGGTGTTGCTCGACCGCGCAGCTGTCCACCCAGGCGATGTCCGGCCGGTCCAGCACGGCCAGGTTTTCCAGCTGGAGCAGGACGCCGGGCGAGAATCGAGCCAGATCTTCGTCGAACGCGGTCTTGAAGGAAAATGCCCCCGGCGATGCATACAGGTTCACGAGCATGGCGATCGCGCGCCCGTCCAGGTCGAGCCGGATCATCTCCAGCCGACCGGCCGCGTGCGCACCGGCAAGCGCGTCGCGGAAGAAACGGTCGGTTCCCGGCGTGGCCGCCAAGGCCGAACCCGCGCTGCCCTTCCAGCCCGCATTTTCCAGCCGCAGGAAGTCGTCGCACCACGAGGTGAGGTCATCGCCGGATTGCAGCCGGCGCAGGACTACCGCGCCCTGCTCCGCGAGCCGCGTCTCCAGGCGCTTCAACTCCTTGCGCTTCTTCTTACGCACAGTCGCCTCATAATAGGCGACGGGGGTCAACTCGCTCTGGAGCAGCGCGCGTTCGATACGGTGAACGACGTCGCAAGGGCGGTGCAGCGCGGCGGCGGCGGCGATCAGCGCGCGATGCACCGGCCCCGCCTCGACCAGTCCGTTGATGTGCAGCAGTCCGACGGCCGAGGGCGTCTGGTCGAGGGCGGTGAGGATCGCGGTCCATGCCGCCTGCTCCTGCCCCGCGCGCAGCAGGGGAGTGCCGAGGAAGCTGTGGTGGTGCAGCCAGTTCTGAACATGGCGAAGCGGAAGTCGGCCGTAGCGCGGCAGGATCGCGAACGGGAACAGCCCGATCAGCTCGCCGCCCGGTGCACCCCGCCAGACGCGCAGCATGCGCGCGCCCTCGCCCTGCGGCAGGTTGGCGACGCCGGCCGCCACGAACCAGCGTTCGGCGAAGACATTGGGTTCGCTTGCCGCGCGCGCGAGATCGTCCCACGCCCGGGCGTACCGGGGATCGCCGGCGGACAGCGGCACCACGTCGACGCTGATGGTGTAGTCGGCCGCAGGCGCGCGTTCCCGAAGCCTTGCCGCCGCTGGCGGCAACAACGGTGCTCCCGCCAACCTGTGGGCCATGCCGGTCGGCTGCATGTCGGTCCGTAATCCTTTGATCCTGTGCCCGAAGCACTAGCGAGCGAGCGGTTAAGAAACGCCGAAACCTCCCACGCGATTCACGCTTCGTGCACGGCTGGACGGCTAGGGGTAAGCTTGCGCGGTCCGTCTGCCGCGACCGCGCTATACTGGAAGCTGTTTGACCTCGATGCCCGCCCAAGCTCCCGCCATCACACCTCTGGGCGCGCGCGTCGTCAGCGCGGTGCTGTGGCGTTCGGGAAGCCAGATCGTCGCGCAGATGGTGGTGTGGAGCGCGACCTTTGTTGTGATCCGCCTGCTCAACCCCGCCGATTACGGGCTGTTCGCGATGTCGCAGGTCGTGTTGATCCTGCTCAGCCTGCTGAATGGCAGCGGCTTTTCCGATGCGCTGGTGCGGGCAAAGCATGTCGGCGAGCGCGAGGTCGGGCAGGTGTTCGGGATCCTTTTGCTGCTCAACGGCGGGATCGCGCTCGCCCAGGTGCTGCTCGCGCCGTTCATCGCCGATTATTACGATCAGCCGATCGTCGCGAAGCTGCTGGTCGTGCAGGCGCTGCTGTATCTCGCGAACCCGTTCATCCTGGTCCCCGCCGCACTGCTGGGGCGGGCGATGGACTTCAAGCGCCAGGCGCAGGTCAATCTCCTGTCCGCGCTCGCGGGGGCGCTGGCGTCGGTCGCCTGCGCGGTCGCCGGGTTCGCGGTCTGGACGCTGGTATTCGCGCCGCTGGCCATGGTCTGCACGCGCGCGATCGGGATGACGCTCGCCTCACCGATGCGGCTGCGGCCGATTTTCGATTTCAGCGGAGCGGGGGCGACGCTCCGGTTCGGTGGAGCAATGCTGGTCAGCACCGCCTTATGGCTGGTGCAGACACAGTCGGACGTGATCATCGGCGCCCGAACGCTCGATGTGCATAGCCTTGGCCTGTACACGACGGCGCTGTTCCTCGCGCAGATCGTCTCGTCCAAATTCGTGCCGCCGCTGAACGAGGTGGCGTTCACCGCCTATGCGCGGCTGCAGGGCGATCGGCTGGAAGCGGCGCGCGCGTTCGAGAAGTCGGTGCGGATCGTGATGCTTGCGACCATGCCGCTGTTCCTCGGCCTGGCGATCACCGCGGAGCCGCTGGTCGCGACGATGCTCGGCGCGAAATGGCGCGAGATTCCCGCTATCGTGACGATGCTCGCGCTCGCCATGCCGTTCGTCGTGCTGCAGATCATGTTCACGCCCGCGACCAGCGCGCTCGGCCATCCCAAGATCCAGGTGCTGTCCGCCGCCGCCGGGGCGATCATCATGCCGGTGGCATTCTTCTTCGGGGTGGCCGACGGCGCGCTGGGTCTGGCGAGGGCCTGGCTGATCGGATTTCCCATCCTGACGCTGGTGACCGCATCGCTTGCCATGCCCGTCATCGGCATCCGCGTGGCGACGCTCGCTCGCGCGATCGCACCGGCATTGTTGTGTGCTGCCGGCATGGCGCTGGTCGTGCTGGGGGTGGACCGGTGGCTCGGCGAGATTGCCACGCCGTTGCGCCTGGCCGTGCTGGTTGCGACCGGCGGCTTGGTTTATTCAGGGCTGATCATGGCAGTCGCGCGGCCAACGGTGCTGGAAATCTGGCGGCTGTTCTCCCGGCGGGCAGCTCGCTAGCGACCACCTCAGCGAGCGGCGGCCAGGATGTCGGCGGGAACGCAAGGCAGCACGTTCTCGCGCGCGAACAGGTCGAAGACGCCGTCCCACCATGCCCAGAACTGCCGCAGGTCCGCTTGGTCGCGGACATAGGGTGTATGTCCGATCTCGACCGACGGCGTGTGGAACGACAGGCTGAACAGCCGCACGTCGTTGTCGAGCAGGTGACGCAGCAGCGTTAGCGCCTCGGAGAGCGGCGTGCCTTCGGGCGTCAGCGGCACGCGACCGAGCATCCCGCAGGCCGCCATCGGGCCACGCAGCCGTGGCACCCCGAACAACGCCGGCCACCGTCGCAATGCGCCGATAAACCCGGCGGTGAGCGGGGCTTCCAGCAGCCCGTCCGTCAGCCAGTACGGGGTGATCGGATGCCGGGTGAAATCGGCGCCGCCTTCCGCCGAATAGTCGAACAGGGATCGCACGGACACGTCCATGCGGTAGCCCTGTTCGAGCAGGAGCGCGGCCGTGTTCGCACCGACGCCATAGCGCCCGGCACGATAGACGACCGGGCGGCTGCCCAGCGTTTCGGTGATCTTTTCGGTCAGGGCGCGCAGCTTTGCGCGCTCCAGCTCGATCGGCAGCGATCCGGCGAAGCTGTTAGGACCGGACACGATCTCGTCGAATGGCGGATTGACCCAGGGGTGAAGCTGCGTGCCGAAGGTGCACTCGCCGTCATCGACCATCGCGCGCATCGTCGCGGCGCTGCGTTCCTGATCGACCACGGGGAAGTCGACGAGATAGGCGGGAACCACGCCACGATCGTTCAGCCGTCTCGTCGCCGCGGGCAAGGCCGCTATCGCGGTGGTCGCTGTCGCGTTGCGGCGCAACGGGCGGCTCCAGTCGAATTCCTCTTCCGCATCGGCGAAGATCGTGAAGCGACGTCCGAAATCCGGCGACAGCACGGCCTGCGCGTTCGTTGGCGGCGCGACGTCTATCCGTCGGGTAGAGGCGACGATCGACATGAGCTCTCGCGTTGCTGACGGTTCGACAGGGTGGCCCCAGGCGATCTCGACCGGCCTTGAACCGGCCAACTCGCGATGATTTAGTTCCTGCATGACCGAGTATGTCGCATTTTGCGGTTAACAAAGGACCTTGTTGAGCCAGGCGATCGGACGGTGCGTGAATTGGCAATGTCTGCGCGTTATGGCGCAGGCATGATCGCGCTCGACCCTAGTCCATACCCCCTCGATCACATCCTGCGCGGTGCGGCGGCGGACGCGGCGCTGGTTGATCGCGACGGCACCATGACCTTCGCGCAGGCGGAAGCCGCGATCGGCGCGATGGCTGGCTGGCTGTCGGGGCAGGGGCTCCCGCCGGGCGAACGGGTCGCGACATGGTTACCAAAGACGCGCGTCGCGTGCCTGATGCCGCTGGCGGCCGCGCGCGTGGGGCTGGTGCATGTGCCGATCAACCCGGCGCTCCGCCGCGCGCAGGTCGCGCATATCCTCGCGGACAGCGGCGCACGGCTGTTGGTGACGCAAGAGGCGCGTGCGGCCACGCTCGATCCGGCCGATGTGACCGGCGAATGCACCGTGGTCGACGAGACCAGCGTCCGCGATGCCCAGGCCGGGCACAGAGCGCGGTCACAAGCGGACCCGCACGCTCTCGCCGCCATCCTCTACACCTCCGGTTCGACCGGCCGCCCCAAGGGCGTGATGCTGTCTCACGCCAACCTGTGGCTGGGGGCGGTGTCGGTCGCGCACTATCTCAAGGTGGCGCCGCAGGACCGCGTTCTTGCCGTCCTGCCGCTGTCGTTCGATTACGGACAGAGCCAGTTGCTCTCAACCTGGTATGCCGGTGCCAGCGCGGTGCCGCTCGACTATCTGTCCCCGCGCGACGTGGTGAAGGCGGTCGCGCGGTTCGAGGCGACGTCGCTTGCCGGCGTGCCGCCGCTGTGGGTGCAGCTTCTCGAAGCGGACTGGCCGGCCGAGACCGCCGCGCGGCTGGCGCGGCTCACCAACACCGGCGGTGCGCTGACGCCGCGCCTCGTTCGCGGCCTCCGCGCGCGGTTCGCGCAGGCCGACCTTTACGCCATGTACGGCCTGACCGAGGCGTTCCGCTCCACCTATCTCGATCCGGCGCTGGTCGACGCGAACCCGGATTCGATCGGCAGCGCCATCCCCTTCGCAGAGGTCATGGCCGTGACCGCGAGCGGCGACCGCGCCCAGCCCGGCGAGCCGGGTCAACTCGTCCATGCCGGGCCGCTGGTCGCGCAGGGGTATTGGCGCGACCCGGCGCGTACCGCCGAGCGCTTCCGCCCTGCACCGAGATGGTCGCAATCGGGCGGCACGGCGGCCTGGTCCGGCGACACGGTCACCGTAGGGGCGGACGGTCTGTTCCGTTTCGTGGGTCGCGACGACGAGATGATCAAGTCGGCGGGCAACCGTCTCAGCCCGCTGGAAATCGAGGAAGCGGTGCTCGCCGGGGGCGAGGCACGCGAGGCGGTGGCGGTGGGCGTTCCCGACGAGCGGCTGGGCCAGGCGATCGTGGTGGTGGTGGCGGGCGTGGCCGACCGCGAAGCGGACCTGCGCGCGCGACTGCGGTCCGAGCTGCCGAGCTTCATGCAGCCACAACATTATGTCTGGCACGACGAGCTGCCGCGTAATGCGAACGGCAAGCTGGACCGATCGGCGATTGCGACGCAGGTCCGGGCGGCATGAAGCCGATCGGACCCCTGCCGCCGGAGTTTGCCGACCAGCGCGGTGAACTCCACATCGCCGGGCGATCGGCCACCGACTGGGCCGAGCATGCCGGCACCACGCCCTGCTTCGTCTATGACGCCGCGATCGTCGGCACGCGGGTCGGACGTTTTCGCGCCGCGTTCCCAGGCGTCGACCTGCATTATGCGATGAAGGCGAACCCGTATCCGCCGCTGCTCGCCGCCGTCGCGACGATCGTCGATGGCCTCGATGTCGCCTCCGCGGGCGAGCTGACCCGGGCGCTGGCGGTCAAGCCCGCAGACGCGATCAGCTTCGCGGGACCTGGCAAGCGCGACCCGGAACTTGTCGCCGCAATCGAAGCAGGTGCGACGCTCAATCTGGAGTCAGAGGGCGAGGCGGAGCGGGCGCTAGTTGCCGGTGACCGCCTTGGCATCGCCCCGCGGCTGGCGATCCGCGTCAATCCGGATGTGGAACTGCGCGGGTCGGGGATGCGGATGGGCGGGCGGCCTTCGCCCTTCGGCATCGACGCTGCCCGCGCGGGTGCGCTCGCCCGGCGGGTGATCGCGGCCGGGGCGGACTGGCGCGGATGGCATGTCTATGCCGGCAGTCAGGCGCTCGACGCGCAGGCGATCATCGACACGCACGCCGCGACGCTTGAGCTTACGGATCGCCTGTCGGCGGAAGCGGGCGCGGAGCCGCCGCTGGTCAATCTGGGCGGCGGCTTCGGCGTGCCGTACTTCGCCGGCGACCGGGCGCTGGACATCGAGCTCGTCGGGGCCGCGCTGACCGCGGCGCTGGCGGGGCGGACAACTCGCTACGCAATCGAACTCGGTCGCTGGCTGGTCGCCGAGGCCGGCGTCTACCTGACGCGCGTCGTCGACCGGAAGGAGTCCGGCGGCGAGACCTTCCTCGTCTGCGACGGGGGCATGCACCATCAGCTCGCCGCCACCGGCAATCTGGGCACGGTGGTACGTCGCAACTATCCGGTCGCGCTCGCCCGCTCGACGGGCGATGCTGCGATCGAGGAGGTGTCGGTCGTCGGCCCGCTCTGCACGCCGCTCGACCGGATCGGCGACCATATCGGCGTGCCTCGCGCCGAACCGGGCGACCTGATCGCGGTGTTCATGGCCGGCGCATACGGCGCCACCGCAAGCCCGGCGGCGTTCCTGGGCCACCCTGCGGCGGTGGAGATCCTCGCCGACAGCGTTCCCTAGACGACCCGGCGCGATGTGTTGCCGGGTGAGCTGAGCGTACTTGCCGGACCGGTCCACCCACGGCGCTGGCTCTACGAGCGACTTTTCATCAACGGCTGGATGCGCGTGCCAAACGCCTCGATACCTTCAAGGAAGTCGTCGAACGTCAACAGCACGCCGCCGGTGTTCGGCACGGTCGCCATCTCGTCGAGCATGCGCGCGACGCTGGCATAGCTGCCGACCAGCGTGCCCATGTTGATGTTGACGGCGCCTTCGGGCGCGGCGAGCTGGCGGACGTTGGTGGTCGCATTGACCTTGTCGGCCGCGCCCTGATCCTTGAGCCAGGCGATCGCATCGACATCGACACCGGCGTTATAGTGCTTCCACTTGGCCATCGCCTCGTCGTCGGTTTCGGCGGCGATGATCATCACCAGCACGAACACGGACACGTCGCGCCCGGTCTTCGCGGTCGCGGCGGCGAGCCGTTCGTTGTTGAAGGCGAAGGCGGTCGGCGTGTTGACGCCCTTGCCGAGGCAAAAGGCGTAGTCCGCCCATTTCGCGGAGAAGGCGAGGCCCTCGTCCGACGAGCCCGCACAGATGATCTTCATGTCGCCGGTTGGCTGCGGCCGGACCAGGCAGTCGTCCATCTGGTAATAGTCGCCGCGGAAATCGGACCGGCCGGTCTCCCACAGCTCGCGCAGGATGCGGGCGTATTCGTCGAGCATCTGGTAGCGATTGCGGAAATGCTCCTCGCCCGGCCACAGCCCCATCTGGCTGTATTCCGGCTTCTGCCAGCCGGTGATGAGGTTGAGTCCGAAGCGGCCGTGGCTGATCGAGTCGATCGTGTTGCACATCCGCGCGGCAAAGGCCGGTGGGATCACAAGCGTGGGGCAGGTGGCGTAGATCTTGATCCGTTCCGTGACCGCGGCGAGCCCCGCCATCAGCGTGAAGCTCTCCAGCCCGTACTCCCAGAACTCGGTCTTGCCGCCAAACCCGCGCAGCTTGATCATCGACAGCAGGAAGTCGAGGCCATGCTCCTCCGCCTTGAGCGCGATCGCCTTGTTGAGGTCGAACGAGGGCAGGTACTGCGGCGCGTTCTCGGAGATGAGCCAGCCGTTGTTGTTGATGGGCACGAAGACGCCGACCTGCATGGATTATTCCTCAAGTTCAGTGTGGGTCAGCCAAGCCAGCGCGGACCGGTTGAACGCGTCGGGCCGCGTGACATTGCAAGCGTGCCCCCCTCCGGGAAGGACGCTGAACGTTCCCCGCCCCAACTCGCCGCACAGCAACTCGCCAGCGGACGAAGGGACCAGCATGTCGTCATCAGCCACGATGACGAGGGTCCTGTCGTCCAGCCCCTTGAGCCGACCCGTCGCGTCGAACGCCGCGAGCGCAGCAATCCTTTTCTCCATCGTGGCCACACCTGGAAATGCCGCCACTTGATGCGGCAGCTCTGCATCCAGTTCGGCAGTGTGTGCGCTGATCCATCTGGCGGGGTAGAGGAAAATCGGCTGCGCCCGCAGAAACGCCTCGACGCCACTGTGCCGCAGCAAGTTCAGCCGCGCCTCGAAGCAGCGCAGGAAATGCGGGTCGGCCTTGGCCCAGCCGTTGACGACGACCAGCCGGTCGAGCCGCTCGGGAGCCTTGAGCGCCAGCGCCAATCCCGCAACGCCGCCCGCGGCGTGGCCGACGATGCTTGTCCGCGCCCAGCCTACCGCGTCCATCAACGCCAACATGTCGTCGGCGAAGTGCTCGACCGTCACCACGTCCGGAAGCGCCCGGTCACTGCGGCCGGTGCCGCGATGGTCGTATACCAGCACCCGGAAATGCTCGGCGAAAGCAACGAGGTTCGGCTTCCAGTAATCCGCCGATCCGCCCAGCCCGCTCGACAGGATCAGCGGCGGCGCGTTCTTCGCTCCGTGCAGCTCGTAATAGAGCCCCGCCGCTTCAGCCAATGTGCGCGACCGAGGCGATCTCGACCAGGCAGTCGGGCTTCACCAGCTCGCATTTGATACAATAGCGCGCCGGCTTCGCGCCCGGGAAATACTCGGCATAGACGGCGTTGAACGCGGCGTAGTCGGCCAGATCCTTGAGGAAGATGTGGTTCATCGCCACATCCGCGAGCGTCGCGCCAGCCGCCTCCAGCGTGATCCTGATGACCTCGAGCACATGTCGCGTCTGCGCGGCCGCGTCGCCGACGTGGAGCACCGCGCCGCCCTCGCCCAGCGCCAGCACGCCCGAGACATACACAGTGTTCCCCGCTTTCGCGCCGGCCGAATAGGGGGCGATCGGGGTCGGGAATTGCGGCGGGTTGATCGGCTCGAACGGCATCAGCTTTCCTCTGCAACGGGCCGCTGCCCCACCGCGCCGCAGAAATCGGCGACGGTGGAGACCCAGCCGAAGAACTTCTCGACATTGTACAGCGTGGCGTCGCGGATGAAGTCGGGGCCCAGATGGTGCGTCGCGTCCTCCAGCATCACGCCGAAATATTCGAGGTGGAAGCCGTCGCGCAGCGTCGATTCCACGCAGACGTTGCTGGCGATGCCGACGAAGACGATGGTCCTGATGCCGCGCGCGCGCAGGATGCTGTCGAGCTGTGAGTTGAAGAACGCCGAGTAGCGCGTCTTGTGGATGCGGATGTCGCCCGGCTTGGGCTTCAGCGCGTCGACAAGCTCGTAATCCCACCCGCCGCGCGCGAGCAGTTGCCCCGCCAGGTCGGGCCGCGCGCGCATCGTCTTCAGCGCGTTGGACTTGTGCCAGTTAGGGGAGGCCACCGTACCGGCTTCGACATAGTCGGCGTCCCAGCCGTTCTGGAGGAAGACCACCGGCATCCCCGCGGCGCGAGCGGTATCGAGCACCTGCCCGATCCGGCCGATCACCCCCGCGGAACCGGTGATGTCGAAGCCTGCCAGATCGACGTACCCGCCTTCGCTTGCATAGGCGTTCTGCATGTCGATCACGACGACCGCGGTGTCGGTGGGCGACAGCCGGATGGGTTCCGGGCGCGCGGGGAGCACGGCGGTGTCCGGGGTCCCTGGCGGACGATGATCGACGATGGCTTGCCCTGGCACGATCGCATCGTCGCTTATCTGCCTGGCGCAGGCAAGCAGGCTTGGCGAACGAACCACTGTCGGAGACGACTTCTATACCGGGACCACCGCGTCGGAGACGATCATCGGCAACGGTGGCCGCGACACGCTGACGGGGGCCGGCGGCAACGACACCATCTATGGCGATGCACTGGGCGCCACCGGCAGCGCAAGTCCCGGCGGCGGGCTGACGACGGCGGCCCTGGCCTATTATTCCGGCACCAACAGTCTGCGGACCGGGCTTGGGGCGTCGGTTTCGGCGAAAACTCCTTCTACCGGAACGATGCGGTGGAGGCCGGAGATATTCTTCGGCGCGCGCCGCCTGCCGCCGCCGGTGCGGATCCGCAGGTCGCCCGCCGGCGGCTCCATTTCGCGGGTGGGACTCGTGAATGGGTATGTCACCTGGAGACAAGCCGATGGCGCCGGGCGCGGCTCGCCACTAAGTCCGCCGAAGTGCTCCGCCTCACCAATCTAACCCTGCCGCTCCATCATGCCGAGGAGGCGCTGCCCGCCGCCATTCGCAAGCGGCTGCGCATCGGCGTGCGTGACCTGGTGCGGCACAGCGTCGTGCGACGGGGTCACGACGCGCGCGACAAGGCGAACATCGTCCTCGTCTACACCGTCGATGTGAACGTGCGCGACGAAGCAGCCGTGCTGGCCCGCTTCCGCAAGAACAGCGATATCCAGCGCACCCCGGACACGAGCTATCGCCAGGTCGCGACCGCGCCGGCCGACTGTGCTCGACCGGTCGTGATCGGCGCCGGGCCCTGCGGCCTGTTCGCGGGGCTGATCCTGGCGCAGATGGGTTTCCGGCCCATCATTCTCGATCGCGGCAAGGTCGTGCGCGAGAGAACCAAGGACACGTGGGGCCTGTGGCGCAGGGGCGTGCTCGACCCTGAGTCGAACGTACAGTTCGGGGAGGGCGGGGCCGGCACCTTCTCCGACGGTAAGCTCTACAGCCGCATCAAGGAGCCCCGCCACCTCGACCGAAAGGTGCTCGTCGAGTTCGTGAAGGCCGGCGCGCCCAAGGAGATCCTGACCGAGGCGCATCCGCACATCGGCACCTTCCGGTTGGTGACGATGGTCGAAAGCATGCGCGCGACCATCGAGGCACTGGGCGGCGAGTACCGGTTCGGGCATCGTGTCGATGGGCTGGACGTGCGGGCTGACGGTGGGGGAGTTCGGCGCGTTCGCGGGCTGCACCTTCATACCGGCGCCTATCTGGAAGCGGACCATGTGGTGCTGGCGATCGGGCATAGCGCGCGCGACACCTTCGAGATGCTGCACGAGGCAGGCGTCCACGTCGAGGCAAAGCCCTTCTCGATCGGCGTGCGGATCGAGCATCCGCAGTCCTGGATCGATCGAGCGCGGTTCGGTCACAACGCGGGTCACGATCTGCTGGGCGCGGCGGAGTATCACATCTCACACCACTGCTCGAACGATCGAACGGTCTACAGCTTCTGCATGTGCCCTGGCGGGACCGTGGTCGCCGCAACCTCCGAGGAGGGTCGCGTCGCCACCAACGGCATGAGCCAGTATTCCCGCAACGAGCGCAATGCGAATTCGGGCCTCGTCGTCGCGATCGACCCGGCACGCGACTTCCCTGGCGATCCGCTCGCGGGCCTGGCGTTGCAGCGCTTTTGGGAAGCGAAGGCGTTTGCCGCAGGCGGTAGTGACTACAAGGCGCCGGCGCAGCGCCTTGGCGACTTCGTGGCTGGTCGCGCATCGACGTCGCTCGGCTCGGTAATCCCGTCATATCGCCCCGGCGTGACACCGACCGACCTGGCGCAATGCCTCCCCGACTTCGTCGTCGCGGCGATGCGTGAAGCCTTGCCGATCTTTGGCCGTCAGATCCCCGGCTACGACCATCCGGACGTGGTGATGACGGGCGTGGAGACGCGAACGTCCTCACCGGTTCGCTTTACCCGCGGCGCCGACTTCCAGAGCCTCAATACCAACGGCCTCTTCCCGGCGGGCGAGGGCGCCGGTTATGCCGGCGGCATCCTTTCGGCGGCAGTCGACGGGATCAAGGTGGCAGAGGCAGTGGCGCTGAGCCTGTGCGCACGCGCCTGAAAGTCTATTTCGACGGCGGCTACCGCGGGAACGCCATGGAGACGGCGGTCGTCGCGGCCGGACAGGTGACGATCGCGAGGGGGCTCGGGCCGGGCAGCAGCTCGGATGCCGAGTGGCTCGCGTTGATCCGCGCACTGACCATCGCGCAATCGCTCGGATCGGACTTCGTCCTGCTGGGCGACTCGGCGGACGTGGTCGCCAAAGCCAACGGGCTAATCAGGTGCCGGGGATCATGTGTCGGGCATCTGCGGGAGTTCCGCACGCTCGCCGGCGGCAGGGATGCGCCGCACATACGCTACATCAAACGATCGCAGAACCTGGCGGGGATCGCTCTCGCCCGGCAGCATCCACGCTGATGGAGGCACACAGCGTCTGGTCAGCGACTACCCCAGCGCGGCAGCTCTGCTCAAGCCAGTCAGATACGACAAGCGCGGCTACCGGCGGCGCAGCCGCAATCGAGATCACGTTCGGCAGGCTGAAGGACCGGCGTCGCGTCGCCACTCGCTAGGACCGATGTCCCACCGTCTTCTTCTCCGCCATCGCCCTCGCTGCCACCGTCATCTTCTGGCTATAGCCAATGAGTCCTGACCCTAGGGCGCGCGACTGCACCGAGTCAGTGCATGGTTGCCGTCGCTGTAAAAAGCGTCAGCGCGCTACAAGCTCAATCTCGTGTCCGTCCGGGCTGACCACGAAGGCGGCGCGGATCGAACCATAGTCCGCTGGCTCACGGACATGCGCGGCCCCGGCACTGAGAGCGTGTGCATAGGCGTCGTCAACATCCTCGACATAAAAGCCAATCGGACCGTGAGTGGTGCCGGGGATAAGTGCCCGTCCATCCTTCCAGCCATACAGGACCAGCGATGCACCTCCCGCACCGCGTAGAATCACCTCTTCAACGGCATCAGTGGCAAAGCTGCCAGTACGTTGAAGCCCGAAGGCATCACCGTAGAATCGTTCGGCGCGGGTCAAATCCCCCACGATGATCTTCACAAATGCGAGGTGTGGTCCTGCCACGGTCAGTGCCCCTTGAAGCGTGGAGCACGCTTTTCAATGAAGTGCGCAACCCCTTCGCGGAAATCGTCAGTCTGCAAACTAGCCGCCATCTGGCGGTCGGCCTCGGCCATTGAGCTCCCTAGATCTTCGAACAACGCGTCCCAGAGCTGGCGCTTGATCACGCGTGTGGAACGAGGCGAGACGAGATCCGCGATTTCGCGCGCGTAGGCCATGGTCTCCGCCAACAGCGTATCGGCCGGGAACACCCGATCCACCAGCCCGATGCGATGGGCTTCGGCCGCGTCCACCCGGCGCGAGGAGAGCATCAGGTCAAGCGCGCGGCTGTGCCCCACCAGGCGCGTCAACATCCAGCTGGTGCCGTGCTCCGCGATCAGTCCGCGCCGCGAGAAGGAACTGACATACACCGCGCGATCCGAGGAAAACCGAAGGTCGCAGAACAGCAGCATGGCGAGGCCCAGCCCCGCCGCGGCGCCGTTCACCGCAGCGATGATCGGCTTTGGCACCGACGGCAGGTAGGTCATCGCGTGGTGGAAGTCGGCCCGGGCTGCCGGGTCGAACGGGGTGAACGGCGCGCGCTCGCTCTTGCCTTGTGCGCTGATGTCGGTCAGCGCCGTCATGTCGGCTCCCGCGCAGAAGCCGCGCCCGGCCCCGGTCAGCACGATCGCTCGCACGCCATCGTCTGCCGCTGACCGCTCCAGCGCGTCGCGGATTTCGGCCGCCATGGTCGGTGTCCATGCGTTGAGTCGCTCGGGACGATCGAGGGTGATGGTGGCGACGCCGTTCGCCACGTCGAACATGATGTCGGAATAGCTCATCGGGACACCCTGAAGGTCATGCCGCACAGCGCGAACCGATCCGATCCGGTGTCCTTCCCGCGCGACCGCGCTTCGGCCATGATCGCCTCCGGATCGGCCGCATCCAGGATAATGGTTTCCAGCCGCTCCTTGCCGTCGTCACTGGGGCCGAAGCCGACCGTCGCGCCGTCCACCGCAATGGCGTCGTGGTCCACCGCACGTTCCAGAATGGCGGCCCAGTGCCGGGCGAGGCCGGCCGGGTCAGGGCTGGTCGCTTCGATACCCGTTACGCCCCGCGTGCGGCTCTGGTCCATGTAGCGTTGCCAGCCGTCACCGCCGGCGGGCCAGTACGGGCCGGTCAGCTCCTCGCCCCCTTCGGTCCGGTCAAATTCGAGCATCGTTGCGCGGCAGTCGCGGGGGTGAAGCTGGACACACTGGTAGATGCCGGGGCGGTCGATGGTGAACGCGGTGGAGACGCCGATCGACTCGGCATGTGCCTGACGACGCTTTGGGTCAGGGCAGTCGAACAGCGCGATATAACCGCCACGGCCGCCGCTCCGCTCCAGGAACCGGCCGGCAGCCGTGCCCTCGCGGGTGGGGGCGATGATCTCCAGAAAGGTCGTGCCCGCCGCGAACAGCGCGTTCTCCACCCCGAAGGTCGCGACATTGGGGTCCCGGTGACACACCGGCAGCCCAAGGATGGCGCTCATGTCCTCCACCGCGCGCTCGAGCTCCGGAGCCACGAGGCAAATCTGTCGAAGACGTAGTTGCTCGCTCATGCCGTTCCCCTTGTCTCAGAGGCCGAGAATGGCCTTGCTGACGATGTTCTTCTGCACTTCGGTCGATCCGCCCAGGATGGTGAAGGCGCGGCGGTAAAGATAACCGGCCGTCACCGTTGTTCCGAAGTCCGGCGTTGGAGCGATGTCTCGTGCGACGCTGGCCGCCTGCTCGAAGTCATAGGGCAGCGCGTCATAGGCGAGCGCGTCCATGGTGAATTCGGCCAGGTCCTGGTTCAGCTCGGTGCCGCGAATCTTGACCATCGACACTTCCGGTCCCGGCTTGCCGCCCTCCAGCAGCTCGTCGAGCGACTGCTTGACCCAGCCCTCGAGCGCCCGGAGGCGGACCTTGAGGTCCACCAGCCGGTTGGTGAAGTCCACGTCGTCGATCAGCCTGCTGCCGTCGGCGAGCGGCCGCGTCACCGCCGCCTCCGCCCGGGCCAGCGCGTGCCGGATGCCCGGAAGAGACACGACGCCCAGACGCTCGTTGCTGAGGAGGAATTTGGCGTAGGTCCAGCCCTTGCCCTCCTCGCCGATGCGGTTCGACTGGGGCACACGCACATTGTCGAAGAACACCTCGTTGAAGCCGTGGTGCCCATCCGACGCCACGATCGGGCGTACCGTGATGCCGGGCGTGCGCATGTCGACGAGCAGGAAGGTGATGCCGGACTGGCGCTTGGCCTCCTGGCTGGTGCGAACCAGCATGAACATCCAGTCCGCCCAATGGGCATAGGACGTCCAGATCTTCTGGCCGTTGACGATATAGTCGTTGCCGTCGGCCTCTGCGCGGGTGGCGACGGCGGCAAGGTCGCTGCCGGCGCCGGGCTCGGAGTAGCCCTGGCACCAGTTGACGGTGCCCTGGAGGATGCCCGGCAAATGCTGCGCCTTCTGCTCGGGATTGCCGAATTCGCGAATGACGGGGCCGGCCATCTTGATCGCCAGCCCGTTGTTGCTGGGGGCATGCATTTCCGCAATCGTCTGATCGAACAGGAACTGCTGCAACGGGGTGAGCCCCGGCCCGCCATGCTCGGCTGACCAAGTATAGACCAGCCAGTTGCGCGTCGCGAGCCCATGCTCCCAGGCCTTCAGCTGCGCCTTGGTGGGGTGACCGCCAGCAGCGACGACGGCGCGCAGATCCGGATCCAGGTTTTCGGCGATGAACGCCCGAAGGTCGGCGACGAAAGCCTGGTCGGCTGGGCTCAACTTGGGCATCGTGTATCCTGGGCAACGAGTTGGCGGTCGAGCGCGAAGAAGCGGGCACGGTGATGGGCGGCGTCGCCGAAGAGCACGCCCATGGCGGTTAGCGCGCGAAAATAGTGGCTGATCGCGGCCTCGTCGGTGGTGCCGATCGCGCCGTGCATCTGCACTGCTTCCTGCCCGACCTTGCGCGCGGCGGCGTTGATGTGGAGCTTGGCCGCCGAGACGGCGAGGCCGCGCTCGACCCGATCGCCGTCCATCGCCGCGACCGCCTCGGCGAGCAGGATCTCGGACTCGCGGATCAGGCGGAGCAGGTCGACCAGCCGATGCTGGAGCGCCTGGTTGCGGCCGATCGGCTCGCCGAACTGGACGCGGTTCTTGACATAGTCGAGCGTCATTTCGAACGCCGCGCGCATTGCGCCGACGGCACCGGCGCACACCAGCGTCGCGCCGTGATCGAGCGCGCGCTCAATGGCGGCACGGGCGGTCTCCCCGCGCGCGAGCAGGGCCTCCTGTTGCAGCCGAACGCCCGAGAACCGGATATCGCCCGCGCCAGTCCCGTCGACCAGCGCGAATCCCTGGACCTCCACTCCCGGCGCAGCGGCGGGGACCAGCAGTACGACAAGCTCGCCTGCCTCGTCGCGCGCGACGGTGACGATCAGGTCCGCGTCCGCGACCCCCAGCACCACCTGCTTGCGGCCATCGAGCACCGCCGCGTTTCCCTCGCGCCGTACGTGCGCTGCGGGGTGCTCCCAGGCAAAACGCGCGCCCGGCTCCGCATAGGCGAAGGCAAGCTTCTGGCGTCCCTCCCTCACGGCCTCGGCAACCTGTCCACCGAGTTCCGTATCCGCCGCCTCGACCAAGAGCGACAAGGCGACGTAGTTGGCGAGTAGCGGCTCGGCGAGGAGGCCGCGGCCGGCCTCCTGCGCGATCAGCGCCGCCTCGGCCGCGCCGAACCCGAAACCGCCAAGCTTCTCGTCCAGTCCTGCATGTAGCCACCCGTTCTCGATCATCCGCGCCCACCGCGCAGGGTCGCTGCGGCCGGTGCGCCCGGCCGACGACCAGCGTGCGGGGGCGCAGTCGGCGGCGAGGCGGCGGGCGCTGTCGCGCAGCATCTGGAGTTCGCTGGGTTCGGCCATGATGGTTCCTGTCAGGCGACGGCGAGCGCCGGCGGCGGTGTGGCGGCCTTGACGACGCGCGGTCGGCCGCAATCACCGACAATGCCGCGCGCCTCGAGGTCGGCGATGGCGGCTGCGTCCAGCCCGAGCATGTCTCCGAGCACGCGGGCATTGTGCTCGCCCAGCGTCGGGGCGGGGGACAGCACCGGATACGGGCGGCCCTCTTCCCGAAAGGGTGAGGCGAACAGCGGCTGGGGGCCGCTCCAACGCCGCTCCACCACTTCCCAGTCGCCGCGCGCGACCAGGTGGGGGTCCGTATAGAGGTCGCCGGGCGTGGCGGCGATCCCAGCCGGGACGCCCGCTCCCTGCAACGCCGCCATGGCCTCGACGCCAGAGCGGCTTCGCGTCCAGCGGGACAGGGCGGCCTCGATCCCGTCCTCCTGCTCGCGGCGGCCCTGAAGGGTCGCAAGGTCGGGACGCTGCAAATCGATGATCCCGGCCAGCGCCTGCCAGGTCGGGTCGTCGGGAACCGCGACGACGATCCAGCCGTCGGCGTCGGCGGTCGGGAAGACGTTGTGCGGCACCATCGTCGGGTGCCTGTTGCCCAGTCGTTCGACCTTGCCCGTGAGAGACTGCTCGATCACCCAAGGAGCGGCGAGCGGCAGCATGGCCTGCACCTGGGACAAGACGATCTGCTGGCCCTCGCCGGTCAGCCGCTTGTGGAGCAACGCCGTCAGTAGCGCCGCGCAGCCGCTCAGCCCGCCCATCGGATCGCCATAGGCGAGGTGATTGAGGACGGGCGGGCCGTCGGCGGGCCCGGTTACGCTGGGCAGGCCCGAGCCATGCTCCAGCGTCGAGCCATAGGCGCGCAGATCACTCCAGTCGCCCGCATAGGCGGGCATCGACATCATCACGATCGAGGGATTGCTTACCCTGAGCGCGTCGTAGGTGAGGCCCAGCTTCGGCATCACGTTGGCGGCGAAATTCTCGATCACTGCGTCCACGTCGCCTGCCAGCCGCTTGACCAGCGCCAGTCCCTCGGGCGTGTAGATGTCGATGGCAGCGTCGGTCTTGTTGCGGTTGAGCGCGATGAACCAGGGGCTGTGCTCGAATATCCGTTCCTGCTCGCCCTCCGTCGGACGCCACCAGTCGGGATAGGCGCATGCCTCCACCTTGACGATCTCGGCGCCCAGGTCGGCCAGTTGACGGGTGGCGAGCGGCCCGGCCCACCCCATCGACAGGTCGAGGATACGCATGCCGGCGAGGGGACGGCGGTCAGCGGGCACCAGCGGCAGGGCAGGGGCGGCGCGGGCGGGCGGCGGTGTCCCCTCACCGGGCAAAGGCGCAACGCCATTGCGGGCCGGCGGTGTCGCGCACAGGTGCAGCGGCACGCTCGGGCCCTCGAACCGCGCCTCGCCGACGCTTACCGACTGAAAAGCGCCCCGGGCGCGGTGAACGGGCTGAGCGAGCAGTTCCGCCATGCTCGGCACCACCACCAGCGGCACGCGCCGCGCGAGCGCCAACTGGAACCATTCCTGGGCGGTTCGGCTCTTCAGCCGGTCCCCGATGATGCCATCCAGCTCCGCCATGTGTCGGCTGCGGTCGAAGCGCGTCTGGAAGCGCGGGTCGGCACGGACGTGGTTGAGGTCCAGCATGTCACAGAACGCGGCCCATTGGTCGAGGTGGCCGACCGTGACGCCGAGCCACCCCTCGCGGCAGGGGAAGATGCCGAGCGGGTAGGTGGGGTAGAATTTGTTGGTGCCGAGCCGCCCCTCGTCGGCGGGCGGACCGTAGCGCAGCGCGATCTGGAACTCGGCCAGCACGGTGCACGCCTCCAGCACCGAGACCTCGAAACGACGGCTGCCGCCGGCATGGAGCGCGGCCATGGCGGCGTTGTAGGCGGTCAGCCCGGCATGGATGCTCGCCTGGTGATCGTTGACCATGATCGGCGGGCCCTCCGCCGGACCGACGAGCTTCACCAGCCCGGCCATGGCGCGCACCACGGCGTCGCTGCCGGCGAGGTCGCGATAAGGTCCGCTCTCGCCGAACCAACTGAGCGATACGATGGCGAGCCGCGGGTTGGCGGCGCGCAATCGGGCGTGGCGGGCGGCGGCCGTGGCCGGCTCGCCGGCGTCGAGCAAGACATCGGCATGGGCCGTCAGCGCCTCGACCTGGGCAGCCGCCGCGTCGCTATCGGCAGGGGCGATCAGGCTGCGCTTGTTGGTGTTGAGCCAGGCGCCGAGTGCGCTCTCCACCAACCCTGCGCCTATGTCGACGAGCGGTGGGATCCGCCGCAGCGGGTCGCCCTCGGCAGGTTCAATTCGGACCACATCGGCGCCGAAGTCCGCGAGCATCTTGCCGCAATAGGCGACCGCCTCCAGCGCACCCGTCTCCACGACGCGCAGATGCGCCAGCGGTGCTGTGGGTTGTGCTGCGGCCATCGATCCCTCACCTCGCCGAGCGCCTATTCCTTGCCTCGGTCGATTCTGTGGCCAAGTCTATTTTCTTTGGCGGCGCTGTCAATCCGCCTGTTAACTACCGCGTCGGCGGTCAGGGCTCACGGGCGGGGAACTTGGCGCGCGCGAAATCGACCACCTCCAGGCATGCGCCCTCCAGTTCCTCGATCCGGCCGTCCTTGAAGATGCGATTGCCGACCATGAAGTTGCCCGCGACCAGCATGCCCGCGAGCATCCTGGAATATAGATCCGTGGCGGGGTCGACGCCGGCCTCGCGCGCGAAGGCTTCGGCCAGGATCTGCTCGTAGCGGTGCTCGATCAGCAGCAGCTGCGCGACGATCTTGTCGTTCTGGAGCAGGAACTGGTTAAAACGAAACTGGTCGGGATTCGCGGCGATCGCACGCGCGGACACGGAGACGAAGCTGCGCCAAATTTCGATTACGGGCTTGTTCCGACTCTCGTCCAACAGCCGATCTCGCAACTGTTCGAGCACATGGGTGCGCAACGCCAGTGCGATCTCTTCCTTGGTGTTGAAGTAGCGCAACACGGTCTGCTTGTGGACGTCGGCTACATCGGCAATCTGGTTGAGCGTGGTGGCGGCGAAGCCCTGTTTCTCGAACAGCTCCGTGGCCGCGTCGATGATCGCCTTGCGCGTCCGTATGGCCTTGCGGATCCGGAGAGGTAACTTGGTCGCCATGCCGTTTCCTAGCAGCGATCAGGGCTGCTGCAATACGGCAACGAAAAAGCGCTCAGGCGTGAAAAGATACTAAGAACAAATTGCGCTCCGGCCTGAATCGGATACAACGGGCCACCTGACCCGGGCTAATCCGGGCGGAGAAGATGGAGAGGCCATGTCGGCGACGTCCGGTCCCGCGCCGGCTGCGCAGGCCCTACAGGGGGCGAGCAGCACGGCTTCGCTCGGCCCGCTGCGCGTGCGCGAAAAGCTGTTCTACGGACTGGGTGAGATCGGAGAGGCGGTGAAGACCGCGGCGCTCGAAACCTTTCTCCTGTTCTACTATGTCCAGGTCGTCGGACTGTCCGGGTCGCTGTCGGGACTGGCCCTGCTGGTCGCCCTGCTGTTCGATGCCGTGTCCGACCCTATGATCGGCAGTTGGTCGGATCGACTACGGTCGCGGCTTGGGCGGCGTCACCCCTTTCTTTATGCGGCACCCATCCCGCTGCTGATTGCACTGGTGCTGTTGTTCAGCCCGCCGGATGGGTTGTCACAGATCGCGCTGTTCGCCTGGCTGACGGTGTTCGCGATCATCTCGCGGGTGGCGATGGCGGCGTATTTCGTGCCGCACATGGCGCTTGGAGCCGATCTGTCGGACCGCTTCGAGGAGCGGATCGAGATCGGCGGGTATCGGACCGGCTTTTCCTATTTCGGGCGGCTGGTCGCGCTTGGCGCGGCATTCTCGATCTTTTTCGCTGCTACTGCCGACTATCCGCGCGGGCAGTTGAACCCAGCCGCCTACACGCCCTTCGCGATCTTTTGCGGCGTTACCGTCGCCGTGGCCGTGTTCGTTTCAGCGCTTGGCACGCAGAAGCGGGCCATGAGGCTTCCGCCCGCCCCGGTGCCTCCACACGGGAGCGGCGTGCTCCGAACGGTGGGGCGAGCCATGAAGCTCACCTCGTTCCGGGCGATGTTTCTATCGTTGCTGCTGTTTTACATCTTCAACGGCACCCAGGCCACGTTGGCCCTGCACATGACCACTTTCTACTGGGAGCTTTCACCGACCCAGACGCGCAATGTGCTGTTCGCCACCGTGATCGGCTTCATCGTCGGCGTATTCTTTGTCGGCCCGATCGCCAGGCGCTGGGACAAGAAGCCGGCCTATATCGCCGGTGTCATCGCCAGCTGCACCTGCGTGTCCGCGCCGGTCCTCCTGCGTCTGCTCGGATGGTTTCCGGCCAATGGCGATCCGATGCTCGTGCCGGCGATGATCTTCTTCTTCATCCTCTATGGCATCTGCGGGTCGGTGCCCGTCACCCTTTCATCCGCGATGCTGGCCGATGTCGCGGACGATTACGACCTGCGTCACGGGATGCGTTCGGAGGGGATGTTCTTCGGAGCGATCGCGTTCTCGCGAAAGGCGTCGACGGGTGCCGGGACGGCGCTGGCGGGCGTGCTGCTCGACGTCATCGCCTTTCCCCAGAATGCCGTGGTCGGGCAGGTGCCGGAGGCGACGTTGTACCACCTGGCGCTGCTTTATGGCCCCATGCTGCTGGCGATCCTGTGTTCGGGATGCCTGGTGCTTGCACCCTATGACCTGTCCCGCACCCGGCACGAGGAAATCATCCGCGTGCTGGCAGGACGGAACGCGAAAGGGCTGGACTGAAACCTAGCCGCAAAATATACCGAGTCGCACAACTGCGGTTACATGCAGGCAAGAGAGGGGATGGACGCATGGAGATTGGCAATTGGTCGGCTACGCGCGAGCTCAACGACATCTACCGCGACATTCGCGAGCTTGGCCTGGAGACAAATCTGGCGGAACTCAGCGCCTATGGCTTCACCACGATCGAAGGAGCCCTGTCGCCTGACCTGACCCGGCGGCTGCGCGAACGCATCCTGCAGATCGCGGAGGAGCGGCTGGGCCGTCCGCTCGACATCGATGGCGAGACCGAAACGCAGGAAGTGAATTTCATTCCGTACCTGCTCTATCAGGACCCGATCTTTCAGGAGGCGGTGCTGGAGCGGCGTCAGCTGACGCTGATCAGCTATCTGCTGGGTCAGCATTGCCAACTGTCCAGCCTGTCGTGCCACCTCAAGGGCCCAGGCGGCGCCGGGCTGCTGATCCATAGCGACAATGGCAACGGCGTGCCCGCCCCCTATTCGCCCTACTCGCTAGTCGCCAACTGCAACTACGCGCTGGTCGACTACACGGAGGAGAAGGGCGCGCTGGCCATGGTGCCCGGCAGCCAAAACCTCGCTCGGCAACCTACCGCCGCAGAGCGCGGGCTGGACGGTACCGCGCGCAATCCCGATGCGATCGCGGTCGAGGTTCCTGCGGGAACCGCGATCGTGTGGCACGGCAACACGTGGCACGGCTCGTTCCCGCGCAAGGTTCCCGGGCTTCGCATCAATCTTTCCGCCTATTACTGCCGTCAGTTCATGGTCACGCAGGAGAACTACAAGGATTTCCTGCCCGAGGGGTATCTGGCGAATCATCCCGAAAGCGAGCGGATGGCGACGCTGCTGGGGCAGAACACCGTTCATGGCTGGCGGGAGGAGGGGCCATCCGAGCGCTTCTATGCCAATCGGGGTCAGGCAGGACGGACGTGGCAGGCCTGAGACGCGCGCCCAGCTATTGACAGCAATGCACGAAAAATAGAACAAGTCACAAAAGGTGCCCGGAAGCGGCACTTGGAGGAGGATGGCATGAATAGGTGGTCCATGCTGCGCGCGGCGTTGACGGCGGGCGCATCATCAATGACGTTGATGTTGGCGGGAGCCGCCGCAGCGCAGACGTCCGCCACGCCCAGCCCGGACGCGCCCGCGCCCGCCGAGGCCGGTGCCGTGAAGGCCGACGACACAACGGCCCGCGTGACGCCTACTCAGACCGACACCGGCGCAGCGGCAGGAGCGGCCGGTGACATCGTCGTGACCGGATCGCGCGCCATCACGGATGGCGCAGCGCAGCCGACCCCGGTGACGGTGGTGTCGGCGGGTCAGCTCGCCTCGGCTCAGCCTGGCAACATCGCGGAGGCGCTGACCCAGTTGCCGGTGTTCACCGGCTCCTTCAAGCCATCCTCCGCGGGATCGAACCATTCGGCCACGGGCGGCGGCTCTAGCCTGCTGGCATTGCGCGGACTGAACCCGACCCGCACGCTGGTGCTTCTGGATGGCCGCAGGATCGTCAACACCACCATCAACGGCACCACGGACGTCAGTCTGGTGCCGCAGGGACTCGTCAGCCGGGTCGATATCGTGACCGGCGGCGCATCCGCCGCCTATGGCTCGGACGCCGTCGCGGGCGTCGCCAACTTTGTCCTCGATTCTCGGTACAGCGGCATCAAGGGCTTCATACAAGGCGGACAGTCGTCCCGCTCCGACGCCGGGTCGATGAAGGCCAACCTTACCGTTGGCCAGCGTTTCGCGGACGGTCGGGCGCACCTGGTGGTGTCGGGCGATTACTTCCTGCAGAAGGGGATCGACCAGAATTACGGTGGCCGGGGCTGGGCGGACGCCGGCTGGGCGGTGGTGCCGGAAAGCACGACGTCCTCGCGTGTGGTGGTCATTCCCGACGCCCGCGACGTGTTGGGAAGCTATGGCGGGACCATCACCGCCTGCCAGCCCGCGGGTGCCGCCTGCCCATTGCGGCTGACCCAGTTCAATCCCGACGGCACCTTGCGACCCTTTGCGCAGGGCACCTTCATCAGCGCCACCAACATGAGCGGCGGCGACGGCACACCGCGACGCACGGCCTTGTTGCCGGGCAGCGAGAGCAAGAACATCTTCGGTCGCCTGACCTTCGATGCGAGCAGTGCGCTCAGCGTGTTCGTTGAAGGAAACTACGGCGATTTCCACAGCGACTACCTGGCAGCACTCAACACCAATCAGCTTGGTTCGGCGGCCTTCACCATCTTTGCCGACAACGCGTATCTGTCGCCCGCGATCAGGAGCACGCTCACGTCGAACGGCATCACGTCGTTCACGCTGTTCCGCGTCAACCGCGACTTTCAGCCCGTCCGCTATTACACCGACACCAACACCTATCGGATCGCCGGCGGCATCAGCGGTCGGCTCGGCGAGCAGTGGCGCTACTCCGCTTACGGCCAGTATGGCAAAGCGCGGTCCATCTACCGGATCTCGCCCAACGAGATCATGGACAACGTATACAACGCGGCCGACGCGGTGCGGAACCCAGCTACCGGGCAGATTGTCTGCCGCTCGACGTTGCTGGGAACCGTGGCGGGGCCGGGCTGCGTGCCCATAAACCTGTTTGGTGAAGGCTCGCCGTCGCCTGCCGCGCTGCAATATGTGACCGGCGTCTCGACGGTGCAGGTCGACAGCAGTCAGCTGGTCGGCGCTGCTGACGTGCGCGGCGACCTGTTCTCCTTGTGGTCGCGCCCGGTGTCCATTGCATTTGGCGGCGAATACCGCCGCGAGCGCGGCGAGGTGTCGGAGGATGCCATCACCGCAGGCACGCGCAACGGTACGGGCATCCGCGGTTTCCCGGCGGCGCAGCAAGGGCTTTTCGGCCGTTTTCTCTACTCCATCAACGGGCTACCATTGAAGGGGGAGTTCGACGTCAAGGAGGGCTTCGTGGAGGTCAACGCGCCGATCGTCGCGGATCGCCCGTTTCTCTCCACGCTCGATCTCAACGGCGCCGTGCGCTACGCGGACTATTCCACCGCCGGCGGCCAGACGACATGGAAGCTGGGCGCAATCTACGAACCGGTGCCGGACATCCGATTGCGCGCGACGCGCTCGCGCGATGTCCGCGCGCCTAACATCGCCGAGCTCTTCACCGTCGGCAACCAGATCAACGGTGCCACCGCCTCCGACCCGCAGCGCGGCGGCACGCGAACCATCTTCATCCAGCGCCAGACCGGCAATACCATGCTGCAGGCGGAGCGCGCCGACTCCTACAATCTGGGCGTCGTGCTGAAGCCTCGCTTCCTCCCCGGCCTCACGGCGTCGGTCGACTATTTCAACATCAACATCCGCGACGTCATCTCTCAGCCAACCGTGCAGCAGGTCGTCGACCAGTGCGGCCTGAGCCCATGCGACCGTATCCAGCGCGCGCCCGACGGCACCATCAACGTGGTCACCACGCCCTTCCAGAACCTCGCTCGACTGAAGACGGACGGCGAAGATTACGAGCTCAGCTATCGGACCCGGCTGGGTAACGGAACGCTGAGCCTGCGGGCGCTGGCCACACACACACGCAAGCTGGCGCTGGTGGTCAACGGGGTCGAGGTGGATCGCGTCGGCGACCTCAACGTCATCCAGAACACCAATCCGCCCGCCGCCGTGGAGTGGACGGGAACGGCCAATATCGACTGGCGCAACGACCGGCTCCACGTTTTTGTCCAGGAGCGCTACATTGGGCCCGGACATCTGGACGACACGTTGGTCTATGCGCCCGGCACCGACACTAGCGTGCCCGCGATATTCTACACCGATCTGACGATTGGCTACACGCTACCGACGCGGACAGCCAAGATGGAGATCTACGGAACCATCAACAATCTGCTCGACCAGGATCCGCCGATCACGCCCAACGGCGCCTCCACCACGCCGCGCGCGGCCAATGGCGGGATCTATGATTTTCTCGGGCGCTACTTCACCGTCGGGGTGCGAATGCAGTTCTGACTAGCAGCGCGCGGTCATCCCATTCGCCCTTGGTAGCCCGGAGAGCTTGCCACCAATGACTGACGCCGTTCTCCAATCCCTCGATCGCGGCGTGCTGACGGTCACGCTCAACCGGCCCGAGCGGCGTAATGCCATGAGCCCCGAGCTGTGCGACGCGCTGCCCGGAATACTGGCGCGAGCTGCCGATGACGCCGGAGTCCGCACCGTGTTGCTGACGGGCGCGGCGGGCACCTTTTGTGTTGGGGGGGACGTCGGCGCTATGAACAAGGGAGACGGCACCGCGCCGCCGGAAGCCGAGACGCTGGAGCAGGCGACCGCCCGACTGCGCCGTTGGGTCGAAGCGTCGCGGCTCCTCCACGCCATGCCGAAGCCAACCGTCGCCGCCGTGGAGGGCGCTGCGGCGGGCGCGGGGCTCAGCCTTGCGCTTGCATGCGACTTTCGCGTCGTCGCGCGTGGAGCGAAGCTGACCACCGCCTTCGCGCGGGTTGGCCTGAGCGGCGATTATGGCGGCAGCTGGTTCCTCACTCGCCTGATCGGTCCCGCACGAGCCCGTGACCTCTACCTGCTGCCGCGCGTGCTGACGGGGGAGGATGCCGACCGGCTAGGGCTGGTCTCGCGGCTCGTCGACGATGGAGCGGCCCTGGACGAAGCGCAGGCGCTCGCGCGCCAGCTCGCCGACGGCCCGCCCGAAACGCTCGCGGCGATGAAGGCCAATCTCAACTTGGCCGAGCAGGGATCACTGGCCGACCTGCTCGACGTCGAAAGCGCTCGTCACATGGCGAGCGCGCGCACGGCCGAGCACCGGGAGGCGGTGGCTGCGTTCACGCAGAAGCGCACGCCGAACTTCGGCGCGGCATAGGAGCCACGAACGATGAACCGCTGGCGCGATCCGCGCATGCCCACTCCGGAACAGTGCGTGCTGGGCGACCAGCTCGAATTTCGTGCGCGCCAAACGCCCGACAAGCTGTTCGCGCTGTTCGAGACAGGCGAGCGGTGGACCTATGCCGAGACGCTTGATCTGGTTCGTCGGACGGGGGAGGGGTTGCGACGGCTGGGCGTGAAGCAGGGCGACTATGTCAACGTGTGGCTGCCCGCCGGCCCCGACGCGGTGCGGGTCTGGTTCGCGATCAACTGGATCGGTGCGATCTACGTTCCGATCAACCTCGCCTATCGAGGGCGGCTGCTCGAACACGTGATCGCCAATGCCCGCGCGCGACTGATCCTGGTCGACGCAGAGCTGCTGCCTCGGCTCGCCGAAATCGACCGCGCCGCGTTGAGCGATGCGGTGGTGTTCGGTGACGCAGCCGCAGAGATCCCGGCCCTCGCCCTGCGGGACTCCGCGCTGTTGCTCGCCGACACGGGCGCTCCCAAGGCTGACGTCGAGGTCTGGGACACGCGCATGGTGATCTACACCAGCGGCACCACCGGCCCATCGAAGGGCGTGCTGATTTCCTCGGCGCAGGCCTTTTCCTCGACCGAATATGGCTGGAGCTGGATCGGCGAGGACGACCGCTTTTTGATCGCGTCGCCATTGTTTCACATCTCAGGCGCCGGGATGATCGGCATTGCGCTCTCCGTCGGGGGGTCGTTCGCGCTGGCGTCCCGCTTCAGCCCGTCGACCTTCTGGGACATCGTGCGCGAGACGCAAAGCACGTCCATGGTGCTGATGGGCGTCATGGCCACCTTCCTGATGAAGCAGCCGTCGAGGCCGGAGGATCGGGACCATACGCTGCGGAGCGTCCTACTCTCGCCGCTCGCCGAGGACGGCCAGGCATTTGCAGATCGATTTGGAGTGGACGTCTTTACCGTCTTCAACATGACGGAGATTTCCACGCCGCTGGTCAGCGAACGTAATCCCCAGGTCATCGGCAGCTGCGGGAAGCTCCGACCCGGTGTCGAGGCACGACTTGTCGACGCCAACGACTGCGAGGTGGCGCCGGGCGCGCTCGGCGAGCTGATCCTGCGCACCGACCGGACCTGGGGCATGAACTCCGGCTACCTCAATGACCCGGAAGCGACCGCGCGAGCATGGCGCAATGGCTGGTTCCACACCGGTGACGCCTTTCGGGTCGATGCGGACGGGAACTACTTCTTCGTCGACCGGGTCAAGGACTCGATCCGCCGACGGGGCGAGAACATCTCGTCGTTCGAGGTCGAGGGCGAGGTGTGCGCCCACCCCGCCGTTCGGGAGGCGGCGGCGGTCGCCGTTCCCAGCGAATATGGCGAGGACGAGGTGCTGGTGGCGGTATCGCTCAATTCCGGAATGGCGCTCGACCCGCGCGATCTGGTGCGGTTCTTGGCACGCCGCATGGCTCACTTCATGGTGCCCCGCTACGTGCGGGTGCTGGACGAACTGCCACACACCCCGACGCAAAAGGTGGAAAAGCATGTGCTGCGCGCCGCCGGGACGGCGCCGGGCACGTTCGATCGGGAGCAAGCCGGCATGGCGTTTCGCGGCGGCAACCTGGTCGAAGAAGCATCCCCGGCATGAGCGCCATCTGCCGGCTGCTGATCGCCAACCGTGGCGAAATCGCGATCCGCATCGCCCGCGCGGCAGGTGAGATGGGGGTCGAAACGGTCGCGATCCACTCGGCCGACGACGGCGGATCGCTTCATGTCCGCGCTGCCGATCAGGCGGTAGCGCTGCCAGGCACGGGGCCAGCGGGCTATCTGGACATGGCGGCGGTGATCGCGGCGGCCCGGAACACCGGCTGTGATGCGGTTCACCCCGGCTATGGCTTCCTCAGCGAGAATGCCGATTTCGCCGCCGCGTGCGCGGAGGCCGGCCTGGTGTTCGTCGGCCCCAGCCCGGCGATGCTGGCGCTGCTGGGGGACAAGCTCGCGGCCAAGCGGCAGGCCGAGGCGGCAGGAGTCCCGGTTCTCGCCGGGGTGGAGACCGGCGACCCGCAGGCCGCGGTATTGCTGCTGCAATCCCTGCCGGCAGGTGCGGCCGTCATGGTCAAGGCGCTGGCCGGTGGTGGCGGGAGGGGCATACGGCACGTCTCCGACCCTGCGGCCCTGGTCGACGCGATTGCGGCGTGCGCGAGCGAGGCGCAGTCCGCGTTCGGATCCGGCGAAGTGCTGGTGGAGCGTTATGTCGCCAGCGCTCGGCATATCGAGGTGCAGGTCGTTGCCGATGGGGAGGGCGGCGTGGTCGCGCTGGGGGAGCGTGATTGCACGCTCCAGCGACGCTACCAGAAGCTGGTCGAGTGGGCACCGGCGCCGGCGCTCGACGAAGGGCTGCGCAGGAGGATCATCGAGGCGGCGGAGCGTCTGATCGCGACGGTGCCGTATCGCGGTCTGGCGACGGTCGAGTTTCTGGTCGACCGCGACCGGCGGCCCGACGACGCCCAGGCTTACGCCTTCATCGAGGTCAATCCACGTCTCCAGGTCGAGCATACCGTCACGGAGGCGGTCTATGGCGTCGATCTGGTGAAGACCGCGCTCCGCATCGCCGAGGGCATGACCCTGGCCGAGCTAGGCCTCGCGACCGCACCGCCGCCTCGCGGTGCCGCGGTGCAGCTGCGCATCAATGCCGAGATCGTGGATGCAACAGGCGTCCGCCCAGCGTCGGGCACCATTACCGCCTTCGATCCGCCCGGCGGCCCCGGCGTGCGTGTCGATGCCGCCGCCTTTGTCGGCTTTGCCACCAACCCTCGTTTCGATCCGCTGATCGCGAAACTGATCGTTCATGGTGACGACGTTGCCACGGTCCGCCGTCGCGCCGCCCGCGCGCTGTCCGACCTGAACGTAGCAGGTCTGGAAACCAATGCGGGGCTGCTCGCCGCGGTACTGGCGCGAACCGATTTCACCGACATTGATACGCGGTGGTTCGAGCGTGAGCTGCCGGAACTGCTCGCCGCGCGTCCCGAGCCCCGGCACCGGTCGGTCGAAGCCGAGACCGCCGTGGAGCGCCACCCGCCCGCACCGCCGGGCACGCGGAGCATCGTTGCACCACTCACCGGGGCGGTGGTGTCGATCGATGTCGCGCCCGGCGACATCGTGCGCGCCGGCCAGCAGGTCGCGGTGCTGGAAGCGCTCAAGATGCAGCATCTGGTGGTTGCCGAAGTTGCCGGGTTCGTGCGCGGTCTGGCTGCAATCCCGGGTGCGGTCGTTCACGAGAACAGCCCGTTGCTCTTCATCGAGCCTGCGGAGCTGGGCGAGACCAGCATTGCCGAGGACGCCGCCGTCGACCTGGACGCGCCCCGCATGGATCTCGCCGAGCTGATCGAACGGACCGGGCTGACGCTGGACGAGAACCGGCCCGATGCCGTCGCTCGTCGCCGCCGCACGGGTCAGCGCACCGCGCGCGAGAACCTCGATGACCTGTTCGACGCCGATAGCTTTCTCGAATATGGCCAACTCGCCATCGCGATGGGGCGGCGGGGCACGACAGAAGAGTTGATGCGCGCGACGCCGGGGGACGGGATCGTCACCGGCCTGGGGACCGTGAACGCGGATCAGTTCGGCGAGGATGCCGCGAAGTGCGCGGGCTTGTCCTATGATTTCACCGTGATCGCGGGAACTCAGGGCCGCATCAACCATCTCAAGACCGACCGCCTGATCGAGGTCGTGGATCGCGCCGAGATCCCGCTCGTCTTCTATTGCGAAGGTGGCGGCGGCCGGCCTGGCGACGGAAGCGCCCCGCGGGGGCAGACGGGGTTGTCCGGCGAGAGCTTCGCGCACTTCGCCGCGCTCTCGGGCAAGGCACCGCGCATCGGCATCGCCTCGGGCCGATGCTTTGCCGGTAACGCGGTGTTTCTGGGCTGCTGCGACCTGATCGTCGCCACCGAGAATTCGAACCTGGGGCTGGGCGGCCCGGCGATGATCGAAGGCGGCGGGTTGGGCGTGTTCACCCCCGACGAGATCGGGCCAATCGACGTACAATGGTCGAACGGCGTCGTCGATTTCCGCGCAGCGGACGAGGCCGAGGCCACGGCCGTCACCCGCACGTTGCTGGGCTATTTCCAGGGCCGGCTGGCGGGCGGGGAGTGCGCCGATCAGCGTCTGTTGCGTCATGTGGTGCCGGAAAACCGGCTGCGGGTATTCGACATCCGGCAGGCCATCGAGCTGCTTGCGGATACCGGCAGCTGGACGGAGCTGCGCGGCGGGTTCGCACCAGGCATGATCACGGGCTTCCTGCGCATCGGCGGTCGGCCGATGGGGGTGATCGCGAACGATTGCCGACATCTGAGCGGCGCCATCGACGCGCCCGGTTGCGACAAGGCGGCGCGGCACATGCAGTTGTGCGACAGTTTCGGCATCCCGCTCCTTTCTCTGTGCGACACGCCCGGCTTCATGGTCGGGCCGGAGGCGGAGGCGACGGGAACCGTGCGTCACGGCGGGCGGATGTTCGTGGTCGCGGGTGGACTGACCGTCCCGATCTTCACGGTGGTGGTGCGAAAGGGGTATGGGCTGGGCGCGATGGCGATGGCGGGCGGCTCACTTCACGCCGGCGCGATGACCGTCGCATGGCCGACGGGTGAGTTCGGCGGGATGGGGCTGGAGGGCGCGGTGCGGCTTGGCCACCGTCGCGAGCTCGACGCCATCGCCGACCCGGCGGCACGGGAGGCTCGCTATCAGTCGCTCGTGGCGGAGCTATATGCCAGCGGCAAGGCGGTGGCGGTGGCCCAGTTCATCGACATCGACGCGGTGATCGACCCGGCCGACACGCGCCGCTGGCTGTCCCGCGGGCTGGCGGCCACCCCGCCGACACGGGGCAGCCGTCGATACATCGACTGTTGGTGACAGCGGCGTATAACTGAACGGGCCGGCGCATATCGAGGCGCGACAGGCGCGCCGGACTGCACTCTCGCAAGCCTCGGAGTCGTCGTCGCTGTTCCGACTTGTTACTGAAGGTGATCCGCACTCTGGTGCTGACGTACGATCGCCTCCTTCTGCTCACGACGGCATCTACGTCTACTATGAACCGACACGGTTTCCGTGGAGCACACGAGTATCGCCGCTGCCCCACGACCGGGCGGAACTGCGCCATGTTTGCCCATCGGCCGCCCCATCAGTGAATGCACGCAAAATGCCCATTTACCGAACATCGAACGGCAAGACCTAGGGTGCGGTGGCTCGGCACCGGACCTATCTGGCCGCGTGGTGGTCGACCTGAAGCAGATGAACGCATTGTTGAAGTCGACCAGAATAGCCACATCTACTGTCGAGATGGAAGTCTCGTACTTTGACCTCTTCACGCAAATATGCACGCGTAGGCTTTGCCGAAGAGCCCTTAAGTTAGGGGAGCGCAAGTTCCACAGATGCGATGCCGAGGCACGTTTGACAGGCGCTCGCCGGGAGAGGGGGCAAGCGTCCGAGCAACCGGCTGCACGAGCTAAAAGGGCTCAGGTCGAGAATGATGAGCGAGCAGTGGCTGACGGGGTTGCTCGACAAGATGCGGAGCGCGAAGCTGGAGTTGAGCGCATGGATGCTGAAATAGAACGTCGTTTAGATCGGACGCCGGAGGTCATTCTCGCTACCCATACGCTACCCAGGACCAGGTGTCGGCAGGTGAGATAAGGGCTAAGTCATTGAAAATGGTGGCGCGCCCGGGTGGACTCGAACCACCGACCACGAGCTTAGAAGGCACGTGCTCTATCCAGCTGAGCTACGGGCGCTCGCGAATGTCTCTAGCGACAAACGGCGTGAGGCGGAACCGTCGGATCACGGGCGCGCAAGCTCGCTTGGAAGGCATGCTAAAGTCTGGAATATGAGCGTCTCCGGCCAGGGGGCTTCCCCATGCTGCGAGCAGTGCTGATCGTGTGCCTGTCCCTGTTGACGATCGAGGTGATCGCGCAGGCCAGCCGCGTCACCGACGTTCCCTTGTACCGGGCCGATCGCCGCATCGGGTATATCCCCGTACCGAACCAGGCGGGCGCGTTCGTATGGACGAACGGCTGGGCCTTCAACGATCTCAGCATGGGGACGCCGCGACGCTTCGTCGCCGGCCTGCCCCGACGCGTGCTGCTGATCGGGGACAGCATCGTCCTGGGCGGCAACCCCTATTCGCGCGCCCGACCGGCTGGGACCGCAGCTGGCGGCGGCGAGAGGGTGCCAGGTGTGGCTGATCGGCGCTGGTAGTTGGGCGCTGCAGAACGAGCTGCAATATCTCGACGATCATCCGGCCGTCATCGATGGCGTCGACCGGATCGTGCTGGTCGCCAATTCGGGTGATTTCGCGGGGCCATCGTGCTGGGCCAATGCGAACACCCACCCGGTTCGCCACCTGTCGTCGGCGGCGTGGCAGGCGCTGACCCGCTACCTGCTGCGGCCCACCCCGCCGCCGCCCCCGCCGCAGCTGCGCGTTCCGCGCGTCGATGTGGCGGCGCGGCTGCGCGCGCTCACCGTACGACTGCGCAAGCCGTTGCTGGTGGTGCTGTATCCGAGCCGGGACGAGCTACGCGATGGGTCGCCTTGCGGCTTCGCGGTCCCGCCGGTCTTCAGGATGGAGAAGCTGGCGTTGCTGTGTCTGAAACGGAGCAGGCGCTGGCGAGCCGACCTTTACCGCGATTCGATCCATCCGACGCCCGCTGGCATGAGGGTATTGGCTGGCGATATCGCGGTCGCGCTGTAGGGTCCGGTAATGATCGGCGCCACGCCCTATGAGTTCATGCTGGTGGTCGGCGTGCTGCTGTGGGCAGGTACGGCCCTGTGGTATGTACGTGAGCCGTTCGCGTCGATCTATCACCCGATCACGCACTATCTGGTATTTCACGGCGTGCTGTTCGCGATCCGGCCGGTGCTGGCGCACGTGCTGCGCTACGACGAGCTATACGCCGCGATGAAATTTCAGCCGAGCTGGGCCGACAAGATGACGGTGCTCGCGGCGGCGAACCTCGGCCTGATCGTCTTCGTATCGGTGGCGGCGCGGGTCGGCGGCCTGCCGATGTCGCGTGCGCCGAGCGCGGTTCAGGGCGAACCGCCGCGCTTCGATGCCGGCTTCTGGACGATGATCGTGCTGTGCGTGCCGCCCGCGATCTGGTCACTGTATGCTGGCCTGGCGGGAACGTTGGTCGGTGCCGGGAGCATGATCGTCAACATGGAGACTGGCGCGACCGTCAACACGACGGGCAACGGCTATTATAACGACGTCAATCTGATGCTCGGTCCGATCGCCGTGCTGATCGCCTGGACGGCGCGGTTCCGCTGGTGGTCGCTGCTGCCGTTGCTCGTCTTCATTCTCGCACGCGCAGGCACCGGCGGGCGCTGGCCGTTCGTCATGGCGGTGTTGTCATGTGCATCGTTGTGGGCGTGGGAGCGGCGTTTGCGTTGGCCGGCCGGGCGGCTGATCGTCGCGGCGATCCCGCTGTTCGCGCTGTTCACGGTGATTGGCGAAGATCGCGGGCGGGCGATCCGGTCGTTCTTCGGCGGCGAGCAGGTGGCAAGCGGCGCGAGCAATTACTTCACCATGCGACCGCTGGAGTCGATGGACTTCGGCAACATGGAGTTCTTCGAATACATGGTTCACACCGTGCCGGCGAAGACCGGCACATATGATTATTTCCTGATCAACGCCCAGATCGTAACTGAGCCAATTCCGCGGGTGCTTTGGTCGGGTAAGCCGCAGGGCGCGCCATTCGAGCGGCTGTTCATCTGGCGGTATGGCACGTCGGTGGGCGCGACGATGGCGATTCCGGGAGAGGGCTGGCGAGCGGCGGGATGGATTGGCGTGGTGCTGTGGACCGCATTCTTCGCCTTCGTTTACGGGCGCATCTACAATGCCTACGTCGCGTCGCGTCAGGATTGGGTCCGGACCGCGCTGTTCATGCTGTTCATGCCGGTCGCCCTGCAATGCTTCCGCGACGGGCTGCTGCTCTCCGTCCTCAAGACCTCGTTCTTCGCCGTGGTGCCGGTATTGATCTGGTGGGGCGTGAACAGGCTAGTGTCGGGCAGTCACCCTGCCGGCCCGCCACGCGTTGTTCCCGGATGACGCTGGCGGGGTTGCGCATCGGCTTGCTGACGGCGTCCGCGTCGCGCGCGGGTGGCGGCGTGTTCGAGGCGGTGGTGCGGCAGGCTGACTTGATCCGCGCGGCTGGCGGGGCGCCGTGCGTGTTCGCGCTGACCGACGAGCATGTGCAGGCCGACCGGGCGCGACTCGGCGACACGCCCGTTCGGGATTTCCGGGTGCGCGGGCCGAAGCAGCCGGGCTGGGCGCCGGGGCTGTTGCGTGCGCTGCTCGCCGCGGAACTGGACCTGCTGCATCTGCACGGCATCTGGCTGTACCCCTCGTATGCGGGCGCGCGCTGGGCGCGGGCGACGCGGCGGCCTTACATCGTGTCGCCGCACGGCATGCTCGACCCGTGGATCACCGAGCGCGGACGCGCGAAGAAGGCGCTGGCGCGCTGGGGCTATGAGCGGGCGAGCTGGCGCGAAGCGGCGGCGCTGCATGCGTTGACGCAAGCGGAGGCGGCGGACATCAGCCGCGAGACCGGGCGAGAGGACAGCCTGGTCATCCCCAACGCCGCACCTTCGCTTGCTCCGGCGCGCGCGCGGGCAGGGCAGGGCATCGTTTATCTAGGTCGCATCCACCCGAAGAAGAACCTGGCCGCGTTGATCACCGCATGGCGAGGACTGGCCGCGGGTGAAGCGACATTGACGATCGCCGGCTGGGGGGGGGCGGCCGATGTCGCCGCGCTGGAGCGGGACGTCGCGGCGGCGGGGTCATCGGTGCGGTTCGTGGGTGCGGTTCATGGCGAAGCGAAGGACGCGCTGTTGCGCGATGCGCGGGCGTTGATCCTGCCATCTTTCAGCGAGGGATTGCCGATGGTGATACTGGAAGCATGGGCGGCGGGAACGCCGACCGTGATAACCGCACAATGCAATCTGCCCGATGGCCTCGCCACCGGCGCAGCGCTGGCGTGCGGGCACGATGCGGTTTCCATCGGCACAGCCCTGGCAACGACGCTTCAGATGAAGGACACCGAGTGGCAGCGACGATCAGCGGCGGCGCAGGGGCTGGCGGCGAGTCGGTTTTCGCTTGAGCGCGTGTCGATGCAATGGACCCAAGCTTATCGGCGGCTGGCGGAATGAAGGTGCTCGACGCAGCCATGCACCAACCGAAGGCGGGAGGGGCGAGCTTTTCCGCGGGTAATCGGCTGTTCCGTGTCGGCTGGACGATCGCATGGCTGCTGCTCGCACGCTGGACGCCGCCGCCGCTGCATCGCTGGCGACGATTGGTGCTGCAGTCGTTCGGCGCCCGCGTCGGCGAGAGCGCGCGAGTGCATGCGAGCGTCCGTATCTGGTATCCGCCTAACCTGACTTTGGGCGCGGGCACGCTGATCGGACCGGGGGCGCGGCTGTACAATCAAGGGCTGATCACGATCGGCGCGGGCACAATCGTGTCGCAGCGTGCGCATCTCTGCGCGTCGAGCCACGACATTGCCGACCCGAGTTTCCAGCTTGTCGTACGGCCGATCGTGGTGGGGGAGGGCTGCTGGATCGCGGCGGAGGCATTCGTCGGGCCGGGCGTCAGCGTCGGCGATGGCGCGGTGGTGGCGGCACGCGCGGCCTTGTTCGAGGACGCGCTGCCATGCGGTGTCTATCGTGGCAATCCCGCCGCCTGGATCAAGGAGCGGGTTGTGCGACCGGCGCCACTGTCGGCGAGTTGAGCCACAGGTCCGCATCGCGCGCCGCCTCTTCTCCGGTCACTGCTAGCGTCACCCGCTGCATCGGGCAGCCGGCGGGAACACGCAGCCGCGCGGAGAACCGTCCCGGTGGAGCGGGGTCGGACATGGCGGCAGCGCCGCTTCCCTCTACGCAGTCGAGGGCGACGAGCAGTGGTCGCGGCGTCTTCGCGCCGGCGATTGCGCTTGTGAGTTGCCAATCACCAGCCGGCAGGCGGATGACCTGGCTGGCAATCCCAAGCAGCGCCGGCCCGCTGGCGACGATGCGCAGTCCAGGTCGGCCGTCCCGCGGCTCGAACATAGCCTCCAGGCCCGCCGCTGCCTGCACCTGCCACTCGAACGGGCCTGGCTGAGAGGACACGTCGCTTCGAAAGGGCGTCAGCCACCTGCCCGACGGCCGCTCGACCAACTGCCAGGCGAGGTCACCACGACGGCGCTCGATCAGCCCCCAACCGAGCCGATCGACCACCGCTGCGTCGAGCGTGACGGCGGACGAGCGCGCGCCGGCGATCAGCTTCACCCGGGCGATCGCCGCCGCGTCGTCGAGCTGGTCGACATCCGACAGGTAAGATGTCGCCCAGAGGTTCGGTATGCGCAGTCGACGCAGCAATGCCGCGCGACCGCGTGGGGTCGCTTCGAGGCGCAGCAGCAGGGACTTGGTCTGCCGACGCCGCGCATTGATTCGGGCGACCGCGTCCAGTCGTTCCGCCGCGATGTCGAGCGCGTCCGACGCAAGGGCGGCCTCCGCCCAGTAGAACTGCGTCGGCACGTCACGCCAGCCGGCGGCGCCCGCAAGCCGCATCAGCACGTCGCCTCTACGGGTGTCGCCGACCGCGATCGCCGCGAGTCCGGCGACGCGCAGCACCGGCGCGTCGACTGGCCGGCGTACCAGCGCCGCGCGCGACAGGCGATCGGCGGTGCCGGGATCGCCCCGGCGCAGCGCCTCGGCGGCGCGTGCGGTCAAGGTGTTGCCGCCGGACAGAAAGGGGGTGGGAAGATCAAGCAGCACGCCTTGCCGGGCGAGCCGGTCGGCCGCGCTCCACAGGCAGACACAGGCGAGCGCCGCTAGTGCCGCCAGCCAAGTCGCGACGCGCGTCGCGTCGATCACTGCGCCGCCTTGCCCTCGTGGTAATTATAATAGCTGTAGCCGTAATACTTATCGAGACCGGCCTTCCTCGCTTCGAACTTGGTCAGCAGCACGCCCAGGATCACCGCGTTGTTGACCCGCAGCCGCCGCAAAGCCGTGCGGGTGCGGCCGCGTTGACCCGAGCTGGCCTCGACCACGAACAGCAGCGAGCGGGTGTTCGCCGCCAGCATGGGCGCGTCGGCGAGACCCAGCACGGGCGGACCGTCGATCACCACCAGATCGAAGCTATCCTCCAGGCTCCGGATCAGCTCGGGCAACCGGCCGCTGCTCAACAGGTCGGTCGGGTTGGGCGGCAGCGGCCCGGACGCGATCAGCCAGAAGCCTTGGTCGGCGATCGGCGTGGCGACATCGGCAGGCGTCGCCTGACCGATCAGCAGGTCGGACAGGCCGTGCGCGGGCGCACCCTCCACCATCTTGTGCAGCGACGGTCGGCGCAGATCGGCGTCGACCAGCACGACCCGTTTGCCCAGTTTCGCAAAGCCGGTCGCGATGGCGAGGCTGGTGGTCGACTTGCCTTCGCCCGCCTGCGTGCTGGTGACCAGGATCGATCGTGGCAGGCCATTTGGGGTCGAGTAGAGTAGGGTGCTCCGCAACGCGGCATATGCTTCCGATACGGACGAACTCGGCGCGCGCAGCTGCAACGCCATGTTCACACCAGCAGCGAGCCGCGGGACGACGCCAAGCGACGGCAGTTGCAGCTTGCGCTCCAGCTCCGCGGGGCTGCGCACCGCGTCGTCGATCTGCTCGCGCACCAGCACCAGCAGTCCGGCAGCCGCCGTCCCGAGCAGCAGCGCGACCGCCAGGTTGAACGGCAGGCTGGGCGACGATGGGCCGAGCGGTGCCTCGGCGCGGTCGACCACCGAAATGTTGTTGGAGGCGATCCCTGCCGCCGCGCTGAGTTCCTTGAAGCGCTGCAGCAGCCCGTCGTAGAGTGTGCGGTTGGTGTCGACCTCGCGCGACAGGACGGTGAAGCGGACCGAGCGGTCCTGCTCGCCCAGCGTCGCCTCGCGCAGGTTCGCTACCTCTGCCGCCAGCGCACGCTCCTGCTGTGCCGCAATATTGTAGCGGTTGCGGATCGACCCGCGGACCTGCCCGCCCAATTGGCCGAGCTGGGCGTTGATCTCCCCCAGCTGTGCCGTCTTCTCGGCCAGCAGCGGATATTCGCCGCGGTATCGCTGGCGCGCCTCCCGCAGCTCGGCGGTCAGGGTGGCGCGCTGCTGCAAGAGGGCCTGGACGGCGCCGCTGGCGAGCACTTCGGGCAGGCTCATGACCGGCGTGGCGGCGACCGCGCGCCAGCGCTGCTCCGCCTCGATCCGTGCCGCCTTGGCGGTGTTGAAGCTGTCATTGAACTGTTGCAGGCTTGCCGCCGTCACCGATTGCGGCGTCAGCGATCCGCCATCGCCGCCGGCGGTAGCGGTGCCGAGCGCCGGCCGCGCGGCGATCAGGCCGGCGGCGCGGGCATAGCCGTTGAGCTCGCGCTCGGAGCGTTCCAGGCGCGCCTTTGCTTCGATCAGCTGGCCGGACAGGAAGTCGCGCGCATAGGCGGAGCTGGAGAATTTCCGCTGCAGATTGGCGGTGATGAACACTTCGGCAAAGGCGTTCGCCACCGCCGCCGCGGTTTGCGGGTTGCGTGACTTGAACGACAAGATGGCAATGCGGGAATTGCGCGGCAGGTCGATGCCCAGATTGCTACGCAGCAGGCGCACCACCGTCTCTCGCTCACGCGCGTCGGTCGCCGGCCATTGCGGGGGCGCAACGCCCATCGCTTCGTGAAACGCGGCGTTGCCGAACAGGCGCAGCGACTGCGCCACGCCGATCGCCACCGACCTGCTGCGCAGCACGTCCGTCTGCGTCTGCAAAAACCGCTCGCTGTCCTGGCTGGCGACAGTCTGCACGTCCTCGGTCGCCAGCACGCGGTCGGTCTGCTGCTCGATCTGGATGCGCGACTGCGCGACGAAGGTCGGCGTGGTCAGCAGCGTCGCCAACAGGCCGATCCCCAGCGCGACGGCGATCACGGCCGCGATCCACAGCAGGTTGCGACGGATCAGCGCGGTCAGGACATGCGGGTCAAGCCGATGGCGGACTTCATGATCGGTGGTTTGCGTGGGCGCGAAACCAGGCGACGACGCCGGCTCGTCGGTGCGTTCGGGGATAGCGCCACGGAGAAGGGGAGCGTTCACCACTTGCCTCAGAACGGCCGGAAGATGGCAAGAAGCGGCGCGGCGCTGAGGAAGTCGCGGAACACACCCTTGACCTGGCTGAAGCCGACCACGACCGTATCGCCGCCAAGAATGCGCGGGTCGGCATCCAAGCCGACGCGGATGCGGCGCAGGTCGAACACCGCGCCCATCCGCTGACCGGCAACGGTGCGGAACACGATCACCTCGCTCAGCTTGGCGGTGTCGGTGGGGCTTTGCGCGCGCGCGAGCGCCTCCAGCAACGTCGCGTTGCCACCGATCTCGTACACGCCCGGCGCGCGGACGCTGCCCTCCACGGTAACGCGCTGGCTCTGCGAGGTCAGGATGGCGACCGTCACCTGCGGATTGCGGACGAAGCGCGCGTCGAGGCGCGCGGTGATCTCGGCGGCCAGTTCCTCGGAAGTCTTGCCACCGGCGCGGACGGTGCCGATCAGCGGAAAGAGCAGCGTCCCGGCGGCATCCACGCGCAGCCGCTCGCGCGACAGGTCGGGTTCGCGGAACACGGTGATGGTCAACTCGTCGAGGGCGCCGATGCGATAGTCGGTGGGGGCGGCGGAGGTCGGCGCGGGCACGACGGCGTAGGCGGCGGGGCCGACGGGCAGCGCCGTGCGCGGCGACGCGCACGCTCCCACCGCCAGCAGCATCGCCGCCGCAAACACCTTACGCATGAGACAGACCCCTGAACCCTTGTTCTTGAGCAACGCTGTGCGGGCCACCGGGGGCGAACGCAATCCCTCTCGCCAGTCCCCCCAGAGCAAGCCCGGCCACCGTCAGCAGGGTCAACGTGCGCAGCGGATAATCGACCGTGGAATGCAGCGCGAACACCAGCATTGTCAGCCCGGCGAACCGCGCGAGCAGACGGCGATCGGGGTCGTCATCTCCCCAGCCGCGTCGCGCCCGGATGCCCACGAACGCGAGCAGCACGGCGAGCAGCAGCAGCGCCGGCACCCCGCCCTCGATCGCAAGTTCCAGCCAGTCGTTGTGCGCGCGGTTCGCGATCGTCGGCTGGACGTGATCGAGCCGCTCGGCGGCGGCGTACAGCGGCACGAAGCTGCCCATGCCCGCGCCAAACGGTGCGACCTGCCGCGCCACGAACACGCTGTCGCCCCAGATCTCCGCGCGATTACCGGCGTCGCCGGCGCGCGCGGTAACCCGGTCCAGCGCGGTGCCGCCCAGCAGCAGCACCGCCGCACCTGCGGCCAGCGCGGCAGCGAGTCCGGGCGCGCGGCGGCCGGCAAGGAACAACGCGAGCAGCACGGGGATCACCAGCATCGCCATTCCCATACGCGAGCCGGTCGCAACGCCTCCGGCCAGTAGCAGCAGCAGGCCGATGCCGGTCGCCGCCCCCGCGGCAGGACTGGTCAGTCGCTCGCGATAGCGGTCCACCAGCAGCACGCCGGCGATCAGCGCGACCGCGATCAGATCGGCCTGCGCATTGCGATTGGCGAAAAAGCCGATGCCCCAGCCGCGATGAATGTCGGCATAAAGGCTGAGCGGGTGATCGGCGCCGCGGATGAACTGAACGATCCCCGTCAGCGCGGCGATACCGCCAAGCGCGGTCATCCCCACCATTAGGCGGACGCGGTCAGGGATCGCTAGCCGGCTTACGAACAGCGCGCAGACGGCAGCGGGGATCAGCGCCAATACAGCGGCGATCCCGCCATCGGGCAGGAGCGACCATGGGTGCCAGCTGTCGCCCGCGCCGACTGCCGCAAGCGCCGCCGCTGCCTCACGGCGCGGCAGGGCGGACCACAAGGCGGGCGGCAGCGGAACGAGCTGCAACAGCGGAAACGCAACGATCGCCGCCATCAACGCCGCCCAGTGCCGATCTTGGCGCCAGAGCGCGAGGGGTCGGACCCCCGCTGATATTCCCACGGTCAGCAACAGGAGCGTGACAAGCTGAAGCAAAAGCTCGGTCGACGGGGTAGGCGACCCGCCACCGCCGAGGACGACCGCTACGGCAAGCAGAACGGCCGGCAGCGCATTCTGCAGCGCCAGCCAGCCGGACCCGAGCGCCCGCTCAGCCCGGCGAGCGACCGCCGCCACCGACGAATGCGGCGATGACGACCACGATCGAGAACAACCCCAGTACGGCAAAGATCGGCACGCCGGTGAGTGAGGACTCGTCCTGCAACGGAGTTGCTGCGCGCTTCGCGGCTGCCGTATCGACCGGCCCGGAGGCGGGCAGCGATGATCCGGCCCGTAGCGGGGCAGCGGCCGAAAAAGCCGGTACTACCGCCAGTGCGGCAGCTGCGGCGAGTTGAACAACAGTCGAACGGCGCATGCTGGACCCCTTGGCTCAACTGGCGGGTACTGCACGCATTTAAATCAGGCAAGCCGCCAGACGAGGCCTGCGCGATTAAGTTGCTGCAATGCAGCGCAGGGTCCGGCCTCCTGTGACGGCCGTTCATCCCTTGCGGGCCTCTCCTTGCCGCGCGAGCGCTTGCGGGGGCGGCGCCGCTCGGGGCAGGGTTCTGACGCCCGGCGGTGCGATCGGTCGGCAGGCGACTATATGGATGCCCATGAACATTGCGTCGACCCGAACCCTCGTGCTGCTGCTGGCGCTGCTGCCCGTCGCCGCACCCGTCACTGCCCAGGGCATCTATCAGCCCGTCGGCGTGTCGGACGCCGATGCGCTGGCGCAGGCGGTGCGTCGGGTCGGAGCAAATCCATTCGATCTTGACGCGCTGCTGACGGCGGGCGAGCTGTCGGTTCGGGTGGAGGATCTGAGCGCGGCGGCCTCGTTCTTCGCGCGTGCCGAGAAGATCGACCCGCGCTCCGGCCGGGCGATGGCGGGCGAGGGTGCGATCCTGGTGCGCTCGCAGCGCCCGGCGGAGAGCTTGCGCTATTTCGCGCGTGCCGAACAGTTCGGCTGGGCCCCGGGCCGGTTCGCTAGCGATCGGGGCATGGCCTATGACCTGCTCGGCGACCCCGGTCGGGCGCAACGCGAGTACCGGCTAGCGTTGGCCCAGCGGCCCGACGCGGAGACGCGCCGGCGCTACGCGCTATCGCTCGGCATCGTCGGTCGCCAGGCGCAGGCGGTGGAGCAGCTCGCGCCACTGCTGCGCGATCAGGACCGCGCGGCGTGGCGGACACAGGCGTTCGTGCTGGCGATGGGCGGCGACGCGGCGGAAGCGTCGCGGATCGCGCAGACGATGATGCCGCCGGGCGCGGCGGCTGGACTGCGGACGTTCTTCGCGGAACTGCCGCGACTATCGCCGATCGACCGTGCGTTCGCGGTGCATTTCGGCGAGGTGCGGCCGTCGGCGGTCCGGCTGGCGGACGCGCGCATGGCGCCGCGCGACGCGCCGCTGCCGCTGGAGCCGCTGCCGGTGCGCGTCGCTGCCGCGCCGCCGCCATCAGACAAGCAACGCAAGCGCGACCGCAGAAGGCGGGGCGAGGTGCAGATGGCAGCAGTGGGACGCCTGCCGCTGCCTCAGGCCCAGCCGCTGCCCCAACCGCCCGCCTACCAGCCGCACGCCTACCAGCCGCCTCCCTATCAGGCGCCGGTATGGCAACCGCCGATGATCGCATCGACGCCGCTGCGCGATCGCCCGCTGTCATCGGGGGAGCAGGCGAGTCTGGCACGGGCCGGATTGCGCGACGCGTCGCGCCGGTCACGATCCGCCCCGATTGTGCGGCGCGACGAATCCGCTGCGGTGGCCCGCGCGCTTACCCCTGCCGAGCAGGCCAGTCTCGCCGCCGCGACGCTGCGGCCCGCCGTTCCCCGTTCCACCCGGCTCAGTCGCGAGGCGCCGGTTGCGCTCGCGACCGTCGTGCCGACGCGGGTGGCGCGCGAACCGGTCGCGCCGGCGTTGCCGCCGCTGCGCCGCGAGGTGCCGATCGCGCTGGCGTCGGGCTTGCCGGTGTCGCCCGGCCGGGAGCCGATCGGGCTCGGCGCAGTACCCACGCGCCCAGAGCCGCTCCTCCTTGCGGTCGCGCCGAGCGCCAGCCCGTTACCCGCGACGTCGGAACCGCTGCAAGCGGCGGTCCCCAGCGCGGCGATTCTCGCCGGCCTCAACACGCCAACAACGTCCCCCACTACCGGCCCCGTGTCATCTTCGGCCAGCACCGGCGGCCCCGGGGTCGAGGTGCCCTCGCGGATAACCCTGGCGACCGTCCCTGGGCCGACGCCAGGCTTCTCCAGCGCGCCAACGATGCCGAGCACCACCCTGGTCACGCCGGAAATCGCGGTCGCGACGCTGCTGGTTCCGCCGCGCCCGTCGCCGGTTGCGGCTTCGCCATCCGTCACTTCATTGGTCGCGTCCGAGAAATCCTCGACCGTGCGGTCGCCTCCGGCAACCCAGCCACCCGCTCCGTCGCTGGCCGAGGCCGTCGCCTCGGTGCAGCCACCGACGTCTGGCGTCGAGCCGCTGCCTTCGGCCCCGCCGGCCGCGACGCCGCTGCCCGCCTCAACGCCGGTCATTGTCTCGACGCCCTTGGCACCGCTGGTGACGCCACCGAGCGCGGCAGCCGTTGCCTCCGTGGCAACGATCCCGGCACCTTCCCGAAGCCGGCCCGTACGCGGCGACGGTGACGCGATCCTGGCGAAGATCGTTGCCGATCTGACGATCCCTGCGTCCGAACTGGACGTGGCGGGTCCGATACTGCCGTCCGGCGTGTCGACTCCCCGGCGTGCGACCGTCCCGGCGGTCGTTG
>NZ_JAQGLJ010000041.1 GCF_028292945.1 Sphingomonas bacterium | reverse complement strand
CGCGCTGGTGGCGGCGGAACAGGCCGAGGCGCAGGCCCGCCTCGCGCGGGTGCAGGAACCTGCGGCACGGCTGCTGGCGGCGCTGACCGGGCTTGCCCGGCGCCCCACGATCGCGGCGGTCGCGCAGCCGGGATCGGTCGATGACCTCGTCCGCGTCCGGGCCATGCTGGGCGCGGCGCTGCCGATCGTCCGCCGTCGCGCGGAAGGGGTGCGCGCCGAGCTGCTGGCGGTTCGCCGGCTGCAGGCAAGCGCGGGGTTGGCCGCCCAGGCGCTGCGTGACGGACGAGCGGCACTGGAGCGCGACCGCGTGTCGCTGGCGCTGTTGGAGGCGAAGCTGCGAGGCCGCGCTGCCGCGATCGGCGAACAGGCGTTGTCCGAATCGGATCGTGCCCTGGCGCTCGGGGAGCAGGCGCGCGATCTGGTGGACCAGCTGGAGGTCGACGACCAAGCGCAGGTGACCGCGACGGAACTGGCCGCGCTGCCAGGTCCGCTGCAACGACCGCTTGCGCCCGGCGTGGTGCCGCCGCCCCGCGCTGCACCGGCCTATCGGCTGCCGGTCGCGGGTCGGCTGGTCACCGGTCTCGCCGAATTGTCGCGTTCGGGTGTGCGATCGCGCGGGCTGAGCTTTGTGGTCCCCGCTAATACGCCGGTGACCGCGCCTGCGGGCGGTGTCGTGCGCTTCGCCCGCGCCTTTCGCGGATATCGCACGATCGTGGTCGTCGATCATGCCGATGGCTGGACGACGCTGGTGACCGGGCTTGCACGAGCGACGGTCCGGCCCGGCACCGTGGTCGCCACGGGCACGTCGCTCGGGCAGGCGGTAGGGGGTGAGGGGTTGCCGGTGACGGTGGAGCTGCGCCGGCGCGGTCGCCCTGCCGACATCGCCGCGCTGATCGGCTGAGGCGCGACGCCGCTATGATCCCCACCCCAAGACCGCTATACCGCCACGGTCTGTTCGATTGCGAGAAGCCATGCCCCGTCCGCTCCTGACCGCCACCGCGCTTGCGGCAACGCTCTGCCTCGTGCCGCTCGCCACCGCCGGCATGGCCGCTGCCGACACCGGTGCCTATCGCGACTTCGATCAGTTCATGGAGGTCTTCAACCGCGTCAAGGCCGACTATGTCGACAAGGTCGACGACAAGACGCTGATCAAGGGCGCGATCGAGGGCATGTTGTCGTCGCTCGATCCGCATTCCGGCTATGTCGACGCGATCGCCTATGACAATCTGCGCATCCTGACGGAAGGCAATTACGGCGGCCTTGGCCTGACGGTCACGATGGAGGACAATGCGGTCAAGGTGATCGCGCCGCAGGAGGACACGCCCGCGTTCCGGGCGGGCGTCAAGGCGGGCGACTACATCACGCACATCGATGGCAAGCTGATCTTCGGCCAGACCCTGGACGAGGCGATCGGCCAGATGCGCGGCAAGGCCGGGACGCGCATCGCCCTGACGCTGGTGCGGCCGGGCCGCGACAAGCCGGTCGACGTGGCGATGAATCGCGAGATCATCGTCCAGCGGCCCGTGAAATGGGAGGTGCGCGGCCAGGTCGGATACATCAACATCAACACCTTCTCCGAACAGACCGGCGCGGATACGCGCGCCGCGATCATGGCGATCGAGAAGTCGCTCGGACGCAAGCCGCTGGGTTACGTCGTCGACTTGCGCGACAATGGCGGCGGGCTGCTGGGGCAGGCGATCGAGGTGTCGGACGCATTCCTGTCTTCGGGCGAGATCGTCTCGCAGCGTGGTCGCGACAAGGCCGATATCGAGCGCTACTATGCCCGGGCCGGCGACGACGCGAACGGGCTGCCGGTGGTGGTGCTGACCAATGCGGGCACTGCGTCGGCGAGCGAGATCGTCGCGGGCGCCTTGCAGGATCACCATCGCGGGCTGGTGATGGGCACGCGGTCGTTCGGCAAGGGATCGGTGCAGACGCTGATCCCGCTGGGGCCGCAGACGCAGCTGCGCCTCACCACCGCGCGCTACTACACCCCGGCGGGACGATCGGTGCAGGAGGGCGGGATCGAGCCCGACATCGCCGTGCCGCAGCTGTCCGATCCCGATCACAAGAGCCGCCCGGTGTTCCGCGAGGCCGATCTGCGCCGGCACCTGATCAACGAGATCAAGGCCGACGACAAGATCCTGGAGGAGGACACGAAGGATGATCCCCGCTTCACCGCGACGGCGGAGACCCTGAAGAAGCAGGGCGTCGAGGACTTCCAGCTCTGGTATGCGTTGAAGACGGTGGCGCGCCTCGGCGGTCCGGCGCAGGTCGCGGCGGCGACACGGCCGGTGCCCAAGAAGTGACCGCGCTTACGTGACGGGCCTGGTCCGGGCGAACTGGCTCGCGCTGCTGTTGCCGACTGCCTTGCTCGCGGGGGCGTGGGGCTCGCAACTGATCGGCGGGCTGATCCCGTGCGAAATGTGCCACTGGCAACGTTGGCCGCATTATGCGGCGGCGGGATTGGCGGCGGTTGCGTTCGCCACCTCGGGTCGGACGCACGCAACGCTGGTCGTGTTGGCGGCGCTGGCGCTCGCCGTGTCGGGTGCGATCGGCGTGGCGCATGCCGGGGTCGAATATGGCTGGTGGCAGGGGTTCACCGCCTGCACCGCGCCCGTGCCGATCACCGGCACGACGGCGGCGGAGCGGCTGGATGCGTTGCTCAAGGCGCCGGTGGTGCGCTGCGATACGGCGCAATGGTCGCTCGCGGGCATCTCGCTAGCCGGATACAATGCCCTCTTCTCACTGGGCGGTGCTGTCGCCATCTTGTGGCTGATGAGGAGAGCGCGATGAAACCGGGAGATCGGCGCCAGAGTAGCGACGCGATGATCCGGGTTGATCAGGCGGGCGAATATGGCGCGACGCGCATCTATGCGGGGCAGCTGGCGATCCTGGGCGACCGGCACCCGGCCGCGCGCGCGATCAGTCACATGGCGCATCAGGAGGAGCGCCACCGCGCGTTCTTCGACAGGCTGATCGCCGAACGCGGCGTGCGGCCGACGCTGTTGCAGCCGTTCTGGAACGTCGCCGGGTTCGCGCTGGGTGCAGCGACAGCGGTGATCGGCCCCGAGGCGGCGATGGCGTGTACCGCTGCGGTCGAAACAGAGATCGACAAGCATTATCAGGAACAGCTGGACGAGCTCGGCGATAGCGATCCGGAACTGTCGACGGCGATCGCCGATTTTCAGGCCGAGGAGCTGGAGCACAAGGCGCACGCTATCTCCGCAGGCGCGGAAAGCGCGATCGGCTATCCCGTTCTGTCCGCGTTCATCCGGCTTGGGTGCAAGGTGGCGATCGCGGCCTCGAAACGGATATGAGGGAAGAGACTATGCGGATGCTCATGATCGCGGCCCTGATGGTCGCGCCTCCCCTGACGGCGCAGGTCGCCGGGCCGGGCGTCGAGGCGCCCAAGGCGAATGCGGGCACCGGAGAGGTCGCGCGTGGCGCGGCGATCAACGGGGTGCTGACGCTGTACGGCAATCAGCGTTGCCCGACCGACACGAACGGCAACGAGGTGGTGGTTTGCGTCCGTCGCAGCGCTGCCGAGCAATACCGCGTGCCCAAGGAGCTGCGCGAATTCGAGGTGACGCCGGAGAACGCATCCTGGGCCGCCAAGGCGCAGGGCACGCTCGCGGCAGGCGAGGGCGTCAACGCGATCGGCAGCTGCTCGGTGGTTGGACCGGGCGGTCAGTCCGGCTGTTTCCTCCAGTCGGCCCGCGCCAATCGCGCGGAGAACAAGCAGCGCGCGGTCGAGGCGAACCGCGCGCCCTAAACGCCATTTCGTTCGTGCCGAGCGCAGTCGAGGCACTTGTCCCTGTCTGCGCCAAGGCTTCTCGACTTCGCTCGAAGCGAACGGGATAAGGGACGCGTGAACGGTGAGGCGGCAAGAGTGAGAGGTGGTGGACGCTGGCGCTTGCCGATCGTCCTCGCCCTGCTCGTCTGGTTCTCCTGCGCATGGTTCGGCTCGTGGGAAGGCAACCCAAACAACGCGACGCGGCTGTTCGCGGCGATCAGCCTGGTCGAGGACGGCGACGCGACCATCGATGAGTTCGCGCCCCTGACAATCGACAAGGCGCTGTTCGACGGCCATTTCTATCTCGACAAGGCGCCTGGCATGACGCTGATGGCGCTGCCGGCGGTGGCGCTGGCGAACGCCTGGACGGGCGAGCGGTCGGCCTTGATGTTCAAACGGGCGGACGATCCCGGTATGGCCCGGTTCATGCGGTTGCGAATGCGGCTGGCGGTGGCGATCGGGCCGGCGGTGCTGACGGCGATTGCGGCGGCCTTGCTGTTTGATCTGGCATTGGGGCTGACAGGTAGCGCGTCAGGCGCGCTGGTGGCGGCGTTGGGGTTCGCGCTGGGATCCCCGGTCTGGGGCTGGTCGACGACAGTGTTCGGGCATGCGCCGGTGGCCGCGCTGTATGTCATCGCGCTGTGGGCCTTGTGGCGGGCTGACGGCACGAGGGTCATGGCCTTGGCCGGCGCGGCGCTCGGCTGGGCGGTGGTGATCGAGTACCAAGCGGTGCTCGCCGGAAGCGTGCTGGCGCTGTTCGGCGTCTGGCGGGTATGGGCGCGGCCGGATCGCTGGCGCCTGCTTGGTGCTGCGACGGCGGGCGGCGTCGTGGCGCTGCTCCCCTTGTTCGCGTACAACCTCGTCGCGTTCGGAACGCTGTGGAAGCTCGGCTACCAGGGCGTGGTCGGGTTCGAGGGGATGAACCAGGGGCTGTTCGGGCTCGGCTGGCCACGGCCCGATGTGCTGCTGGAGCTGCTGTTCGGAACGACGCGGGGGCTGTTCTGGGTCGCGCCGGTTCTGCTGCTCGCGGTGCTGGGGCTGACCCTGCTTCCCAAACCGGTCGCGTGGACGGCAGCTGTCGCGGCGGCGATCGTGCTGCTGGTCAACGCGGCCTACTTCTACTGGGACGGCGGCAACTCGACCGGGCCGCGTCACGCGACGCCTGCGATCGGCATGCTGGCGCTGGGGTTGGCGGGGTTCTGGGCAGGACTGACGAGCCGGTGGAGCCGGGTCGCAACGGCAGGCGTGCTGGCGCTGTCGATCGGCATCAACCTCATCATCGCCGCGTGCGATATCTTCGCGCCGCCGACCGACCCGTGGCCGCTGCGCTGGGTGGTGACGCAGCACCTTGCGCTGGGTGACGTGACCTCGGTGGCGGGAGACTGGTGGGGGTGGCCGGAGTGGACCGGGCTGGCGATTTGGGCGGCGGCGGCGTTGCCGATGCTCGCCTGGCTGGTCCGCGCGGCGCGCTTGCATCGAGGCGGGCCGACGGTTAGCCTGCTCTAGCCGCGTGACTGGCGCTAGGTGGGGCACCACCGGGGAGCGCGGCCGAGCCGATAGCCGCGCGCCTGGGCACCCTCTCGTCGCGGAGTGTCCACGCATGAACATCGCCTTTCTGCTCTTCCCCAACGTAACACAGCTCGATCTGACCGGGCCGGCGCAGGTGCTCTCGCGCCTCGGCGGCGGCCGGCTCGATCTGGTCGCCGGCAGCCTCGAACCTGTACCGACCGACGCGGGCTTCTCGATCCTGCCGACCGCCACCTATGCCGACGTGCCCGCCGCCGACATCCTGTGCGTGCCGGGCGGAATTGGCGTCGCCAAGGTAATGGACGACGACGCGGCAATGGCCTGGGTGGCGCAAGTCGGCGCGGGCGCGGCGTGGGTGACGAGCGTGTGCACGGGCTCCCTCATCCTCGGGGCGGCGGGGCTGATCGAGGGCTACAAGGCGACGACGCATTGGGCGTGGCATGAGCATCTCGCGCTGTTCGGGGCGGAGCCGACGCAAGGCCGCACGGTGGTGGATCGCAACCGCGTGACCGGCGGCGGCGTGACGGCGGGGATCGACTTTGCGCTGACGCTGACCGCGTTGATCAAGGGCGAGGAGCATGCGCGGCTGGTGCAGCTGTCGCTCGAATATGATCCGGCACCGCCGTTCGACGCCGGCTCGCCAGAGCGCGCAGGCGAGGAGCTGGTCGCGCTCTACCGTCGGCGTGCCGACCGGCTGGCACCGGGTCGCGAGGCGGAACTCAGGGCTGCCGCGGGTCGACGGGGTCGGGCTGCGCCAGGATCGCGCGGTTCTTCCTGATGCCATTGACGCGGTGCCAGATGTAGAAGCCGATCGCGAGCACGCCCAGCACGCCGATGACGATGTGTGCCTGATGGAAAGCCTCCTTCAGGCGCGGATCGTTGTTCCAGGACTCGCCAAGTTCGCGCCCGACCCACGCAAGCGCGAAGCAGAACGGCCATGAGCCGATGAAGGTATAGAGGTGGAACGGAATCAGCGGCATCCGCGCGACGCCGGCGGGAAAGGCGATGAAGGTGCGGATCACCGGCAGCAGCCGGCCGATCAGTATTGCCCAATTGCCCCAGCGCACAAAAAAGCGTTCCGCCGCGTCGATCTCGTCCAGCCCGACGAGGAAATACTTGCCCCAGCGCGCGACGAACGGCCGGCCACCGCGCTTGCCTACCTCGTAGGCGAACACCGAGCCGACATTGCACCCGAACGCGCCGGCGGTGGCGGCAAGGTAGATGTTGAACTCGCCGGTCGACACCAGATAGCCGGCGAGCGGCATGATGATCTCCGACGGCAGCGGGATGCACGCGCTCTCGATCGCCATCAGGATGACGACACCCCAATAGCCGCCCCAGCGGATCACCTCGACGCAGAAGGTGACGAGGGCGGCGATGATGGCTTCGATCATGGGCGGGGCCGATGGGGCAGCGGCGGGCGGAGGTCAACCGGGGGGGGGGGCGGGAGGTGAAGCCGTTTGACAGTCACCCTCCCCGGCAGAAGCCGGAGCCTGGTCGGCCCTGCCGGATATGAGGTTGCGCGTGAAGGCCGCGCGGCGGCACTGGGCCCCGGCTTCCGCCGGGGAGGAGCGAAAAGCCTATCCGCCAATCTCAGGCGAGAAGGCTCTGCGCCAGCTTCAGGTCCTCGACGAACAGCCCGAACTCGTCCTCCGCCCGCGCCTTGTCGTCGATGCGGAGCAGGTAGGACGGGTGGACCGTGATCAGCCCCTTGCCGCCATCAGGCAGCGTCAGCGCGCGGCCGCGTTCCTTGCCGATCGTCACGACCTTACCCAGCAGCGACCGCGCCGCCGTTGCGCCCAGCGCCACGGTCAACTCGGGCTTGATCAGCATCTGCTCCTGCTCGATCCACCAGCGGCAGGCGTCGATCTCGCCCGCGCCGGGTTTGGCGTGGATGCGGCGCTTGCCGCGTTGTTCGAACTTGAAATGCTTGACCGCGTTGGTGACGTACACCGTCTCGCGGTCGACGCCGGCAGTCGCCAGCGCGCGGTTGAACACCTGGCCGGCGGGACCGACGAACGGCTTGCCGGCGAGGTCCTCCTGGTCGCCGGGTTGTTCGCCGACGAACATCAGCCGCGCGTCGACCGGCCCCTCGCCGAACACGGTCTGCGTCGCGTGTTTGTAGAGGTGGCACCGCGTGCAGTGCGCGGCCTCGGCGCGCAGCGCCTCCCAGGCGGCCCGGCTGTTGCCGCCGACCCCATCTGCTCTTGGCGCGCGCGCCGTGTCGATCATCTTCGATTCCCTTGCCTGGGCGGAGGCGAGCAGCTGCGGCACCAGCGCCGTCTCGGGCATGTTCTTCCAGTATTTTCGCGGCATTTCCTTCAGCATTGCGCCGACCTTCACGCGCGCCGGGTTGAAGATGGAGGCGTAGTAGGTCTTCCAGACCTCCTCGATCGGATCGCCGTCGGGCGCGTCGGCCTTGGCCGCACCCGGCCCCTCCGACAGTATCTTGCCGTCCCAGTGCAGCGACACCTCCGGCGTCAGGATTGACCAGCGCATCGACGCGAAGCGGTTGACGAAGAACGACGCGTTGGCGCGGACGATGTGGTGTTCGGGCTCGAACCACGCGACGAAGCGCGGCGTGCCGCTCTCGTCGACTTCGCGGAAGCGCAGAAAGGCGCGCATCTTGTGGATGTCGCGGCGGACGCCCTTGGCGAGCACGTCGAGGCGGCGGAGCAGCGGGTCGGCGCGGTCCTCGATCAGCCCGGGTTCGCGCTTGAGCCGGGTGAGCAGCGTGTAGAGCAGCGCGAACCGCGCCGGGTCGGAGGCGAGCACGACGTCGCGCGCCAAGTCGATGAAGGGGCGCGGCACGGTGAAGCCCGCCGACGCAGGTGCTTCATAGGGGACGCTCTCGCCGGCAAAGAGGTCCTTGGGTGCGTCGCCGACCTGCCAGAGAATGTCGTCGGGCGGCGCCTCCAATGCGGCAAGCGAGCGCGCGGCGTCGCGCCAGGTATCGAACTCGTCGGGGGCGGGGAGGATGACGGTGCGCATCAGTTCACACCGTCATGCTGAACCGGTTTCAGCATCCATGCGGCCCACCTGGTCCGTGCTCTGACGTCTCGCATGAACCCTGAAACAAGTTCAGG
>NZ_JAQGLJ010000033.1 GCF_028292945.1 Sphingomonas bacterium | reverse complement strand
GCAAAGCGGCATGGTGGAGGGGCCTCTCCACCAGCGATGCCGCCTGAGGCTACGCCCCACCACCACCCGGCTGCGCCGGGCGGTCCCCCTCCCCGTGAACGGGGAGGAGCAAGGCACTTCAGGCCGCAGCAGTCGCCGACAGCTTCTTCCGGATGTCCTTTTTCAACCGGCGGCAGCGCAGCGACAGCTTGTCGTCGCCGGTCTTGACCAGCCAGTTGTCGAGACCGCCGTTATGCTCGACCGAGCGCAGGCCGTGGGTCGACACGCGCAGGCGCACGGAACGCTCCAGCGAATCGGACAGCAGCGTCACATTCTGCAGGTTCGGCAGGAAGGTGCGCTTGGTCTTGTTGTTGGCGTGGGAAACGTTGTTCCCCACCTGCCGGCCCTTGCCGGTCAGCTCGCAGATGCGCGACATGATCGAAAACCCTTACAGCCGATGGCTTGGAAAGGGTGGGCGCTTAGCGACGGGCGGTGCCGCAGTCAACCAAGTGTGCAACCCGCACTTGACGCCAGCGTTGTTACGGGCACGAACCGTTTTCGTCTCGAAAGGCTTTCCCATGCGCGCGATCCTCGTCCTGCTGGCCATCGTCGCGCTCGCGGCGGCAACCCTGATGTATTTCGGCTTCATCACCTTCGGCCAGGTGCGCCCCGGCTCGGTGCAGGTACAGACGCCGAGGTTCGAGGCCGATGTCGGCCGGGTCGGCGTGGGAACGGAGAACCGGACGGTCACCGTGCCCCGGCTAGAAGTCGAGCGCCCGGGCAACACGCAGGGTCAATAGTCGCCGTGTTCCCGCTGCCGCTGCCGATGCAGCGGGCGCTCGCGGCCGCGCGCACCGCGGCCGCGGAGGGCGAGGTGCCGGTCGGCGCGGCGCTGGTGCACGCAGGCGAGATCATCGCGCTCGCCGCCAATGCCCCGCGCACGCTCCACGACCCCACCGCGCATGCCGAAATCCGCGCGATTCGCGAGGGCGCGCGGCGGCTGGGGCGCGATCGGCTGGAGGATTGCGACCTGTGGGTGACGCTGGAGCCGTGCGCGATGTGCGCAGGCGCGATCGCGCATGCCCGAATCGCGCGACTCTATTACGGCGCGGCCGATCCCAAGGGCGGTGCGGTGGAGCATGGGCCGCGCTTCTTCACGCAAGCGACCTGCCATCACCGGCCGGAGGTCTACTCCGGGATCGGCGAAGGCGAGGCGGCAGCGCTGCTGCGCGGGTTCTTCGCGGAGCGCAGATGACGGGGATTGGCTTGTCGCCTCCCTTCAAATCCGCCACATAGCGGGCAAGCCGATGGCGCTCCCCCCTTTCCCTTGGTTCGACGTGTTCGTCATAGCGGCGCTGATCGCGCTGAACGGCGTGTTCGCGATGAGCGAGCTCGCGATCGTCTCGGCGCGCAAGGCGCGGCTGGAGGCGATGGCGCGGTCGGGCACGCTGACCCGGCGCACCGGCGCGCGCGCGGCGCTGCTGCTGGCGGCGGACCCGAGCAAGTTCCTGTCGACGGTGCAGATCGGCATCACCCTGATCGGCATCATCAACGGCGCCTATTCGGGCTCCAGTCTGGGCGCGCCGGTGGCGGCGCGGCTGCAGGCTCTGGGGCTGGAGGCAGACACCGCCCGCACGCTGGCGCTCGCGGTGGTGATCGGCCTGACCACCTATGCCTCGCTGATCGTCGGCGAGCTCGTCCCCAAGCAGTTCGCGCTGCGCAAGCCGGAGGCGATCGCCGCGGTGGTGGCGCTGCCGATGCGCTGGCTGGCAGTCGCCACCGCGCCGCTGGTGTGGCTGCTCGACAAGACCAGCGCGCTGATCTTCCATCTGCTGCGCCTCGACCGCGAGAGCGAGGACAGCGTCACGGCGGAGGAGCTGCACCTGATCGTCGCCGAGGCGAGCAAGTCGGGCGTGATCGAGGAGCATGAACGCTCGATCATCTCGGGCGTGGTGCGGCTCGCGGACCGCCCCGTTCGCGAGGTGATGACGCCGCGCACCGACCTGGACTGGCTCGACGCCGATCTGGATGCCGACGGCGTGCGCGAGCGGGTGCTGGCGTCACCGCACTCGCGCCTGCTGGTGGGCGAGGGGTCGATCGACGCGGTGATCGGCGTCGTCCAGGCGCGTGACATCGCGGCGGCGCTGTTCCGGGGCGAGGTGCTGAACCTGCGCACGCTGATGCGCAAGGCGCCGGTGGTGATCGACCAGATCGACGCGATGGACGCGCTGACCGCGCTGCGTGGCGCGGAGGTGCCGATGGCGCTGATCCACGACGAATACGGCCATTTCGAAGGCATCGTCACCCCAGCGGACCTGCTCGCCGCGATCGCGGGCGAGTTCGCGTCGGACACCGATCCCGACGAGGCGCCCAACGTGGTGGAGCGCGAAGACGGCTCGCTGCTGGTCGCGGGCACCATGGCGGCGGACGCGCTGGCGGACCGGCTCGGCTTGGACCTGCCCGAGGACCGCGATTACGCGACGGTCGCCGGACTGGCCCTGGCCGCGTTCAAGCACCTGCCGGGCGAGGGCGAGCATTTCGTCGAGCAGGGGTGGCGGTTCGAGGTGGTGGACCTGGACGGACGGCGGATCGACAAGTTGCTGGTGAGCGCCGCCTGACCGCGGTCGCGGTACACTTGCGTGCGCATAGGTTCTCGAACATGCAGGCCCGCGAGGGGGAGCGGCGATGGTCAAGAATAGAATGCTGATTTTGGCTGCCGGGGGCCTATTTACCTTGCCGATCATCGCGCACGCTCAGGCCGTGGGCAGCGTCGAATATCTCCTGCAATATGCGCGAACCTATCTGGCCGAGGGCAAGAAGAGTTCGGCCGAGAGCTACGCAAAGGAGGCGCTGGCGCTCGACCCTCGCAATGCCGAGGCACTAGCGGTTCTTCGGTCGACCAGTCAGCGGGATGCCGCGATGTCGACCACACCAGCAAGGCCGCGTCCGAACACCACGCAGATCGGCTCGTCGACCTATCTACTCGACTATGCGAAGCACCACATGCGCACCGGATCATGGGCCGGCGCGGCCGATTATGCGGAGCAGGCGTTGCGGGTGGATCCTGCTTCGGTCGAGGCCAGGCAAATCCTGGCGCTTGCCAAGGGTCGGGCTGCCAAGGGCGGAGGGGGCAGCATCTGCCAGGCGCGGTTCAGCACCTGTTGGGCAGGCGCGCAAACCTATACGCCCGGCGGCGGTTACAAGGCTGACAATCCCCGCCGACAGCAGTGTTTCGTCCAACGAAACCTTTGCGAGGCGCGCGCTCGGTAAGGAACGAGCGCGTCGCCGTCGTCGTGGCCGATCACGGTTGTCCGCCTTCCTCAGGGTGGTGATCGGGCGGTCGACGACCAGTACGGAAGGGAGCGCGCCTACAGCCGCCCGAACACCGCCTCGAACCCCGCGCGGTCCCCCGCCGCGAGGAACCGCGCCTGTTCCTGCCAGCGGTCGCGCCCCATCCTGCCGGTGAACGGCCCCATGTGGGCGTCCAGCAACGCGGCCTCGTCATCGGTCAGCGAGGCGAGCTGGCCGACGGTGGTGATGCCGTGTTCGGCGAGGCGCTGCGCGACCTTGGGGCCGAGGCCCTTGAGCTGGGTCACCGGGCCGTCGGCGGGGGAGGGACCGTCCGCCGTGGGTGCAGCTTCAGGCTCGGGCGCGGGAGTTGCCGGGGCGGGTGCCGCCAACGGCTGCACGGGCGCGGCGACGGGTTCGGTCAGGGGCGGTGGCGGGGGTGCCACCGGAGCCGACACTGGAACCGGCCCCGCATCCGGCCCCGCATCCGGCCCCGCGTCCGGCCCCGCGTCCGGCACCGCGTCCGGCGCTGGGGCATAGTCGTGCCGATCCTCGCTCTCGACGCGGTTCGGCGCGCCTTGGGCCTGCTCCTCGATGCGCTCGTTGTGCGCCGCCACTTCGCGCTCGCCCGTACGGCGACGGTGGGCGAGCCGCATCCCGAACAGGATGCCGGCGACCGTCAGCGCCGCCAGCACCGCGATCAGCACGAACGCGCCGCCCGTGAACAGGTCGGTGGTCTCGGGGATCAGGCTGGCCCCGGAGGCGGAGGTGATGGCGTCCATGCCGGTCCCTTACCGGACAAGCGGTGGGCGGGGAACGGCTAACCACGCGATCCGCGACCTGCGGCTCCGCTCTCGCTCGACCCCGCTCTTCCCCGGCGGAAGCCGGGATCCGGTCGGCCGCGCTGGCGCCTGGGCGACGAGGAAGGCGCGCGCTGCACTGGGCTCCGCCTCCCGCCGGGGAAGGTGAACGGTGCGCCGGCTACTCACCGCCCCCTGCCGCCGCGCCGCGATCGGCCAGCCTCGTCAGCTCGACGAACTGCTGGCGCCAGTAACTCCGCGGCTCGCCCGCCAGCGCGCGGATGTCGCCAAAGCCGTAGCTGCCGAGATATTTGTCGCCGCGCAGCTTCTGTCCGAATGCCGCCACCGACACCGCGAACGCCATGTCGCCCGCCGGTGGTCGAGCGGACGCGAGCAGGGCGGCGGATACCGGGCGGCTCAGCTCCCGCGACACGGTGCCGGTGGGCAGCTTGTAGCGCAGCTTGACGTTCGCCAGCTCGCCGCCGCCAGAAAACCTTGGGGACGCGACAGGGCTCGGACGGTTGGCGGCGTAGCGCCGCACGGGCGTCCAGCCCGGGCCGCCGGCGGGCACGACCTCGTACAGCGCGGTCACCTGATGGCCCGCACCCATGTCGCCCGCGTCGACCGCGTCGTTGGTGAAATCCTCCTCCGCCAGCGCGCGGTTCTCGTATCCGATCAGCCGGTACTGGCTCACCTGGGCAGGGTTGAACTCCACCTGCACCTTCACGTCCTTGGCGACGGTGACCATCGTCGCCGACAGCTCGTCCTCCAGCACCTTGCGCGCCTCGGATGCGGAGTCGATGTAGCTGTAATTGCCGTTGCCGACATCGGCGATGCGCTCCATCATCGCGTCGTTGAGGTTGCCGCGCCCGAAGCCCAGCGTCGTCAGCGTGATGCCGTCGTCGCGGTTGCGCTTGACCAGCGCCTCCAGCGCGCTCCTGTCGGAGATGCCGACGTTGAAATCGCCGTCGGTCGCCAGGAAGATGCGGTTGACGCCGCCCTGAATGTAGCTCGCGCGCGCGGTTGCGTAGGCGAGTTCGATCCCCGCGCCGCCCGCTGTCGAGCCGCCCGCGTCGAGGCAGGCGATCGCGGCCTTCACATACTCCTTGTTGCTGGTCGGCTCCAGCACGATGCCCGCACTGCCCGCATAGACGACGATCGAGACGCGATCGTCGGGGCGCAGCTGATCCGCCAGCCCTTCCAGCGCGCGCTTGACCAGCGGCAGCCGGTCGGGCGGGCCCATCGACCCGGACGTGTCGACCAGGAACACGAGGTTCGCGCGCGGCCGGGTCTCGGTCGCCACATCGTAGGAACGCAGGCCGATGCGGATCAGTCGCGTGTCCGCATTCCACGGCGTGCGCGCCACGTCTGTGGTGATGGAGAACGGCTCCGCGCGGCTGGCCGGGCGGGCATAGTCGTAGCGGAAATAGTTGATCAGCTCCTCCGTGCGCACCGCCTCGGCGGGCACGGCCTGGCCTTCGTTTAGGAAGCGGCGGACGTTGGCGTATGCGCCGGTGTCGACATCGACGGAAAAGGTAGAGACGGGCGCGGTCGCGACGTCCTGGATGCTCGCCACGGCGCGGCCGTCGTAGCGTTCGGCATTGCGCGGGGCTCCGTACGGGCTGGGCCGCGCCATGCGGCCCTGCTTTGAGGATTGCGCCACGATTCCCGGCGGGGGTGGCGCACTCATCACGACAGGCGGCGGCGGGGGCGGCGGTGACGAGGGTGGGACGATCAACGCCTGCGGCATCGGCCGGTTGCGGACCTCGCGACCGACTCGGCCGCCGGTGACGACGATCGGCGCGTTGTACCTGCGCTCGTCGCTGGACGGCGTGCGGCACCGCACGGGCGAGTCACCCGGCGGCGGCGCGATGCGGAGCTGCGGGGGAGGCGGCGCGGCGGAGGTCAGCAGACTGACGGCGGCAAGTCCGATCGCGGCACGGCGCATGGTGATCCTCCCCCTATTTCGATGTGATGATGTCACATCAGCGGTTGAACGCAAGCTGAATCGGGAAAGCAGCGCCTGAATCCGCTCCCCCACCGCATCCCCTCCCCGGCAAAAGCCGGGGTCCAGTCGGCCGCGCCGGCGGCGTAGGCTTTGCTTTAGATGTCGGACGATCTGTTCGGGGTAGATCCGGCGCAGCTCATTGGAAGGTGCCCTGTGCCGGCATGGCCGACTGGACCCGGGCTTCCGGGGAAGGGCTGTGCGCGGCGAGCTACTGAAGAAAGACTAGCCCAGCGCCCGCCATCCGATGTCCCGGCGGCAGAAGCCGTCCGCGAAATCGACCGCATCGACACCACGATACGCCGCTGCCTGGGCCGTCGCGACGTCGGCACCCGTGGCGGTGACCGCGAGCACGCGGCCGCCGCTAGCCACCACCTGCCCGCCATGCATCCGCGTGCCCGCCTGGAACACGGTCGCCCCGGTCGCCTCGGCGGCGTCGATCCCGTCGACCGGGCCGCCGGTGCGCGGGATGCCGGGATAGCCCTGCGCCGCCACCACCACCGTCAGCGCCGTTTCCGGCATGAACACCGGCACCGGCAGGTCGGCAAGCCGCCGCTCCGCCACCGCCAGCAGCGTGGCGAGCAGGTCGCCCTCGAACCGCGCCATCAGCACCTGGCACTCCGGGTCGCCGAAGCGCGCGTTGTACTCGATCAGCTTGGGGCCGGTGGCGGTCAGCATCAGCCCCGCGAACAGCACGCCGGAAAAGGGCGTGCCCGCGTCGGCCATCGCGCGCACGGTGGGCGCGACGATCTCGGCCAGCGCGCGCGCCTCCAGTTCGGGGGTCAGCACGGGGGCGGGGCTGTACGCGCCCATCCCGCCCGTGTTCGGGCCGGTGTCGCCCTCGCCGACGCGCTTGTGGTCCTGCGCCGAGCCGAACGGAACCAGCGTCTCGCCATCGGTGAGGACGAACAGGCTGACCTCCTCGCCGGTCATGAACTCCTCGATGACAACGTCCGCCCCGCCGTCCGCGAACAGCGTATCCAGCGCGGCCTCCGCCTCGGCGCGGCTGGTGGCGATCGTCACGCCCTTGCCCGCCGCCAGCCCGTCCGCCTTGATGACGACCGGCAGTCCGAACCCGTCCAGCGCCGCTTCCGCCTCGGCGCGGGAGCCGACGCGGGCATAGCCGGCAGTCGGGATGCCGACGCGCGCGCACAGATCCTTGGTGAAGCCCTTCGACCCCTCCAGCCGCGCCGCCGCCGCCGCCGGGCCGAATACGGCGATGTCCGCCGCGCGCAGGCTGTCCGCCAGTCCGTCGACCAGCGGCGCCTCCGGGCCGATCACGACCAGGCCGATATTCCTGTCGCGAGCGAAGGCAATCACGCCCGCGTGGTCGAGCAGGTCCAACGCGACCAGCTCGGCGTGGCGGGCGATGCCGGGGTTGCCGGGTGCCGCATAGAGCGTATCGAGGCCGGGCGATTGCGCCAGCTTCCACGCCAGCGCATGTTCACGGCCACCGCCGCCCACCAATAGGACGTTCATGCCAGACCCCTTTGCCGATCCCGCGCGGCTGGTAGCCGAGCCCGTTCCCGGCGACAACGCGCTGGCGCTGTCGGTCAGTGAGCTGTCGGGCAAGCTCAAGCGCATGGTCGAGGGCGAGTTCGGCCATGTCCGCCTGCGCGGCGAGATTTCGGGGTTCAAGCGCGTCGCGTCCGGCCATTGCTACCTGTGCCTCAAGGACGAGGACGCGGTCATTGACGCGGTGATCTGGCGCGGGGCTGCGTCGGCGCTGGCGTTCCGGCCCGAGGATGGCGCGGAGGTGATCGCGACCGGCCGGCTGACCACTTATCCGGGCCGGTCGAAATACCAGATCGTTGTGGATCGCATGGAGCTGGCGGGCGCCGGCGCGCTGATGGCGCTGTTGGAAAAACGCAAGGCAATGCTGGCGGCGGAAGGGCTGTTCGACCCGGCCCGAAAGCAAACTTTGCCCTTCCTCCCGCGCACCATCGGCGTGGTAACTTCCCCCACCGGCGCGGTGATCCGCGACATCCTGCACCGACTCGCCGATCGCTGCCCGACGCATGTGCTGGTCTGGCCGGTGAAGGTCCAGGGCGACGGCGCGGCGGAGGAGATCGCGGCGGCGGTGGCCGGCTTCGACGCGATGCCGGCGGAGACGCGGCCCGACCTCGTCATCGTCGCACGCGGCGGAGGCTCGGTCGAGGATCTGTGGGCCTTCAACGAGGAAGTCGTGGTGCGCGCGGTGGCGGCCTGCTCGATCCCGATCATCTCGGCGGTAGGGCACGAGACCGACACCAGCCTTTGCGATCATGCTGCAGACCTGCGCGCGCCGACGCCGACCGCGGCCGCCGAGCTGGCGGTGCCGGTGCTCGCCGAGCTGCGGCTGACGATCGAGAGCCATGCCGGACGGACGGAGCGCTGCGCGCGGCGGTACGTGGAGCGCGGGCGCGAGCGGGCGGAGGGTCTCGCGCGGCTGCTGCCCAAACGCGACGCGCTGCTCGGGCCGCAGCGCCAGCGCGCTGACGACGCAGGCCAGCGGCTGGGGCTGGCGCTGGAGCGGCGCGCCGGGCGGGCGCGGACCCAACTGGAGCGCGCAGGCGCGGTACTGCGGCCGGCGATGCTCGACCGGCAGCTCGGGCGGGGACGCGAGCGGCTGGCGGCGCTGGCGCGCGTGCTGGGCTCGCTCGATCCCGACCGGGTGCTGGAGCGCGGCTATGCCCGCATCGAGACGCGCGACGGCGCGACGGTGATGGACGCGGGCGCGGCGCGGGCGGCGGGTGCGCTGACCGTCCGCTTCCGCGACAAGCAGTCGGTCGACGTGCAGGTTGAGGCCGCAGGCAGCGACGCCTATGTTCGTGCCAAGCCGAAACCCCGGGCGACGCCACACGGCCAGCCCACCCTGTTCTGAGCGAGTAGCCGTGCGATGCTGATGTCCAACACCGATCGAGCGGCGCGGCTGCACTATTCCGCCAACGGTTTTCGCGTGCTCAGCCCCGGCGATCACGTGGTGTGCGGCGTCTCGGGCGCGCGCATTCCGCTGGACTCCTTGCGTTATTGGAACGTCGCCCGGCAGCAGGCCTATGC
>NZ_JAQGLJ010000028.1 GCF_028292945.1 Sphingomonas bacterium | reverse complement strand
GGGCGATTGAGGTAATCCTCCGACGAGTGCGAGGTCACCGTCGCCATCGTCTCGCTCATGCCCCAGCCATTGCCCGGCCGCGCGCCGAATTCCTCGTGGATCTTCTTGACCAGCTCGGGTGCGGACGGCGCGGCGTGGCCGAAGGACGTGATCGGCGCGACGGGCGTGCTGACGGCGATGTGGCTTGCGTCGGCTTGGCTGTTCCAGCGGGCGCCTTGACAGGAGAGGCACCTGACATGCTCATCGTAATCGGCACCGTGCGGCTCCCGCCGACCAGTCTTGAAGACGCACGCGCCATCATGTCGAAGATGGTCATTGCGTCGCGTGCCGAGGAAGGCTGCCTCGACTACAACTTTGCCGAAGATTTGCTCGATCCAGGCCTAATTCGAGTCAGCGAGCAGTGGAGCGGCCAGTCGGCGCTCGATCGTCACCTTCGTTCCGATCACCTGAAGTCCTGGCGGAGCAATTGGGCAGCATTGGGGATCATCGATCGGCAGCTGACTGTATATAGCGCGACCGGCGGTACACCAACCTGACTGTACCTCGTCAGGCCCCAACCCGATCAGCAAACAATGCCCCCAATTCCCGCTTCAGAATCTTCCCGTTCGCATTCCTCGGCAGCGTCTCGCCCACGAACCGGATCGCGACCGGCGTCTTGAACACCGCCAGCCGCTCGCGGACCCAGGCTTGCAGCTCCGCCTCGCTCGCCTCCTCCCCCGGCGCCAGGTGCACCACCGCCGCCGGCTCCTCGCCCAGCGTGCGGTGTGGCAGGCCGATCAGCGCGCAATCGGTGACGGCGGGGTGCGCGTAGAGGCAGTTCTCCACCTCGGTCGAATAGATGTTCTCGCCGCCGCGGATGATCATGTCCTTGGCGCGGTCGACGACATAGAGGAACCCCTCTTCGTCCAGCCGCGCCAGATCGCCCGTGCGCACCCAGCCATCGACGAAGGTCTCCGCCGTCGCCTCCGGCTTGTTCCAATAGCCCTTCACGATCATCGGCCCGCGCGCCCACAGCTCGCCGACCTCACCCGTGGGCAGCACGGTGACACCATCATCGGCCCTGATCTCCAGGTCGGCGACCGCGACCGGCGGCCCCGCGCTGGTTGGGCGATTGAGGTAATCCTCCGACGAGTGCGAGGTCACCGTCGCCATCGTCTCGGTCATGCCCCAGCCATTGCCTGGCAGCGCGCCGAACTCCTCGTGGATCTTCTTGACCAGCTCGGGTGCGGACGGCGCGCCGCCATAGGCGATCGCCTCGATCGAGCTCAGGTCGTATTTGTGGCGATCGGGGTGTTCGATCAGCTGCCACGCGATCGTCGGCACGCCGCCGGTCATGTTGACCTTCTCGCGCTCGATCAGCTCCATCGCGCGGATCGGGTCCCACTTGCGCATGTAGACGATGGTCCCACCGCCCGCGACATTGGCCATCAGCCCCGCCGAACAGGCAGTGACATGGAACAGCGGGATGACGGTCAGCGATGTCTTTGGCGTCGGGTCGGGGATCGGCTCGCCGCGCCGCAGGAAGCCGCGCGCCCCGCCGAAGCCAGTGGACATGATGTTGGTCATCAGGTTGCGATGCGTGCCCAGCGCGCCCTTCGGCGCCCCGGTCGTGCCGCTGGTGTAGAAGATCGTCGCGTCGTCATCCGGCGCGATCTCGGCCGCGGGCAGCTCGGCCTCGGCCAGCTCGGCCCAGCCATGGGGCGTGCCGATCAGCTCCTCCAGCCGCGTTGCGCCCTCGAGCGGTTGCGTCGCGCGGGACACGATCACCTGCTCCAATGCGGGCAGCTTCGCGTACACCGCCGCCAGCCGGGCATGCCGCTCGTCGTCGACGATCAGCAGCTTCGCGCCCGAGTCGCTCAGGCCATATTCCAGCTCCGCGCCCGTCCACCAGGCGTTCAACGGCACGCAGATCGCGCCGATCGACGTCGCGGCGAAGAAGCATACCGGCCATTCCGGCAGGTTGCGCATGGCCAGTGCCACGCGATCGCCCTTGCCCACGCCCATCCCCGCCAGCCGGTTCGCCAGCGTCGCGATCGCGCGCCAGTTCGCTTCGAACGTCACGCGCTCGTCCTCGTAGATCGAGAACACCCGCTCGCCATGCATCCGGCTCGCCTGCGCCAGCCAGCGCAGCGACGGCGGCGCGCCCTTCCACACCCGCGTCGGCACGCCGCGAATGTCGATTGTCTCCATCTCGAACTTCGTACCGGGCGCGGTCAGCGCGGCGGTGGCGTCGGCGAGCGACATGGCGGGCCATGAGGCGGGAAGCTCGATAATCGGTTGGCTGGCCACGGCATCCTCTTGATCTGAAGATCGGGTTTTCCCGACTGGTCGCAAGGTTAGAGTTGATTCGTGTCGCGCTCAAGGCAATAGGACGCCTAATTAGAATTGGAGGTATGGTGAGCGCCGACGCTGCTAGACTGGGTTTCGAACCTGCCCGCCTCCAGCGCATCGACACGTTCGTGCGCGAGCGCTACCTCGACACCGGCTTGCTCCCGCACGTGCAGCTGCTCGTCGCGCGCGACGGCGAGATCGCGCATTTCTCCAGCCAGGGTGCGGCGCGAGAAGGCGGCGCGGCGATCGACGACCGCTCGCTGTTCCGCATCGCCTCGATGACCAAGCCGATCACCTCCGTCGCGTTCATGCAGCTGGTCGAGGACGGGCTGGTCGCGGTCGACACACCCGTGCACCACGTCCTGCCGGAGCTGAAAGGCGTCGGCGTCTATAACGGTGGCGGCGCCGGCGTGGCGTTCGTGACCAAGCCCACCACCGAGCCGATGCGGATGCTCGACCTGCTCCGCCACACCTCCGGCCTCACCTATGGCTTCCAGAACCGCTCCAACATCGACGCCGCCTATCGCAAGGACAAGCTGGGCGAGTGGCATGGCGGCGACGACCTCAACGGCTTCATCGCCAAGCTGGGCAAGCTCCCGCTCGAGTTCTCGCCCGGCGAGGCGTGGAACTACTCCGTCTCCACCGACGTGCTCGGCGCGGTGATCGAGCGCGTCTCCGGCCAGACGCTCGACGTCTATTTCCGCGACCGCATCTTCGCACCGCTCGGCATGGACGATACGTTCTTCGAAGTGCCCGCCGACAAGGTCGATCGACTGACCGACTGCTACGCCTTCCACGCCGCCAGGCAGACCCGCGTCATGTACGATCGGGGGGCCGAGTCGAGCTGGTCGCGCAGGCCCAATCTCCTGTCCGGCGGCGGCGGCCTGGTCTCCACCGCGCTCGACTATCACCGCTTCTGTCAGATGTGTGCGAACGGTGGCACGTTCGAAGGCGCGCGGGTGATCGGGCGCAAGACGCTCGACCTGATGCGCCTGAACCACCTCCCTGGCGGCGCTGACCTGTCGAGCATGTCCAAGTCGCTGTTCAGCGAGACGCAGAACGCCGGCACCGGCTTCGGCCTCGGCTTCGCAGTGGTCGGGGATGTCGCCAGGACGATGATGCCCGGCAGCGCCGGCGAATATTATTGGGGCGGGATGTTCTCGACCGCCTTCTTCATCGACCCCGTCGAGCGGCTGCACATGGTGTTCATGACGCAGCTGATGCCGTCGTCGCAATACCCCATCCGCCGGGAGCTCAAGACGATGATCTACGCGGCTTTGACGTAACTCACGCCCGTTCGTCCCGAGCGCAGTCGAGGGACAGTGTGTCTCGACTGCGCTCGACACGAACGGATGTTCTAATTCTCTCCTTTGGAGCTGAGACCATGACCACCTCCCCTATCCGCACCGAACGTCATGACGACATCCTCGTCATCATCTCCAACAACCCGCCCGTGAACGCGCTCGGCGCGGCCGTCCGCATCGGCCTCGACGCCGCGATCAAGGAAGGCGCCGGCGACGATGCGATCAAGGCGATGGTGATCCGCTGCGACGGGCGCACCTTCTTCGCGGGTGCCGACATCACCGAATTCGGCAAGCCGATGACCGGTCCAGGTCTTGGCGAGGTGATCGACGCGATCGAGGCCAGCGAAAAGCCCGTCGTCGCCGCGATCCACGGCACCGCGCTGGGCGGTGGCTGCGAGGTGACGCTGGGCTGCCATTATCGTGTCGCGGTGCCGTCGGCGAAGATCGGCACGCCCGAGGTCAAGCTCGGCCTGCTGCCCGGCGCGGGTGGCACGCAGCGCATCCCGCGCATCGCGGGCGTGAAGCTCGCACTTCAGATGACGGCGGTCGGCGATCCGATCAGCGCCAAGGCGGCGCATGCGGCCGGCCTGATCGACCGCATCGTCGGCGAGGACAGCCTGGAGGCAGACGCGATCGCCTTCGCCCGCGAGATCGCGGACAAGCGCCCCCTGCCCCGCGCCCGCGAAGGCAGCGTGCAGGCCGACGAGGCTGCGGTCGCCGAGTTCAAGCAAGCTAACGCGCGCAAGTTCCGCGGCTTCGACGCCCCCGCCGCCAACATCGCCTGCGTCGAAAAGGCGGCATCGGGCGCGAGCTTCGAAGAGGGCATCGCCTTCGAACGCCAGGAGTTCATGAAGCTGATGGGCGGCACGCAATCCGCCGCGCAGCGCCACCTGTTCTTCGCCGAACGTCAGGCCGCCAAGGTCGACGACATCCCCGCCGGCACGCAGCTGCGCCCGATCAAGAAAGTCGGCGTGATCGGCGCCGGCACGATGGGCGGCGGCATCTCGATGAACTTCCTCCAGGCCGGCATCCCCGTCACGATCGTCGAGACCGCGCAGGAGGCACTCGACCGTGGCACCGGCGTGATCCGCCGCAATTACGAGAATTCGGCCAAGAAGGGCCGCTACACGACCGAGAAGGTCGAGGGGATGATGGGCCTGCTCACCCCGACGCTGAACCTCGAAGATCTTGCCGATTGCGACCTCATCATCGAGGCGATCTACGAGAATATGGACGTCAAGAAGGAGCTGTTCGGCAAGCTCGACAAGATTGCCAAGCCCGGCGCGATCCTCGCGTCGAACACCTCCTATCTCAACATCGACGAGATGGCCGCCGTCACCAGCCGTCCGGGCGACGTGATCGGCATGCACTTCTTCTCGCCTGCCAACGTCATGAAGCTGCTGGAGGTCGTGCGCGGTGCCAAGACCAGCCCCGACGTCCTGGCGACGGTGATGGCGCTCGCCAAGCCGATCGGCAAGGTCGCGGTGGTGTCGGGCGTGTGCCCGGGCTTCATCGGCAACCGCATGCTCTCGCAGCGCCAGGGGCCGGCCAACAAGATGCTGATGCAGGGCGCGCGTCCCGAACAGATCGACAAGGCGATCGTCGACTTCGGGATGCCGATGGGGCCGTTCCAGATGAGCGACCTCGCCGGCGTCGACATCGGCTGGCACCGGGACCCCACGCGTATCGAAAGCATTCGCGACGCGCTCGCCGCGAAGGGGCGCTGGGGTCAGAAGACAAGCAAAGGCTTCTACGATTACGACGAGAAGCGCACCCCCTCGCCTTCGCCCGAGGTGGCGGAGATCATCGAGGACTTTCGCTCGAAGTCCAACCTGCCAAAGCAGGACTTCTCCGACGAGGACGTGATCGCCGCGACGCTGTATCCGATGGTCAACGAGGGCGCGAAGATCCTTGACGAGGGCATGGCGCAGCGCGCGTCCGACATCGATGTGGTGTGGATCTACGGCTACGGCTGGCCGATCTATCGCGGCGGGCCGATGTTCTGGGCGAACACCGTCGGTCTCGACAAGGTCGTCGCCGGGCTCGAGAAGAACGGGGTGGAGGTCGCGCCGCTGCTGAAGCGCAAGGCCGAGGCGGGCGAGAAGTTTTGATGAGGGCCGTTCGTGTCGAGCGCAGTCGAGACACAGGATCGTGCGTCCGTGTCCCTCGACTGCGCTCGGGACGAACGGCGGTTGGGTACAATCCTCCCGTTCGTGTCGAGCGAAGTCGAGACACCTCACAGGTGGCCCGTAATGTCTGAACGCTCCGCCCTCGCCACCGCCGCCGCCATCCGCGCCGGCGAGACCACCGCGCTCGCCGAAACCGACGCCGCCATCGCCCGCATCGAAGCGCGCAACTCCGCGATCAACGCGGTCGTCGTGCGCGACTTCGACCGTGCCCGCGCCACCGCGCGCGCTTTCGACCAGAGCGGCGACAAGACTCTGCCCTTCGCCGGTGTGCCGATGACCGTGAAGGAGAGCTTCGACGTCGCTGGCCTGCCCACCACATTCGGCTTCGAGGAACATCGCGACTACCAACCCGCGCAGGATGCGGCAGCCGTGCAGCGCCTCAAGGCCGCCGGTGCGATCATTCTCGGCAAGACCAACGTCCCCGTCAGCCTCGCCGACCTGCAATCGGTCAATCCGGTTTACGGCCGGACCAACCACCCGCTCGATGCGGCACTGACCTGCGGCGGATCGTCCGGCGGCTCGGCCGCGGCGCTGGCGAGCGGCATGGTGCCGCTGGAAATCGGCTCCGACATCGGCGGTTCGATCCGCGTGCCCGCGCATTTCTGCGGCGTGTGGGGCCACAAATCGACCTACGGCACGCTCTCGATCGAGGGCCAGATGCTGCCCGGCACCGATGGCGCGCCGATCGCCATGTCGGTGACCGGCCCGATGGCGCGCGACGGTGCAGACCTCGCCGCCGCACTCGACGTGCTGAGCGACATCCCCCTGCCCCGCGCACGTCACCGCGCTCCCGGCGACCTGCGGCTGCTGACCATCACCAGCCACCCGCTCGCCCCTGTCGACCCGGCCATCGCCACCGCCGTCGCGCAGGTCGGCGAGGCGTTCGCCCGCGCCGGTGCCACCGTCGATACGCACAGCGCGCTGCTCCCCGATCAGACCGCACAGTTCGCCAACTACATGCGCCTGCTCGCCGTCACGCTCGCACGCGGCGCGCCCGCCGAGGACGGCAGCGTCGCCTCCCTGCCCGACTGGCTCGCCATGCTCGACGATCAGGCCCGCACCGCTCGCGCCTGGGCGCGATTGTTCGAACGCTATGACGCGGTGATCGCACCAGTGCTCGGCACCACCGCGTATCCGCACAGCGACGCGACCATCCGCAACCGGCGCCTGACCATCGACGGTGCGGAGACCGAGTTCGGCTATCAGTTCGCCTTTCCCGGCCTCGCCACCTACCCGATGCTGCCCGCCACCGCCGTGCCGATCACGACCAGCGATCGTGGTCTGCCGATCGGTGTCCAGATCATCACCGCCAGCCATCGCGATCATGACGCCATCGCGATCGCCCGCCAGGCCTGGGAGCTTACCCGATGACTGAGACAGCCTCCGACGCCGTCCCAGAGCTGGAGCGGCTCCGCTTCAAGCTTAACTTCTTCAAGCTCAACACCGCCGATATCGAGCGTGCCACCAGCTTCTACCGCCAGACCTTCGGGCTGGAGGAGCGCACCCGCGTCGACCTGCCGACGCTCAGCGAGGTGATGCTGGCGATGCCCGGCGAGCAGTTCACGCTCGTGCTGCTGTCGTACAAGGACGATCGCAGCTACGAGGTCGGGACGTCCACCGGCCCGGTCGGCTTCCTGACCCGCGACGTGGACGGCGCAGTCGCACGGGTGCTGGCGCATGGCGGCACGTTGCTGCACGCCACCGCCGAGCTGAAGGGCATGCGCTTCGCGTTCGTCGCCGACCCGGACGGCAACGCCATCGAACTGATACAATTCGTGCGGGACGCCCCAGCCGCTGGGCAGGCCGCGTGAGGAGACCATGATGACCGATCTTGATACTTTCCGCACCGAGACCCGCGCTTGGCTGGCGGCGAACTGCCCGCCCGAGATGCGTGAGCCCGTGCGCTCCGACGCCGACGTCTGCTGGGGCGGCCGCGGCTACGATCACGCCGCCAACCCACCGCAGGCGCGATGGCTCAAGGTCATGGGCGAACGCGGCTGGACCGTGCCCGACTGGCCGACCGCCTATGGCGGCGGTGGCCTCAGCGCCGCCGAAACCAAGGTGCTGCGCGAGGAACTCGCCGCGATCCGCGCGCGCAATCCGCTCAACAGCTTCGGTATCTCGATGCTCGGGCCCGCGCTGCTGAAATATGGCACCGAGGAACAGAAGCTCGACTACCTTCCCAAGATCGCGCGCGGCGAGATTCGCTGGTGCCAGGGCTATTCCGAGCCGAACGCGGGCTCCGACCTCGCCGGACTGCAAGCCTCGGCCGTCCCCGATGGCGATGATTATATCGTCAACGGGCAAAAGGTGTGGACCAGCTATGCCGACAAGGCCGACTGGATCTTCTGCCTCGTCCGCACGTCCAGGGAAAGCAAGCAGGGCGGCATCAGCTTCATCCTGTTCGACATGGCCTCGCCAGGCGTTTCGACCAAGCCGATCCTGCTTATCAGCGGCTATTCGCCCTTTTGCGAAACCTTCATGGACGACGTTCGCGTCCCCAAGAGCCAGCGCATCCACGACGAGAACAAGGGCTGGGACGTCGCCAAATACCTGCTCGGGCATGAGCGCGAGATGATCTCCGGCATGGGCCTCGGCGGCACGGGCGGCAATCCGCTGATCGAGGGCGCGATCGCGACGATCGGCCTCGACCACGATGGGCGTCTCGCCGACCCGCTGCTGCGCGGCCAGATCGCCGCCTTCGAGGTCCGCGCCAAGGCGTTCCGCTCGATGTCGGAGAAGTTCATCGACGATCTGAAGGCGGGCAAGGCGCATCCCGCGCAGCCCAGCATGATGAAATATGTCGGCACGGAGCTGAACAAGGACCGCCACGAGCTGCTGATGGCGGCGGGGGGCTCAGACGCGCTGGAATGGGAGAGCGACCGCTCCAACGGCGGCAGCGCCCCACGCGCCTGGCTGCGCACCAAGGCGAACTCGATCGAAGGCGGCACCAGCGAGGTCCAGCTCAACATCATCGCCAAGCGCATCCTGGAATTGCCGGCGTCCTGAGCCCTCTCCCGCAAACGGGAGAGAAGAAAGAAAGAAGACCAATGCCTCTCTACCTCAACGACGAACAACAGATGCTCCGCGACACGGCGCGCGACTTCATCGCCGACGCAGCACCCGTGTCGCACATGCGAGCCCTGCGCGATGCGAACGACCCCACCGGCTTTTCGCGCGACCTGTGGAAGCAGTTCGCGGAGATGGGTTTCACCGGTATCCTGGTCGGCGAGGATCATGGCGGCCTGGGGCTCGGCCATGTCGAGGCGGGCGTGGTGCTGGAGGAGATCGGCCGCAACCTGTCGCCCTCCCCGTTCCTCGCCACCGCGGTCGCCGCCGTCGAGGCGCTGAAGGGCACGGGCGCGGCGGAACGCTGGCTCCCCGCCATCGTCGCAGGCGACACCATCGCCGCGCTGGCGCTCGACGAGGGCGCCAAGCACCGTGACAGCGTCGGGTTGAAGGCGGAGCGCTCCGGCAACGGCTTCAGGCTGTCGGGCGAGAAGCGCTTCGTCACGCACGGCCACGTCGCCGACCTGCTGATCGTCAGCGCCCGCACCGCCGGGGCGCCCGGCGACGAGGACGGCGTCACGCTGTTCGCCGTTCCCAAGGACGCGGGGTTCGCTGCGGAACCCGAACGCCTCGCAGACGCCAGCATCGCCGCGCGTGTGACCTTCGACGGTATCCAGGTCGACGCGGACGCGGTGATCGGCGAAGTCGACGCCGGGCGCGACCCACTCAACCGCCTGCTCCGCGCCGGTCGCGCGGGCGCGTCCGCCGAGCTGCTGGGCGTTGGCGGGGGTGCCATGCACATGACGCTGGGATACCTCAAGGAACGCAAGCAGTTCGGCACCGTCATCGGCAGCTACCAGGCGCTCCAGCACCGCGCCGCGCACCTGTACTCCGAGATGGAGGTCGCCCGCGCCGCCGTGCTCAAGGCACAGCAGTTGCTCGACTCCGGTTCGGAGCATGCCGACGAGGCAGTTTCCGTTGCGAAGGCGTTCGCCGCCACCGCCACCACGCTCAGCGTGCAGGAAGGTGTGCAGATGCACGGCGGCATCGGCATGACCGACGAGTACGACATCGGCTTCTACATGAAGCGCGCGCGCGTCTTGGCCGAACTGTTCGGCGACGCGAACTATCACGCCGACAAGCTCGCGCGCGCGGCCGGTTACTGATGTCGGAAGCTGAAACAGCAGAGTGGACCCCACCGCCGCCCGAAGAGCTCGCGGCCAACCTGGTCCGCCTGCTCGACGTGGAGGAGATCGACACCGACCTTTATCGCGGCGCGCGCATGCCCGGCGGCAAGGGTCGCGTGTTCGGCGGACAGGTGATCGCGCAGGCGCTGCAGGCCGCGCAACGCTCGACGGAGGGCAAGGACGCGCATTCGCTCCACTGCTATTTCATGCGAGCGGGCGACGAGCAGTTCCCGATCGTGTTCCGGGTGGTTCGCGATTTCGAGGGCAAGAGCTTTGCCAACCGTCGCGTGATCGCCTTGCAGCGCGGACAGCCGATCCTCAACATGATCGCCTCGTTCCAGACCCCTGAAGAGGGCCTGAATCATCAGGACACGATGCCCGACGTGCCGGGGCCGGAGACGCTCAAGACCGAAACCGAGCTGCGCCGCGAGGCGGTGAACGACATCCCCGAGAAGTTTCGTACCTTCTTCCTGCGCCGAACTAGCCCGATCGACATCCGCCCGCTCTACCCGCGCAGCTGGTTCACACCGGTCAAGCGCGAGCCGGTCAACCGCAGCTGGTTCCGTGTCGTCGCGCCGATCGGCGACGACCCGGCGCTGCACCGCGCGGTGCTCGCCTATGCGTCCGACATGGCGCTGATGGCGACATCGATGATGCCGCACGGGGTCAACTGGACGACACCCGGCATGCAGAGCGCCAGCCTGGATCACGCGCTGTGGCTACATGGCCCCGTTCGCGCCGACGAATGGATGCTGTACGCGACAGACAGCCCGTGGGCCGGCCACGGGCGCGGCATGAACCGGGGCAGCATCTTCAGCCAGGACGGGCGCCTGATCGCCAGCGTCGCGCAGGAAGGCCTGATCAGGCTGCGCGCGCCTTAAACTGCATCAGCCGCGGATTTACCGATATTTTGTCGAATAGCGGTACGAAAGCTTCGCCACCTGAAGAGTTTCCGCCATGATCCGCTTGCTTTACATCAGCACCGCCCGTCAGCCGCTCACGCCCGAACAGCTCGCCGATGTCCTGCGCGTGTCGCGCCGCAACAATGCGCGGGTGGGCGTCACCGGCCTGTTGATCCTCGGCGGCCGCCGATTCCTGCAGGCGCTGGAAGGTCCTGAGGAGGCGGTCATGACAACCTACAACCGCATCACCGCCGACACGCGCCATTTTGCCGTCGTGCTGCTCGCGCGCGAGCAGATCGAGACGCGGCAGTTCGCGGCGTGGGCGATGGGCGCCCAGGCGGGCGGCCGCGCCGGTGAAGGCGGCACAATCTCGCAGGCGGTCGACACGTTGATCACGCCGATCACCGATCCGTCGTTGCGCGGCTATTTCACCGGCTTCGCGGAGCGCCAGGCGGCGGCTTGATCCTTTGCTCCAGCAGCTAAAGGTCGTCGCGCGCCACGTTTAGCTGATCTGCATTCACATTCGTCCAGGATGGATCACACTCTAGACAGCGGTGCGGCCATATTCCTGTTTCGTCACCGGGTGCGACGAGGACAGCCCGCCGTCGACCGCGATCGCCTGCCCGTTGACGTAGCTGGCGTCGTCGGATGCCAGGAACAATGCCACCTTCGCCAGCTCGTCTGGCTGGGCGCCGCGCCGCAGCGGATTGAGACGACCGACCCGATCCATCTTACCCGCCTCGCGCGCATAGTCGAAGGTGGGCTTTGTCATGCCCGTTTCCGTGAGGCCGGGGCAGATCGCGTTGACCCGCACGTTCGACCCCGACAGTTGCTGTGCCGCCGTCTTGGCCAGGTTGATGACCCCCGCCTTGGAGGCCGAATACGCCGGTGACCCCGCACCCGAACGGATGCCGGCGACGCTGGCGGTCAGCACGATCGCCCCCCCCTTTCCGTTCTTGGCCGCCTGCTCGGCAATGCGTGGCGCGGCATGCTTGATCGCCAGGAACGGTCCGATCAGATTGACGCGCAGCACCTCCGCGATCAGCTCGACCGGCGTGTCGAAGATGTTCGCCACCCCGCCCGAGATCCCGGCATTGGCGAACATCACGTCCAGCCCGCCGAACCGCTCGACCGCCAGCGCGACCGCACGCTCGACGTCAGCCTCCAGCCCAGCGTCCATCTGCAACGCCTCCGCGATCCCGCCGAAGTCGCGGATGGCGGCGACGGTCGCCTCGGCCCCATCGGTCTTGTCGGCGCAGAGCACCTGCCCGCCCTCGCCGGCGAACTGGATCGCCGCGGCGCGGCCGATGCCCGAGCCGGCACCGGTGACGATGATGGACCTGCCTTCGAACCGCATTCAAATCTCCGTCCGTGTCGAGCGAAGTCGAGACACCTTGCCGGGCGATGCCCTGCTGCCCATCCCTCGACTTCGCTCGGGACGAACGGTGAGGAATCAGATCGTCACGCCTCCGTCGATCACCATCGTCTGGCCGGTCATGAATGTCGACGCACGGCTGGCCAGGAACACGACCGCGCCGGCGATCTCGTCAGCCTCGCCGATCCGGCGCAGCGGCACGCGATTGTTCGACTCCTCGATGCGCTTGGGATCCTCCCACAAAGCCTTGGCGAAGTCGGTCTTGATCAGGCCGGGCGCGATGCAGTTCACCCGGACGTTGTGCGGGCCATATTCCACCGCCAGGTTGCGGGCGAGCTGCATGTCGGCCGCCTTGGAGATGCAGTAGGCCCCGATGATCGGCGAGCCGCGCAGCCCGCCGATCGACGACACGATCACGATCGAGCCGTCCTTGCGCTCACGCATCGCGGGCGCGACCATCGAGATCAGCCAGTGGTTGGAAATGATGTTGTTGTCGAGGATCTTGCGGAACTGCTCGTCCGCGATCCCCTCCTGCGGGCCGTAATAGGGGTTCGACGCGGCGTTGCAGACCAGGCAGTCGATCTGCCCAAACGCGCGCACGCTCTCGTCCACCAGATGCTGCAGCCCCGCCTTGTCCGAGATATTGGCCGCCACGGCGATGGCCCTGCCCTCACCAAAGCGCGCGTTGATCTCCGCCGCCACCTCGTCGCAAGCATCCTGCTTGCGGCTGGAGATGACGACCCGCGCGCCCTGCTCGGCACAGGCGAAGGCCGACGCCTTGCCGATGCCACGCGACGATCCCGTGATGACGACGGTGCGTCCGGTAAGATCGAACTGGCTCATTCTACTGCCCTCCCGCTTGGGGAGGGGCCGGGGCGGGCCTGATGCCTACCCCGACCTATCCACCCCCTGAGCCCCTCCCGCAATCGGGAGGGGAATTGTTACGCCCCCGCCTTCTCCGCGAAGTCCCAGCTTGCCTTGGCCAGCCGATACACGCCCGCTGCGGACTTCTCCGCCTGTGCACTGGAGGCGGTGCCGTCGACGATCCGTTTCTTGATGCCCTGGACGATGCCGGTCAGGCGGAACAGATTGTAGCTGAAATACCAGTTCAGGTCGGGGACCCCGTCGCGACCGGTGGCGGCGCAATAGCGCTCCACCATCTCCTCGATCGGCGGAATTCCTGTCTCTGGTCCGGTCCGTCCCAGGACGCCGGAGCGACCCTCGGGCTGCGTCACCCAGCTCATGAGGAAGTAGGAGAAATCCGCCAGCGGATCGCCCAGCGTCGACAGTTCCCAGTCGAGCACCGCGATCACGCGAGGCTCGGTGGCATGAAGGATCATGTTGTCGATGCGATAGTCGCCATGAACGATGCTGGTGCGCGTCTGCTCGGGGACCGTTCGCGCCAGGAACTCGATCAGCCGCTCCACCTCCGGCATGTGCTCGGTCTCGGACGCGCGATACTGCCGGGTCCAGCGTTCGACCTGACGCGCGAAATAATTGCCGGGCTTGCCGTATTCGCCGAGCCCGGCCGCGACATAGTCGGTATTGTGCAGGGCGGCGAGCGTGTCGCCCATCGCATGGTAGATCGCGGTCCGCTCCGCCGGCGCATAGTCGGGCAGCGTCCCGTCCCACAGGTTGCGCCCGTCGGCGAAGCCCATGACGTAGAACATCGTCCCCACCACGCCGTCGTCGGTGCACAGGCCATAGGGCCGCGCGACAGGAAAGCCGGTCGGGTGCAATCCCGCGATCAGGCGATATTCGCGATCGACCGCATGGGCGCTGGGCAGCAGCTTGCCGGACGGCTTGCGACGCAGGACATAGGTGCCCGACGGGCTGCTCAGCTTGTAGGTCGGGTTTGATTGTCCGCCCGCGAACTTGGTATAGCTCAGCGGGCCTGCAAACCCGGCGACGTTCGCCTCCATCCAAGCGGTCAGCTTCGCCTCGTCCAGCCGGTCCTTGCCTTCGGCCGCGATCGTGCCGGCCATGGTCGCCGCTGCTGCGTCAGTCATGACGGATCATCCGAACGTGATCACGCTGCGCGTCGTATCGCCCCGGCGCAACTCGTCGAAGGCATCATTTATGCGCTCCAGCGGCATGCGGTCGGCGATGATCGTGTCGAGATCGAGCAGCCCGCGCTGGTAGAAGTCGACCAGACGCGGGATGTCGACAGGGAAGTGGTTGCGGCCCATCAGCGCACCTTGCACCTTCTTGTCCGCCAAGAGCTCCAGCGCGGACAGCCCGACGCTCTCGCCCAGCGGCATCATTCCCAGGATCGTCGCCGTGCCGCCGCGCCGCAGCACCTTGACCGCGGTTGCCGCGGACTGGCTCCGCCCGACCGCCTCGATCGCATGGTGGACGCCGCCGCGCGACAGCTCGACCACCTCGTCCGCCGCGGTGCCGCTCGTCGAGTCGATCGCGTGCGTCGCGCCCAGCTTCATCGCCAGCGCGCGCTTCTCGGCCACGGGATCGACGGCGATCACCTTGCCCGCGCCCGCGATCCGCGCCGCATTGACCGCCGCCAGCCCGACGCCGCCGCAGCCGACCACGCAAACCGTTTCGCCGGGCACCACCTTCGCGGTGTTGAAGATCGCGCCCGCGCCAGTCGTCACCGCGCACCCCAGGATCGCGGCGCGATCCAGCGGCATCTCCGGGTCGATCGCGACGCAGGCATGCTCGTGCACCAGCATCATCTCGGCATAGGCACTGAGGTTCAGCATCTGCGCGATCGGCTGATCGCCCAGCATCAGCCGGGGCTTCGCACCCTTGGCGCGCTTCACGCCGGGATCGATGCACAGCGACATGTGCCCGGTGACGCAGAACTCGCAATGGCCGCAGAACGCCGACAGGCAGGTGACGACGTGATCGCCGACCTTGACCGTACGCACCTCCTCGCCGACCGCCTCGACCACGCCCGCCGCCTCATGCCCGGGAATGCCTGGCAGCGGATGCGGATACGCCCCGTCGACGAAGTGCAGGTCCGACCGGCACACCCCGCACGCAACGGTGCGGATCAGCACCTCGTGCGCCTGCGGCTTGTCGACGGTGACGTCCTCGATCCGCAGCGGTGTCTTGGCTTCGAAAAGTACGGCGGCCTTCATGCTGTCCCTTCGCTGATATTCAGTTCGCGTCCCGGGCGAGATGGCTAGCGCGTCGCCGCCATATCGCCAGACGACACCCGGTCGTTGTTCGCCCGATAATCCGCGTACTTCCCGAACTCGTTGCGCGCGATCGCGCGGTTGTGGACCTCATCCGGCCCGTCGGCGAAGCGCAGCGTCCGCATCGACGCCCAGGCGCTGGCGAGATGGAAATCGCCGGACACGCCGCCGCCGCCATGTGCCTGGATCGCGTCGTCGAGGATCTTGAGCGCCATGTTCGGCGCCTGCACCTTGATCATCGCGATTTCCTGCTGGGCGGACTTGTTGCCGGCGCGGTCCATCATGTCGGCCGCCTTCAGGCACAGCAGCCGGGTCATCTCGATGTCGATCCGCGCGCGCGCCAGCCGCTCCTCCCATACCGAGTGGCTCGACAGCGTCTTGCCGAACGCGACGCGCGACAGCAGCCGCTTGGCCATCGCCTCGATCCCGGTCTCGGCGACACCGATGGTGCGCATGCAATGATGGATGCGGCCCGGCCCCAGTCGCCCCTGCGCGATCTCGAAGCCACGCCCCTCGCCCAGCAGCACGTTCTCGACGGGCACGCGCACGTCCTTCAGCTCGACCTCACCATGCCCGTGCGGCGCGTGGTCATAGCCATAGACGCTCAGCATCCGCTTGATCGTCACGCCGGGCGTGTCCATCGGCACCAGGATCTGGCTCTGCTGGCTGTGGCGCGAACCCTCCGGGTTGGTCTTGCCCATGACGATCGCGACCGCGCAGCGCGGGTCGCCGACCCCCGACGACCACCATTTGGTGCCGTTGATGACGTACTCGTCACCGTCACGCTCCATGCGGGTTTCGATGTTGGTCGCGTCGGAGGAGGCGACCGCCGGCTCCGTCATCAGGAACGCCGAGCGGATCTTGCCCTCCATCAGCGGGCGCAGCCACTGCTCCTTCTGCTCGCGCGTGCCATAGCGGTGAAATACCTCCATGTTGCCGGTGTCGGGCGCGGAGCAGTTGAAGCACTCCGACGACCAGCCGAGCTTGCCCATCTCCTCGGCGCACAGCGCGTATTCCAGATTGGTGAGCTGCGTGCCCTCGAACTCGAAGCTGTCGTCGACATGCGTCTGGCCGGAATGCGGCGGCATGAAGAAATTCCACAGCCCCGCCGCCTTCGCCTTCTCCTTGACCTCCTCGATCACCGGCAGCACCTTCCAGCGCTCGCCCTCATACGCCTGGCTCCGATACTCGTCGTTGCGCGGGGCTATCTCGCGGGCGATGAAGTCCTTCACCCGGTCCCGGAAATAGGTTTCGCGCTCGCTGAGGGTGAAGTCCATAGCTTGGTTTCTCACATGCGGGTGGAAGCTGTTGGAGCGGGCTTAAGCCATACCGCGTTTTCGGTAAAGCCGCGTTTGGGCGGTTCCTGCACCTGTGGGCAAAGCGGCTGTTGCTTCTAAACGTCCGACCGCTAGGCTGCGGGAATGGAGGGAGAGCCACCCACAAGCCGAAACCCGGCCGGCGGCACCGCGCGCTTTCAGCAGAAGCGCGAGGCCATCCTCGCCGCCGCCGCCGAGGCCATCAACGAGCAGTCGGCAAAAGGCATGACCTTCGCGGACGTCGCGCGTCGCGTCGGGCTGAACACCACCAGCGTCACCTATTATTTCAAGCGCAAGGAAGACCTTGCCGCCGCCGCCTTCGAGCACACGCTCGACTATCTGCTGGTGATGCTCGACGCTGCCCTGGAAGCCGCCACCCCGGCCGACCGCGTGCGTCGCTACCTGGCGCTCAACATGGCGCGACTTGAGCGCGTGCGGACCGGCGACGAGCGGCCGCTGGCGGTGCTGTCCGACCTGCGCGCCATGGAGGACCCCGCGCGCGAACGGCTGATGTCGGGCTGGCGCGAGGTCTTCCGACGCACGCGCGCGCTGTGGGGCCGACCGGCCAACCGCGCCGCCAAGGACCTGCACGGTGCCCGCGCGCACGTGCTGCTGGAGAACACCTTCTGGCTGCCGGCCTGGCTGCTTCGCTACGAGCCCGACCAGTACCCGCGCGTCGAAGCGCGGCTGTTCGACATCTTCGCGCATGGCATTGCGGGCCCGGCCGCCGCCTGGACTCCGCTGTCGCTGGATCTGGCGCATGACGAACGTGAACCGGGGCGCGCGGCGTTCCTGCTTGCGGCGACGCGCCTGATCAACGAGCTCGGCTATCGCGGCGCGTCCGTGCAGCGCATCGCCTCGCAGCTGAACGTCACCAAGGGCAGCTTCTACCATCATCTCGACGCGAAGGACGATCTGGTGATCGCGTGCTATCGCCGCAGCTTCGACACGATCGCCGCGGCGCAGCGACTGGCGGATGAAGCCGGGGGCACGCACTGGCAACGGCTGTCCTCGGCGGTGGCGACGCTGCTCGATGTCCAGTTCGCCGAGCGCGCGCCCTTGCTGCGGACGACGGCGCTCAGCGGCCTGCCCGCGAACGTCCGCAGCGCCATGGTCGACCGATCCAATCTGGTTGCGCGGCGTTACGCGGGCACGATCATGGACGGGATCGCGGAGGGCTCGTGCCGCCCCGTCGACGCGCTGATCGCCAGCCAGACGCTGATGGCGCTGCAGAACGCCGCGTTCGACATGCGCAAATGGGCGGCGACGATGCCGCGCGAGCGGGCGATCGCGATGTACGCATCGACGCTGCTGTTCGGACTGTTCGATGATCGCGCAGTGGGCGAGAGGGAGTAGCGCAAGCTACTCACCACGCAGACAAGCGCGGCCGGCGGGACGGCAACGCCGAACCCGTCCGACGACGCGGCCTTGCCGCGTCGCGCCTGACTTCCTCCGCAGGGTTCGACGCGGCAAAGCCGCGCCGTGACGTCGAACCGGTTCGGCTGCGCCGCCCCGCCGGCCGAGCTTGTCGGTCTCGCGTGCAGCAATGCTGCACGCGAGACCGACAGCGCTAGAACCGCGCCGACAATCCTACCTTGAACGTCCGGCCCAGCGGGTTGCCGATGAACGGCTCATAATTGTAATCCTCCCGCGCGAACGGCGGATCCTGGTCGAACAGATTGGTGATGGTGCCGGTCAGCGTCAGCTGCTCCATGACCTGCATCTGCACGTTCAGATCGGCAGTCACGAACTTGTCGATGTCCGCACCCTGCAGCAACGTCGTGGGATTGCCGGCAGCATCCCGAATATCGTTGTTGGGGATGAACGGCCCCGATGCCCCGAAGCCAGGACGCTGCCCGGACCGCTGGTCGTGCAGGCCACCTGTGTAGTTCACCTGGAATCGCGCATCCAGCGGACCGACACCGAAGTCGATGAATGCCTGGCCCTTATATTCCGGCACCGGATAAAGCGCCGACTGGTAATTCAGCAGCCCGACGCCGTCGAACGGCTGCTGCACCAGCACTCCAGCGACGGTTATCGCGCCAATCGAATTCTGGATGACGTAGGTCACACTACCGCCGATGCCCGCCCGGATGTCGCTGCCGCCGATGTTGTTCTCGCGAAAGTTGACCACGAGGTCCACGCCCTCGTTGATCTGCTCCGGGCCGTTCTGAAGGCGGGTGGTGACGCGCGTGATTGCGGCCGTGCCCCCCGCGCAGCCCGCGGTCGTGAACGTGAAGCGCGCCGCCAGCGCCGCGTTCGTAGCGCAGGTGTTCGTCGTCGTGGTTGGGAACAGCGTCGCCACCATCGCACCCAGCGGGTCGCCGATGATCGCCTCGCGCAGCTTGTAGCGATAATAGTCAAGGCTCGCCGAGAACCCGCCGCCGCTGAGCAGGATGCCGCCCGAATAGTTGGTCGACTTCTCCGGCTTCAGCGCCGGGTTGCCGAACACGTCCACGGGACGGAAGGCGGAGCCGATCAGCTGCAGCGCCGTGACGCGGTTCGGGTCGAGGTTGGGCAGCGTCGGGCCACGGAAGGTCGTCCCGATCCCGCCACGGAACGCGAGCCACGGCAGCGCCTGGAAACGGGCTCGCGCCTGCGGATTGAAGGTGGAGCCCGTCTGCCCGCCATAGTCCTCGAAGCGTGCCCCGAGCTGGATGTCCAGGGCATCGAAGACCGGGATCTGCAGTTCGCCAAAGACGGCATAGATGCCGCCGTTCAGAACATTGTTTCGCCCCGTCCCCAGGAACGCAAAGGCGCCGTTGGGAGCCGCGCCACCCGAGCAGGCGAGCGGATTCGTGTTCCCGTTGATCGGCGATTCGCGGCACGGATTCTGGACGATGTTGCTGTTGGCGCCGTAGCTGATGTCCAGCCAGGTGTGACGGTACTGCCCGCCGATGCCGAACTTCACGTCGCCGCCGGGCAGCGTCAGCCCGGTCGAGCCGCTGATCGACGCCTCGCCCACGAACAGCTCGGTATCGACGTTGGTGAAGGAGGGCTGGAAGATATAGCGGCTGACCTCGAGCGAGTTGGCGAGCGCGGCCGTGCCTTGCGGGTTAACCGCCCCTGTCGCCGGGTTCATTGTCGACTGATTGCCGAACGGATTGAGGAACAGGCACCCGTTCGCGCCCGGCGTGGTCCCGCTGCAATTGAACCCGCCAAAGCCCAGCAAGGCGCGCTGCACGCGGTCGCCGAACGAGTCGAACCCCGTCGTTTGGCGAAAATAGTCGTGATAGGTGCCCGACACCGTGAGATCGAGATCGTCGCTGAGATCGACGCGGAGTTCGCCGGTGGCGCGGAAGCTCTCACTCTTGCGGCCACCGCGTGACGAGCCCGGCTGATTGTCGTCGCCGTTGAACAGCGGATTGCCGCCGGCCAGGAATGGCCGGAACAGCAGGGTCGGGAACAGCGCGTTGCCGTTCGTCGTCGCGCCGGGAAATTGCGCCGGGTTGGCGGCCCGATAGGCGACCAACCCCGGATTGTTGGATGGTACGAAGAAGCCGCTGGCGCCGAACGCAGCGAAAGGCGAGGCCGAGGTCCCCGCCGGCGTGGTGAACGAGGCCGGCGAAGGCGACTGCGTCAAGATGTAGGAAGGTGAGGTCAGATAATGCGGAACGGTCGTGCGACCATATAGAAGCGTGGTCTGGAAGGTCACGCTGGGAGTCAGATCGACCTCGAAGTCCACGAACGCCTGGCCGCGCTTCTCGAGATCCACCAGCGCGTCGTAGGGGGAATATTGCGTGTAGCATTGACCCGTCGGCCGCGCCGCATATGGCCGGCCCACGAAGCCGCCCAGCGCGGCGCAGCTCGTGTCGCTCTGAATGGTGCCGACGATGCCGGTCGGGCCGGTGATCGCGATCGGCGCACCTGCCGCACTGACTGCGATGAAATTGGCCGGGTTGCCGCCGCCCGTGAAGCCACCCTGGGGGTTCTCTGCAAAAGGTCGAACGGCGAAATCGCGCTCCCTGGCGAGCAGTTCGCCGCGCTTCTGAAAGCCCGCCGCGACCAGGAACCGCCAGTTGTCGCCACGATGGCCGTACGACAGCGACACGTCGACGTCGCCGTCGGTGGATTTCACGAACCGGTAGTTGCCCGCGACCTGAAAGCCTTCCTGGTCGGTGCGGGTGATGAAGTTGATCACACCGGCGACCGCGTCGGAACCATAGGTCGCGGCCGCACCGTCCTTGAGCACCTCGACACGCCCGATCGCCGCCTGGGGGAGCAGGTTAAGGTCGACCACGGGCACGCCATTGCCCGAGGTCGTCAGACGCCTGCTGTTGAGCAGCACCAGCGTGCGCTGAGGCGACAGCCCACGCAGATTGGCGCTGGCGATGCCCTCGGCGCCCTGGCTGCGGCTGTCGAACTGGTTGGAGTCGCCCAGCACCCCGCTCGAGGTCGGCAGGTTCTTCAGCAGCTCGACCGGAGAGGGCGAACCCTGCTTGGCAAGCTCCGCCGCGCCGATCACGTCGACCGGCAGCGCCGCGTCCTCCGCCGTGCCCTGGATCAACGAACCGGTGACCACCACCTCACGCACCGGCGAGCCGTCCGTCTGCGTCTGGTCGACCGGCTGCACCCCGGCGGCCTGAGTAGGCGCGTCCTGCGCGCCGGCATTGCCACCTACCTGCGCCGCCACCGGTGACGCGCTCGCAAGCGCCAGAACAGAAAACGCGCACGCCACCAGGAACCGCTGCTTGGCCATCTCACCCTCCTATGCGGCCGGTGACTTGCGCACCGTACCGTCAACTCGAATAGAAGCCGGGGGCCACGGACGGTCAAGCGGTTACATTAGGGTGCAGCGCAGCAGAACTGCAACATTGTGGCAGGTGTTGCTGATACGCAACGGTCCTCTACGGTCCAAACCCGACATTCGAGGACCGACCCTCAGTAGCGATCAGGACGAAGAGGCTGATCGTGACTGAAGCGGATGGTCATACGCAATCCTGCCGGCGGGATTGCGCCGCTTCAGCCAGGATTCCATGATGAACTGCCGCAGGCTAGGCCCGCTCGCTCCGGGAACACCCGCAGCCATCAGAATACTCCTCGAGCATCCGCCGCGGGAAGAGGCATGACGGTGACCCGAACCCCCGCTGGGGGGCCGGACCCGTCCACATCACGCGCTTTGACCCGTGCCTCAGTAATCATTCAACCGTGCAAAGCGTTCGCGGTGATAGGCGGCGTTGCCCCACATCGCTTCCAGCACCGCCGACCGTTTCATGTAGAAGCCGGCGTCATATTCGTCCGTCATGCCGATGCCGCCGTGCAGCTGGACCATCTCGCGGCTGATCAGTTTCAGCGTGTCGGACGCAGTCGCCTTGGCCAGGCTGACGGCCTGATCGAGATCGGACCGGCCCGCGTCGACCGCCTCCAGCGCGGCCTCCACCGTGGAGCGCATCAGTTCAAGCTCGGTGAACATCTTCGCCATGCGATGCTGCAGCGCCTGAAATGTCGCCAGCGGCTGGCCGAACTGGACGCGCGTCTTGAGGTAGTCGTTGGTCTGGTGGAAGGCCGACTCGGCCATGCCCAGCATCTCCGCGCACGCCAGCGCGGTCGCGCGATCGACGACCGCAGCAGTCAGCTCGGGCCCGCCCAGCTTCACCGCCGTCGCACCCTCGAACCGGACCTCGGCATGGCTGCGCATATCCGCCATCTTGCGCGTCGAGCGGGTCACGCCCGCCTCGTCCGTCACCAGATACAGTCCGTCCTGCGCCGCGACGACGAACGCCTGCGCGCCGTCGCCTTCCGCGACGAATGCCTTGGTTCCCGTCAGCTTGCCGTCCGTGACAATGGTCTGCAGGTTGAGCGGGTCGTGATGCGGCCCCTCGTCCACCGCGAGCGCTACGACGACTTCGCCGCCTGCGATCTTCGGCAGCCACTCGCCCTTGACCGACTCGTCGCTGCCCATCGCGATCGCGGTCGCCGCCGGTGCGACCGACGCGAGCGGCGAGACGGCCAGGTTGCGCCCGAGCTGCTCCAGCACCAGCCCCATCGACAGGTAACCAAATGCCGACCCGCCATGCTCCTCCGGCACGACCACGCCCGCCCAGCCCATCTGGCCGATCGCGTTCCAGGCATCCGGATCGAAGCCCTGCGCCGGTGCGGCGTCGCGAAGCTTGCGAAATGCGCTCACCGGCGACTCGTTGTCCGCCCATTCCCGCGCCATATCGCGCAGCATCACCTGTTCGTCGTTTAGGACCGCCATCGTTCTTCCCTCAATGAAAGGCGGGCGGCAGGTCCGCCGTTACGTCCTGCCGCCCTCACCCTCTCCCAAACCTTATTGGTGATCGAGCATCCCCAGGATGCGCTTGGCGATCACGTTGTTCTGGATTTCGGTGGAGCCGCCATAGATCGACACCGCCTTGCCCCACAGCCAGGTGCGCGTCTGCGCAATTTCGGCGGAGGAAAAGCCTTCGCCCTCCCAGCCGAGCCCCTGCATGCCCATGATCTCGACGCCCAGCTCGGCGCGATCCTGCGTCACGCGCGCGCCGACATTCTTCATGATCGATGTCGCCGCGGACGGACCGGAGTTCGACTTCGCTTCCAGCGCCGCGCGCCGCAGCGTCAGCGCAAAGGCGCGCGCGTCCATCTCGTGCCGCACCAGACGCATGCGCAGGTCGCTGTCGTTGAGCCGGCCCTTGTCATCGGTTCCGCGATACTTCTTGGCGAGATCGGCCAGCGTCGGACCCGCCATCATCCGACCCGCCGACCCGCCGCCGCCCGACAGCGACGACCGCTCGTGCTGCAACAGCCGCGTGCCGATTTCCCAGCCCTGGCCCTCGCGGCCGACCAGATTGCCCTTGGGGACCTTCACGTCGGTGAAGAACGTCTCGCAGAACGGCGACGCACCGGAGATCAGCTTGATCGGGCGAACCTCGATTCCCTCGGCGTGCATGTCGTCGATCAGCAGGAAGCTGATGCCGGCATGCTTCTGCGTCTTGTCGGTGCGCACCAGGCAGAAGCATTTGTCCGCCCATTGACCGCCGCTGGTCCAGGTCTTCTGCCCGTTGAGGATGTAGTGGTCGCCCTTGTCTTCGGCGAACGTCTGGATGTTGGCGAGGTCGGAGCCTGCATTTGGCTCCGAATAGCCCTGGCACCAGCGGACGTTCGCCTTGGCGATGTCGGGGATGTGCTTCTGCTTCTGCTCCTCGGTGCCGTATTCCAGCAGCGTCGGGCCGAACATCATCACCCCCATGCCGCCGATCGGGTTGTAGGCGCCCGCGCGACCCAGTTCCTCCTGCAGCACGCGCGCCTGCGCGCGGTCGAGCCCGCCGCCGCCATATTCCTTGGGCCAGGTCGGCACGCCCCAGCCCTTGTCGCCCATCGCGACGCGCCAGGCTTCCTCGTCGGCGGACGGCTCATGCCCGCCCTCGATCGCCGACATGCCGGTGTCCTTGCCCCTCAACGCCGCCGGGAAGTTCTCCGCGATCCACGCGCGCACCTCGGCGCGAAAGCTCTCGATCGGATCGGTCTGGGTCAGCGGTTCGGCAAGCGTCGCCATCGTGGTGCTCCTGGATTCGAGGGTCCGGTATGCAACACTTCGCGTGCCGCTTCAATCCTATCGGACCGGTGCGCCCAATGGCGCATTGTCCATCTCGCGGGCGCGTGCCTCTGCCTCGCGCGCACGCAGCACGTCGACGTTGGCCTCGTGCAGGACCTTGGTGATCGGATAGAACAGCAGGACCAGCGCACCCAGCGCCCACAAGGTGATCACCATTGGCACATAGTGGAGGATCAGGCTGTCCGTCATCGTCGCGGTAACGCCGCCCGGGGTTGGCTTCTGCGGAAACGCCGACCAGGTGAGGATCGCACCGGTGGCGAGGATGCCCAGCGCCGACGAACATTGCTGCATGAACGACGATGCGGCGAAGAACACGCCGGCGTCGTGCCGGCCCGTCTTCACTGCGGAGTCCTCAACCACATCGGCCAGCATCGACGACGTGTTGATCAGGCTGATCGCCACCATCGCCCCGTACAGCGCGCCGATCACGAACAACGTCGGCACCAGCATCGCATCGCCCGGCACCCAGAACAAACCGAGGTAGGAAAGCACCAGGGGCGACAGCCCGAGCGCGACGCCGCCGACCGCGAAGAACATCGAGCTTGCGCGCTTGCCGATCCACGCCGACATCACCGGTGCCAGCGGCGCCGCGATCGTCGCAGCGATCAGGCTGTCGAAGGTGAGCAGCGCCAGCTGCGCACCGCTCAACTTGAACAGATATGTCCCGAAGTACAGGCTGCACCCGCTGTACAGACCGATCGCGGTATATTTGAGCACGCCAAAGCCGAATATCGCCAGAAACGCGCGGTTGTGCAGCGCCTGCCCCATCTCGCGCAGGTGGGTGGCGAAGCTGCGGCGATCGGTCCGAACCTCCGCCTGGCGCAGATAGGGAATGCGGTTGTGCGTTCCGATACCGCAGATCAGAATGGCGATCGTGATGATCGCCGCGCCGGTCAGCGCGAAGCTGGTGTAGCCGGCGGGGTTGAGCTGCCCGCGCGGATATTCCGGCGTGGCGGCGAAGAACACGGCAAGCGAAAAGGCCGTGAACCCGAACGCGCCCGCATAGCCGAACCAGTAGCGCAGCGAAAACAGTCGCGTCCGCTCGCGATAGTCGCTGGTCAGCTCGGGGTTCATCGCCGAGGTGGTGATCTCGAATGCGCTCAGCGCCATCCGCGTCAGCGCCGCAAAGGCGAAGATCCAGACGCCATAGGTCAGATCGCTCGCATCCTTGGGCGGAAACCACACCGCCGCGAACAGGACGGCGGTCGGGATGGCCGCGCCGTAGATGAACGGGTGACGCCGCCCCCATCGCGATCGCGTCGTGTCCGACCAGCGCCCGATCAGCGGATCGACCACCGCGTCCACCAGCAGCGTCAGCGCGATCGCGATCGATACCACCGATGCCGGAACGCCCACGACCTGATTGTAATAGAACATCAGATAGGTGGTGAACGCGGCGTTCTTGATCCCGTTCGCCCCGGCGCCGATGCCATAGCTCAGCCGCGTGGCGAGCGTCATGGGCGGCGCGCCCGCAACGTTCGTCGATCCAGCGACCGTTGCCATGATCGTCATCCTCTCGCTATCGCGCACACCGGTCACGCGGCCATTTTTTCGAAACTGCGGTACGGCGGCCAAACGGTCAAGCGGGAATGGCGGGCCGGGTCGCCGGTCGGCGGCGTCTGGCTGTCATATGGCGATCCACCGTGTCATAGGCTACAGGCAAGGCAGGCCGGGGGCGGCGGATGACGGCTGATTACGTAGATATCGGCCAGGTGCTCCGATGATCCGCTTCGACAATCGCGCGGTGCCCATAGCGTTGCTGGCGATGCTGATCGACGCGATCGGCTTCGGCATCGTTCTCCCCGTGCTGCCGGCGTTGATCGTCGAGCTGGGCCGTGGTTCGCTCACCGATGCGACGCGGATCGGCGGCTATCTGCTCGTGGTCTATGCCGGCACCCATTTCTTCGCCGGACCGGTGATCGGCAGCCTCGGCGACCGGTTCGGGCGCCGCCGCGTGCTGCTCGCATCGCTGCTGTGCTTCGCGGCCGATTACGCGCTGATGGCGTTCGCGCCGACGCTCGCCTGGCTGTTCCTCGGCCGCGCGATCGCGGGTGCGGTGGGCGCGACCTATGGCCCGGCCAACGCGATCGTCGCCGATGTCACCCCGCCGGAACGCCGGGCGGCCACCTTTGGCCTGCTCGGGGCGGCATTCGGTGGCGGGTTCATCCTTGGTCCGGCGATCGGCGGGTTGATCGCCGACCTGGGCGTCCGGGCACCGTTCATCGCGGCGGCGGGTCTGGCGCTGGTCAATGCGATGCTTGTGCTCACCTTGCTGCCCGAGACGCTGGCGCCCGAGAATCGCCGGCCGTTCTCGTGGCGGCGCGCCAACCCGATCGGCGCGTTCGCTCCCCTGTTCAACGCGGGCGGTGCCGCACCCCTGCTGGTCTGCGCATTATTGTGGCAGCTCGCGCACATGGTGTTCCCCAGCACCTGGTCCTTCTTTGCCGGCATCGCGTTCGGCTGGGACGCACAGGCGATCGGCTGGTCGCTTGCGGCCACGGGTGTGTCGATGATGGCGGCGCAAATCTGGCTGATCGGGCCGACGATCAGGCGCTTTGGCGAGGGTCGCACGGCGCTGATCGGCCTCATCGCGGGGATGATCATCTTCACGCTCTATGGCTTCGTGCGTGAAGGCTGGCAGGTCTACGTGCTGCTCGTGGTCGGCGCATTGATGGGGCTGGTGTTCCCATCGCTCAACGCGATCCTGTCGTCCCGCGTCGATGCCGCCAATCAGGGCGGTTTGCAGGGTGGCCTGGCAAGCCTCGCCAGCGTCGCCGCGATCGCCGGACCGCTTGCGATGACGCAGACGCTCGCGGCCGGCGCGGAATGCGGCGTTCCCGGCGCAGCCTTTCTGCTCGCCGCTGCCCTGTGCGCGCTGGCGCTCCTCGTCTTGTGGCTGGGCGTCGTCAGAGGCCGCGCGGGCGGACTTAGGTCTCGCGCCCCGGCCGGCGGCTGAGTCCGACGTCCAGGTGCGCGCCGGCGTCGAGCACTAGGCACTCGCCCGTAATTACCCTGCTCGCGGGATCGAGCAGCATGACGATGGGCCCGGCGATGTCGTCCGGCCCCGCCGCCATCCGCATCGGGGTGGCGGCGGCAATGCGTTCATTGACCTTCGCGAACCCGCCCGCGCCCAACCGCTTCTCGAACCAGCCCGTGCCGACATAGCCCGGCGCCACCGCATTGACCCGGATCGCGGGCGCCAGCACCCGCGCCAGGCTCTTGGTCATCGTGATCAGCGCGCCCTTCGATGCCGCATAGGCGACCGACGACCCGACGCCGAACACGCCCGCCACCGACGCGACATTGACCACCGCACCCATGTCGCTCGCGCGCATCGCCGGCGCGGCGGCGCGGATCATCTGGAATGCCGCGATCGTATTGAGGCGGTAGATGTCGATGAAGTCCTCCGCCTCCAATGCGTCCAGGTCTTCATGGTTCGCGAACTTGGTCCGCCCGGCATTGTTGACCAGGAAGTCGACGCGCCCGAACGCATCCAACGCGGCGGCGACCAGCGCGCGGCACGCCGCATCCTCGACGATGTCCGCCTGCACCGCCACCGAACCGTTGCCGATTTCCGCCGCCAGCGCCTCCGCGTCGTCGCGACTCGACGCATAGTTGACGATGCAGCGCACCCCACGCTCGGCAAGTTGGCGTACGACCCCCGCACCGATGCCCGTGCCGCCGCCGGTCACGATCGCGACGCCACCTTTCATGCCTGTGCGCTCGGCCGCGCCGACGCGCGCGCATGCCACCCGGCCAGCGCCGTAAGCTCTTCGGGCATCGGCACGCCGACAAAGGTGGCGAAATCCAGCGTCGTCAGCAGCACGATGTCGGCGATCGTGTAACGCTCCCCGTCCAGCCATTCGCGCCCGTCCAGCGCCCGATCGAACTCCTTCATCGCCGCCACGACGCGCGGCCGCTGGCTTTCGCCGAACTCGGTATATTGCGGCTTCACGACGCGCGCGGTGAAGGGATGGGTATGCGCCCATACCATCGACAGCGGCGTCATCAGCCGCAGCTCGACACGCCGGGTCCACATGTCGACCTGGGCGACGTTCAGCGGCCCTCGCCCAAACAGCGGCGGCTCCGGGTGCAGCCCCTCCAGATAGCGGCAGATCGCGACGCTCTCCGTCAGCACCACACCATTGTCGAGCGCCAGCGACGGCGTCTGCCCATAGGGATTGACCGCCAGGTAATCCGCACCCTTGTGCTCGCCCGCGGTGATCGAAACCGGCGCGGTCGGGATGCGGACGTGCTTCTCGGCGAGGAAGATTCGAACCCGCCGCGGATTGGGCGCAGGATTGGGACTGTCGTGTAGCAGCAAGGCGTCGCTCCCTTTTTCGAAGATCGCGTATGGCATTCGCCGTGCGGCTCGCCTAGCCATGGCGCGATGAGCGAAGCCACCGAGATGCTGGCAGGCGAGTTCGGCCTGCTGTCCGACCTGATCGCCGCCCATGCCCGCGAGCGCGGCACCAGGACCGCGGTCGCGGACGACGTGCGCGCGATCGACTATGCGACGCTGGATCGCGGCATGGATCGCCTCGCCGCCGCGCTGCAACGCGAAGGGATCGCGCAGGGTCAGGCGGTGGCGATCGTCGCCTCGCCATCGGTCGAATATACGATCGCGTTCGGCGGCATCCTGCGCGCAGGTGGCGTCGTCACCCCGATCGCGCCCTCCGCCACGCCGGCGCAGATCGCCGCGATGATCGCCGATTGCGGCGCGAGCATCGTATTCCTGGACGAGGCGAACACCCGCGCGCTCAGCGAGGAGCGGCTGTCGGCCAGGATCGTTCGGCTCGACAACGACCTCGACGCATGGCTCGCCCCCGATGGCGAGAAGCCCGAACCGGTGTCGATCGCGCCCGGCGACGGGTTCAACATCATCTATTCGTCCGGCACGACCGGCACGCCCAAGGGCATCGTGCAGAGCCATGCGATGCGCTGGGCACACATCCACCGCAACACGACCGCGGGCTACGACGAAGCGGTGACGATGATCGCGACCCCGCTTTATTCCAACACGACGTTGGTAAGTTTCCTGCCGACGCTGGGCTGGGGCGGCACGGTCGTGCTGATGAGCAGGTTCGACGCGCGCCGCTACCTTGAACTGGCCGAGCAGCACCGCGCGACCCACACCATGCTCGTCCCCGTCCAGTATCAACGACTGATGGCGCTGCCCGACTTCGACCGGTTCGACCTGTCCAGCTTCAAGCTGAAGACCTGCACCAGCGCTCCCTTCTCCGCTGGCCTGAAGGCGGACGTCGTGCGGCGCTGGCCGGGGCTGCTGATCGAATATTATGGGATGACCGAAGGCGGCGCGTCGTGCGGCCTCAACGCGACGCAGTTCCCCGACAAGCTCCACACCGTCGGCCCACCGCTGCCCGGCCATGAGATGAAGCTGATCGACGAGGACGGCCACGAGGTCGCGCCCGGCGAGATGGGCGAGGTGGTCGGCCGCAGTCCGACGATGATGAGCGGCTATCACGGCCGCGCCGAGGCATCGCGCGACGCCGAATGGTTCGACTCCGACGGCCGCCGCTTCATCCGCCACGGCGATGTCGGCCGCTTCGACGCGGACGGCTTCCTCATCCTCATGGACCGCAAGAAGGACCTGATCATCTCCGGCGGCTACAACATCTACCCGTCCGACCTGGAGGCGGTGCTGCTCCGGCACCCCGGCGTCGCCGACGCCACCGTGGTCGGCGCGCCCAGCGAGGCATGGGGCGAGACGCCGGTCGGCTTCTACGTCGCGCGCGACGATGCGCCAGCGCGCGAGGAAATCCTGGCCGCCGTCAACGCGCAGCTCGGCAAGACGCAACGCCTGTCCGCGCTCTACGCGCTCCCCGAGCTACCGCGCAGTGCCATCGGCAAGGTGCTGAAGCGCGAGCTGCGCGACCGCTACCTGACGGTGCCGGCATGACGTCGCTGCCACAGGTGCTCGCCGCGCTGGAGCCGTTCGACGGCGCCTGGCGCGGCACCATCCCCGACACCTGGCTGCAGGGCCGCACCGCCTATGGTGGCTTTTCCGCCGCGCTGGCGCTGCACGCGGCGCAGCTCTCCGATACCGATCTGCCGCCGCTGCGATCGGCGCAGGTGTCCTTCATCGGCCCGCTCTCCGGCCCGGTCACGCTGCGCGCGCAACGCCTTCGCCGCGGGCGCAACGCCGCGTTCGTGCAGGCGGACGTGGTGAGCGACGCCGGCCTCGGTCTGCGCGCCACCTTCGTGTTCATGGGGCCGGTCGAGTCGAGGGTCGACTATCGCGCGGGCGAGCCGCCCGCCTTTGACAAACCCGATGGCTCGAGCACCACCTTCAGCGGCAAGGCCCCGTTCTTCACGCAGAATTTCGAGTTCCTCGACCGCCGCGACGGGGCGACAGGTCCGACCGAGTGGCTGCGCTGGGTGCGGCTGACGGACCGTGCCGGACTCGACCCGATGGTCGAGCTGATGGCGGTCGCCGACTGCCTGCCGCCGGCCGCGTTCAAGCTGCTCGGCGGTCCCGCGCCGGTCAGCTCGATGACCTGGATCGTGAACGTGCTCGGCCCTCAACCGCGCACGGAGGACGGCTGGTGGCTGCTGCGCGCGAGCACGGACTATGCGGTCGCCGGCAGTTCCAGCCAGCAGATGGGCATCTGGAACAGCGCCGGCGAGCCGATCGCCGAGCAGATGCAGAGCGTCGCGCTGTTCGCCTGATCGCGGACTGCTGCGGTTCAGCCTCGCGCCGCTACAGCCGCCTCACGATCTGCGACCGACGCAGCTCTCGGACCTTCGGAGCGACTCCTGATGCTGACCTTCCTTCTCGCCACGACGATGGCCGTTTCGGGCACCCAGGCTGATTTCCAGGATCGCCCGCGTGGCGGCGGCATGATGATGCGCGCCGACAGCAACGGCGACGGCGTCATCACCCGCGACGAGCACCTCGCCCAGGCAACCGAACGGTTCGATCGCATGGACGCCGACCGCGACGGCAAGCTGACCGGCCAGGAGATGGCACAGGTCGGCCGCCGCGCGCGCACGATGCAAGACGGCGGCGTGCCGCGTCAGCCGGAGCCGCACACGACGACCGAGTCGCCGCGCTGAATAATGATTCAGCGCTTCCCCGGCGGACCCCGCGGCCCAGTCTGCGGCGCGGCCGGCTGGGCGCCGACTTCCGTCGGGGAAGGCTGATACATCAAACCATAGTCTAATCCGCAGGCGTCCTGCCTTGGCTGCGCGCCTCCTTCGCCGCCGCGATCAGCCTGCGCCCGGTCTCCTCCGCCGCATCGGGCGACATCGCCACCGCCACGCCGTCCGGTCCATCGAGCATGACCACCCCGGCTTCGGCGCTGGCCTCCCCCGGGCCAGCCTCCGGGGGCATCGGGTGGGGGTCAGTAGCCATCAATCATTCCCTTCACGCATCTCGGCCACCCAGGCGGAATGCTGGCCATACAAATAGATCGGGTCGAACTCGCCCAGCGCCTTCAGCTTGGGCATGTCGGTAATCTCCACCTCGCCGGAACGGAAGGTGGCGAAGCCGCGCTCGCGCATCAACCTCAGCACGCGATTGGCGTGGACGCCGGTGATGCCGCACGCCTCCGCCACGTCGGCCTGCGTCGCCGGCAGCGCGAAGGCCCCGTCCCGCGCCAGCCCGACCATCTCCAGCCGCGCGTACAGCTCACAGAAGAAGTGCGCGACGCGGCCCTCGGCCCCCAGCCGGCCCAGCCGGAAGATCCATTCGCGATGGATCGCCGCGTCGAGCAGCGTCGAGAACCACAGCCAGCGCGTCAGCCGCGGATAACGCTCCAGTATCTCCGCCAGCGTCCGGTGTTCGAACGTCGCGATCGTACAGGGGCCGAGCGACGCGACGTCATGGTCGAGCCGCTTCATCGGGAAGCCATGCAGGTCGACGAAGTCACCCGGCACCTGCAAGGAAACCAGCTGCCGGTACCCCTCGCGGTCGTCGAGATAGCGGCACATATAGCCGTCCAGCAGCATGACGCTGTGCGTCACCAGCTCGCCGCGCCGTTGAATCTGGGTGCGCGGCGGGATCTGGCGCACGCTCGACACGGCATTTTCGATCACCTGCCGCTCTTCCTCGCTCAGCGCGTCGCGCGCGCGTCCCAGAAGGAAGCGGTGTGTGAGCATGGGCATTCCCTTCCCCGAAACGTTGGAGCAAGCGTCAACCCAGACGGCGAAAAGCCGCTAACAAAGACAAATAATAACGTGGATTGCGCAACATTGCCGGTCGACGCTGGTTACTCCACGGCAATGCGACATATCAGCTACGACAACGACCATCCACTCGCACGCGATTTCATCGCCAGGGTGGAGCAGCCCGCCTTTCCGTGCGTCGGGGCGAAGTCGGCGCTCGGTCGCGGCCAGATGGACATTTTGGTCGCACGCGACCTGCGCTCCGCCTGGGACGACCTGCGCATCCTGCCGGCACTGACCACGACCGTCGCGAAATATCACGCCGACCGGGCGATATTCCGTACGATGGTGGTGGTCTTCGAACAGCCGGGTGACCTGTGCGAGGAGCAGTTCGAGCAGCATCTCTGGGCACGCGCGCAGTCCCTGTCCGACAAGGACGCCTGGGTCGGCAATCGGCCCAACGACTCGGTGAGCGCCGATCCTGAGGATCCGCATTTCTCGCTCAGCTTCGCCGGCGAGGCGTTCTTCGTCGTGGGCCTGCACCCCAACGCCAGCCGCCCGGCGCGGCGGTTCGCGAACCCGGCGCTGGTGTTCAACCTGCACGACCAGTTCGAGGTGCTGCGCGACCAGCAGCGCTATGAAAAGCTGCGCTCCTCCATTCTGCAGCGCGACATCGCGCTCGCAGGGTCCATCAACCCGATGCTCGCGCGCCATGGCGAGGCGAGCGAGGCGCGGCAGTATAGCGGCCGAGCCGTCGATGCCGGTTGGAAATGCCCGTTCCACCGCGCCGACGCTCCAGGCGCTCTCGGTGCCTGACACCCTGATCCCGCCGCGCTCGGGCACGGCGTTCACGATGGCGGCGGGCGATCGGTTGACCGTCACCGATCCGCAGGGCGTGCAGGTCGCCGATTTGCTCGCCTTCAACGCCGTCGACCTCGACGAGGTCGTGTCGTCGGGCCGCACGCTCGATTATGCGGAGACGATCCGGCTGACGACGGGTCACATACTCTACTCCAACCGCTCGCGGCCGATGCTGACGATCGTGGCGGACACGGTCGGCGTGCACGACTTCCTGCTCACGCCCTGTTCGGTCGACACGTTCAGCCACTTCTACCCGGACGAGCCGTCGCATCGCGGCTGCTTCGGCAATCTCGTCGCCGCGCTCGCACCCTGGGGTATCGGCCCGGATCGCGTCCCGACCGCGTTCAACTGCTTCATGAACGTGCCCGTCGCCCCGGACGGTCGCCTCACCGTCGAGCCGCCGCTGTCGAAGGCGGGCGACCACATCGTCTTCCGCGCCGAGATGGACCTGGTGATCGGGCTCACCGCCTGCTCCGCGCTGGCGTCCAACGGCGGCAGCTTCAAGCCGATCGC
>NZ_JAQGLJ010000025.1 GCF_028292945.1 Sphingomonas bacterium | reverse complement strand
CCTCTCCCGCAAAGGCGGGAGAGGGTTTGTCAGCGCCGCTTGCCCTGGTGCCGGATGTTTGCAGGCCTGCCTCTTCGTTTCAGCACTCGCGCCGGTCCGCGCGCTTCGGGCTTCGCCCCCTTCCCCTCCGGCAGCTCGAAGCGCAGCCCCCCCGACACCGGGTTGGCATCCGCCAGTCGCAGTCGCAGCCGTTGGCCGAGGCTGAACTGGTCGCCGCTATGCTCGCCGGTCAGCGTCCGCGCGGCCTCGTCAAAGCGATAATATTCCCCGCCCAGATCGCGGACCGGCATCAGCCCGTCGCCGCCGACACCCTCCACGGTGGCGAAGAAGCCGAAATTGGTGACGCCGGTGATCCGCGCATCGACCTCCTGCCCCACCCGCTCGGCCAGGAACGCCGCGACATAGCGGTCGACCGTATCCCGCTCCGCCTCCATCGCGCGGCGTTCGAGCATGGAGATACTCTCGCCCAGCCGCTCGAAATCCTCGTTGCCGCCCAGGCCACCGGCGCCGAGCGCATAGGCGCTCGCAAGCGCGCGATGGACCAGCAGGTCGGCATAGCGGCGGATCGGGGAGGTGAAATGGCCGTAGCTGCCCAGCGCCAGTCCGAAATGCCCCTGATTGGCCGGCGCATAGTAAGCCTGCGTCTGCGTGCGCAGCACCTGTTCCATCACCTGCGGCCGGTGATCCGCGTCCCCGACCCGCTCCAGCAAGTGGTTGAACGTTGCCGGGCGGATCACCTGACCCAGCGCGAACGGCACGCCGAACGTCTCCAGATAATCCTTCAACGCCACCAGCTTCTCGCGCGTCGGCGGCTCGTGGACACGGTACATGACCGGCGCCTTCTTTGCTTCCAGCGCCTTGGCGGCGGCGACGTTGGCGGCGATCATGTAATCCTCGATCAATCGCATCGAATCGAGCCGTTCGCGCGGCGCGACCGACAGGATGCGGCCCTTTTCGTCGAGCACAACGCGGCGCTCCGGCAGGTCGAGTTCTAGCGGGTTGCGGGCCTCGCGCGCGGCGAGGAGCGCGCGCCAGCACGCCCATAGGTTGGTGAGGATTGGAGCCAATTCCCCCTCCCGCTTGCGGGAGGGGCTAGGGGTGGGGCTGTCCACGAGCGATGCGGTCTGGTCGACAGTCCCAGCCCCAGCCCCTCCCGCAAGGGGGAAGGGAGCCGAAGCATCATGAATTGCCTGCGCATCCTCATACGCGACATTCGCAACCAGCCGCACGATCGCCCGAGTGAAACGCCACGACTTCAGCGCGCCCGACGCCGTCACCTGCAGGTGGCAAGCCAGCGCCGCACGGTCCTCACCCTCCTTGAGCGAGCAGACATCGGCCGACAGCACCTCCGGCAGCATCGGCACGACGCGGTCGGGGAAGTAGACGCTGTTGCCCCGCCTGCGCGCCTCGCGGTCCAGTTCCGAGCCCGGCCGGACGTAGAAGCTGACGTCGGCGATGGCGACGATCGCGCGCCAGCCGCCCGCATTGGCCGGGTCGTCGTCGGCCTCTGCCCATACCGCGTCGTCATGGTCGCGCGCATCGGCCGGGTCGATCGCGATGATCGGCAGGTGGCGCAGGTCCTCGCGACCTTCGCCAAGCGGCTGCTTCGCAACCCGCTCCGCCTCCTCCAGCGCTTCGGGCGAGAACCCGTCGGGGATGCCGAGCTTGTGGATCGCGATCAGTGAAAACGACCGCGGCGCGAATGGATCGCCGAGCCGCTGCACGACGCGCGCGGTGATGCGCGGCGGCCGCCCTGCCTTCTCCGCGAGCACTAGGTCGCCGGGTTCGGCGTCGCCCGGGTCGGACACGAGCACCTCGCGGCGCTCCTTCTTGTCGACGGCGGTGAGCCACAGCCGCTCCCCCTCGCGCCGCAACACGCCCAGCATCTGTTCGGACGCGGGCGCGAGCGTCTTCATCGGGTGCGCGATCCAGCCTGAGCCCGCCTCTTCGGTACGGGCGAGGATGCGCTCGCCAACGCCCAGCGCGCCGCGCTTGCGTTCGCGCACGCGCAGGCGCGGCGGCGGCGTCTCCGCCTCCCATCGCTCGGGGACTGCCCAGACGTTGCCGCCGTCGTCGACATCCGCGACGCGCAGCACCGTTACTTTGGGCACGCCGCCCATCTGGTGGAACGCCCGACCCGGCGAGGCGTCGATCAGACCCTCGTCCGCCATGTCGTGGAGCAGCGCCTTGAGCGCAATCTTGTCCTGCGCGTGCAACCCGAACGCCCGCGCGATCTCGCGCTTGCCGGCCGGGACATCCGAGGTGGCGATGAAATCGAGGATCTGTTGGCGCGTGGGCAGGCCAGCCTTCTTTATCGGCATGGGGGAGAGATAGGGTCCCTCCCCCCAAACGCGAAAGTCTTTTTACCTGTCCGTTCTCACCGGCCGAGCAGGTTGATCACTTCGCGGATCAGGCGGGTCTGCGGATCGACGGCGTACACCTGATTGTCCCGGTAAACGTAGCGATAGTCCGCATTGTACGGCACCCGCGACCGATAACGCTCAGGGATCGCGTCATAGCGGGTCCACGACGAATAGCCGACCGGCACGCGCGACCCTGGGTTCCAATATGACTTGCTAGCCTGACCTGGCGGCAAGCAGCCATTGCGCTTCTTCGCCAATCCGGGCGGGCAGCCGCGATAGCTGGCATGGCCGCGATGCCCGTCATGCCCGCGGGCGTATTCCTTGCCATGCTTCTTGCCATGGCCCTTGTCCTTGGCCGAGCCCATTGCGGGAACCGACAGCAGGAGCGTGGCGGTGGAAAGTGCCGCGATCACCTTACGCATACTGGTCTCCTTGGAAAGATGACGCGTCCGAAACGACTGTCCGCTCGCGCAGGTTCCCTCCTCGCCAGCCCGGGTACGCGCGGCTAGATGTCGGGCCATGAGCTACGACCTTCTCATCGTCGGCGGCGGCATCAACGGCTGTGCGATCGCGCGCGAGGCCGCGTTGAACGGACTGCGCGTGCTGCTGGTCGAGCGAGACGATCTGGCGAGCCATACCTCGTCCGCGTCGACCGGGCTGATCCATGGCGGCCTGCGCTATCTGGAGCAATACGACTTTCGCCTCGTCGCGGAGGCGCTGCGCGAGCGCGAACGCCTCCTCAAGGCCGCGCCGCACCTGATCCGGCCGATGCTCTTCGTCCTGCCGCACGAACACGCGGTTCGACCCTGGTGGATGGTGCGTGCGGGACTAGCCCTTTACGATCTGCTCGCCGGGCGCATGTCGCTGCCCCGCTCGCGCGGGCTGCGACCGTCGGACGCCGCTTTTGCCGCCCCGCTGAAGGGCGGCAGGCGCGGCTTCGTCTATTCGGACGCGCAGGTCGACGACGCGCGGTTGACGCTCGCGAATGCACTCGATGCGTCCGCCAACGGTGCCGAGATCGCGACGCGCACCGCCCTGGAGAGCGCGCGGCGCGAGGACGCAGTGTGGCGCGCGACACTGTCGGACGGACGCGAGGTCAGCGCGCGCGCGCTGGTCAACGCCGCCGGACCCTGGGTGGGCAAGGCGCTGGGCAAACTCGGCATCAACGCGGCGGGTCATGTACGGCTGGTGAAGGGCAGCCACATCGTCGTGCCGCGCCTGTACGAAGGCGATCACGCCTACATGCTGCAACAGCCCGACCGGCGGATCGTCTTCGCCATTCCCTATCAGGGCATGACCGAGATCGGCACCACCGACGTGCCGGTGGAGCGGCCGGAGGACGCGGTGATCGACGCCGGCGAGATCGCTTATCTATGCGACGCCGCAAACCGACATTTCACCCGCCAAATCGCGCCTGCGGACGTGGTCGCGACCTGGTCGGGCGTGCGACCGCTCTACGACGACGGCGCCAGCGAGGCGCAGGTGGTGAGCCGCGACTATGTGCTGGAGCTGGACGCAAGCGGCCCGCCGCTGCTGAGCGTGTTCGGGGGCAAGATCACCACCGCACGCCATCTGGCAGAGGAGGCGATCGCGAAGCTCGCCCCGGCGCTGGGCTTCGAGGCGCGGCGAATGACGCGCGACCGGGCGTTCCCCGGCGGCGATACCGGCCCCTTCGAGCCTTTCGTCGAGAAGATCGAGGCACGTTGGCCCTTTCTCGGCAGGGACCGGGCCGCACGCATGGCGCGCGCCTATGGCAGCAGCGTGCCGGAGATGCTGGCCCAGGTGCCCGATCAGGCGGGCATGGGCCGGACGTTTGGCGCCGGACTGACCGAACTAGAGGCGCGGTGGATGCACGATCGCGAATGGGCGCGAGCGGCCGAAGATGCGCTGCGACGGCGGTCGAAGCTGGGCATGGCAATGTCCACGGCGGAGCGTGCGGCGTTCGAGCAGTGGTGGAACGCGACCTTCCCCGGCGCCTGAAGGCGTGTCAGCGCGGGGAAGGAGCCACCACCTCGATCAGCACGTCGCCGGCCTTCAGGCTCTGCGCGGCGGGATCTTCCAGCAGGAGGCACCGGTCGTCGCGATAGATCCGCAGCACCTGCCCGGTGCGGATTTCGCCCGGCGAGCGGCCGACCTCTGCGGGCGTCACCGTCCGCTCATGCAGATCGGCGTCACCGCCGCGCGTGACGAGCTCCGCGACATAATCGGCTAGATGCGGTCCGACCGTGGAGCCGGCGAGCAACTGGCCGCCAAAGGAGATCGGATTGACGATCACGTCGGCGCCAGCGTCGCGCGCGATAACCTCGTTTTCCCGCTCGGCGATCGCGCAGGATACACGGACCTCCGGTGCCAGCCGGCGGATCGTCAGCATCACCAGCACGGCCGTGTCGTCGCGGCCGGCGGTGACGATCGCTGTCGATGCGGTGCGAATTCCGGCCGTCTCAAGCACCGCATTGTGGGTCGCGTCACCTTGGACCGTGGCGGCGCCCAGCGCCTCCACCTCGCGCAGCCGCGCCGGATCGCAGTCCACGACGACGATGGCATCCGGCAGCGTGCCCCGCGCGAGCAGCTCGTCGACCGCCGCCTCGCCGGTCGCGCCATAGCCGCAGACGATCGTGTGATCCTTCAACGCCCGCCGGACATACCCCATGCGCCACCGCTCCCATCCCTGCCGCAGCATGAAGCTGTAGGCGGATCCCAGAAAAATCAGAAAAACGAAGATGCGGATCGGCGTCACCACAAAGGTGTCGAACATCCGCGCCGTGTCGGTCACCGGCACGATGTCGCCATAGCCGACCGTCGTCACCGTGATGGTGGTGAAATAGACGACGTCGAGGAAGGAAACGTGTCCGTCCGAGTTGTCACGCAGGCCGCCCCGGTCCAACCAGTGTCCACCGAGCGCGATGCCGACCAGCAGCAGTACGCCCAGAACGCGCAGCAGCAATGTCGCCTTGACGCCAAGGCGGCCACGGCGAAAGAACCGCGGCTCGTCGCCGCCGGGGCGGTAGGGCCGCCCGTCGGGCATCCTAGTAGGACCGGCCGATCAGGATGCGCTCGACGGCGGTGTCGCCGGTGAAGATGCACGGCGCGTCGGGCTGCCCGGTCTGGCCACGCGGCGCGTTGCGGATCGTGAGTTTCAGTGCCTTCAGCTGCTCCACCACAGCGTCCAGCGCGGCACCCGTCGGCCTGCACCACGCGACATCGACCCAGCCGGGGTTCTTCTGATCGGCGGCGAAGCTCGCCTCCACCGCCGGCCAATCGCTCAACGGCACGATGTTGGCGCGCACATTCTCGATCGATTGATCGTGCAGCGATGCCTGGATCGCTTCCAGCAGCGCGCCCGCGCCCTCGATCAGCTCGGCTTGCGGCATCACGCGGCTGTCGAGCTTGCCGTCAGCCCGGTACAGCTCGTCACGACGGATCACCGAGACGTTGCCGCCCGCCACGTCGCGGCCGCCGACCTCGACGATCACCGGCGCGCCCTTCTTGACCCAGCCCCACCGCTTCGTCGCCGCCTTGGCGGGCTTGAGATCGAGCAGCACGCGGACCGGCTCACCCAGCGCGCTCTGTCTGGCAAGTTCGCCCTGCAACCCCCTGCAATAGCTGATGATCGCTTCGTCGTCGGGGCCGTCGCGCAGCATCGGCACGATCACCACCTGCCACGGCGCGATCGCGGGCGGACAGCGCAGGCCGTCGTCGTCGCCATGCACCATGATGACTGCACCGATCATCCTCGTCGACACACCCCAGCTGGTCGTGTTCACCAGTTCCACCTGACCTTCAGCGTTTTGGAACCGTATGTTCTGAGCGGATGCGAAGTTCGTGCCGAGGAAATGCGACGTGCCCGCCTGCAGCGCCTTGCCGTCACCCATCATGGCCTCGATCGAATAGGTCGCCACCGCGCCTGGGAAGCGTTCATTCTCCGGCTTCTCACCGGCGATCACGTGCAGCCCCAGGCAATCCTCCGCAAAGCAGCGGTACACCTCCAGCATCCGCAGCGTATGCTCGCGTGCCTCATCGGCCGAGACATGCGCGGTATGCCCCTCCTGCCACAGGAATTCCGAGGTGCGCAGGAACATGCGCGTGCGCATCTCCCACCGCACGACATTGGCCCATTGGTTGATCAGCACCGGCAGGTCGCGCCACGACTGCACCCAGCGAGCGAATGCGGCGCCGATCACCGTCTCGGACGTAGGCCGCACGACCAGCGGTTCCTCGAGCTTCGCACTCGGGTCCGGAACCAGGCCGCCCTTGCCGTCCGCGATCAGCCGGTGGTGCGTGACGACCGCCATTTCCTTTGCAAAACCATCGACATGCTCCGCTTCCTTCTCAAAGTAACTGAGCGGGATGAAGAGCGGAAAATAACAGTTTTCATGCCCCGTCGCCTTGATCCGGTCGTCGAGCAGCCGCTGGATGCGCTCCCAGATGCCATAGCCCCAGGGCCGAATGACCATGCACCCGCGCACCCCGGACTCTTCGGCCAGATCGGCCTCTGTGATGACCGACTGATACCAGGCGGCGAAATCCTGTTCGCGGGTGACGGGGAGCGCGTGTTTCATAAGGACCGGTTAGCCGCTTCGCCCCGCTCGCGTCACCTGTGAACTTGTTTAAGGGTCCATGCGCGTCCATCAGCCTTCGGCACGCGGGCGTCTCGCGTGGATGCCGGGACGACTTCACAAGCGCATGAACGACGACCGCCTCTTCTCCGCCATAGCGCTGCGTCTCCTCGCCGTGGCGCTGTTCGCGGGCATGACGGTGTGCGTCAAACTCGCCGAACAGGGCGGCGCGTCCTTAGGCGAGATCCTGTTCTATCGTCAGTCGGGCGCGGCGCTGCTGGTGACGGGCGTGATCGCCGCCGGGCCGGGAGTTGCAAGTCTGCGCAGCCGGCGCATGGGCGCGCACCTCCTGCGCGCGGTGGTTGGGCTGATCACGATGGGGTTCGGCTTTTCCGCGGTGCTGGCGCTGCCGCTCGCCGAGGTGACGACGATCGGCTTTTCCATGCCGATCTTCGCCACTGTGCTGGGCGCGCTGATCCTCAAGGAGCCGACCGGCTGGCGGCGCTGGGTCGCCGTGCTGACCGGGTTTGCCGGCGTGGTGATCGTCGCGCAGCCTGGCGCCAACGCCATCCCGCTGGGCGGCGCGACGCTAGGCGTCCTCGCGGCGGCGGGCACCGCCTGCGTCTCGATCATGCTGCGGCAGATCGGGCGGACCGAAAGCGCGCTGACCACGGTATTCTGGTTTTCCACGCTGTCGCTGCTGCCGCTGGGGATCATCTACGCGGCAAGCGCGCAGGGGCACGAGCCCCACGTCTGGCTGATGCTCGGTGCGATCGGGCTGCTCGGCGGCGCGGCGCAGCTGGCGATGACCGCCAGTCTGGCGCGCGGGCCGGTGTCGGTGGTGGTGCCGATGGACTATACGTCCCTGATCTGGGCGACCTTGTTCGGTTGGCTCGTGTTCGGCACCCTGCCCGTCCCGGCAACCTGGATCGGCGCGCCCATCATTGTCGGCAGCGGGCTGTTCATCGTCTGGCGCGAGCATGTCCGCCGCCGGGATGCCACGACGCGGGCGATCGCAGAAGGGATCGGCTGATTGGCACGATGTTGATCGTCAGGCGCTTGGAAACCCGGTGGACGCGGCTGGGTGCGAGGTTGATCCCGCGCTCGGCGAGGCAGCGACGTAATTCAGGCCGGAAATCGATGTTGAGGCCGTAAAGTCGTCTGGGTCGCATGCTCTGCACGCCGCGTGTGACCATATCGCAAATGACTACGGTCATGCCGGGATAATCATAAAGAAAAGGCGGTGTCACCGTTGTGCCGTCTGCCAGGACCGCAAGTCCCGGTTTGCCGTAGCCGGTCAGGAGCCGGTCTAGCGTCCGGTCGTAGCCGAGCATTGCCAAACCCTCTTGCAGTTCGGTCGCCAACGCGGCTGTCCCGGCGCTTACCCGCAGCCCCGCCACACTCGCTGGTGAATCCAGCCGGACGGTTTGCCGGCTCCAACCGCCGTTCACGCCATAGGGGGACCAGACCGTGTTCAGGAACACCCACAAGGCCGCCAGCGCCGCGACGCCTATGACGCAAGCGGACCCTGCCCAGTTTGCAAGTACGCCGCGCCGCGCGACCGTGAGCGCCAACACGGCGGTGGCGGTGAACAATGGACCTGCGTTCAACCCGGAGCGCGCGAGGATGCCGGTGTTCGTGCCCAGAAATGGCAGGGCGCAGGCTAGTCCGAGCAGTACCACCACCCCCCATGACCGCCCTTCTCGCTGCCATGCGCGACGCCCCTCGCATATGGCATCAAACGCCATCAGCGCCGCGAAGAAAGCCGCCGCGATGTAGAAGCCATAGGTGGTGCCGTACAGATTTACGTTCGTTTCAAATGGTGACGGACCGGGGTCGGTGGCGGCCAGCACGGCGCGCTGATCGATCACCGCAGCCGCAAGGACGAAGGCGACGAACGCCACCGCCGCCCACGAACTCGACAACCCCAGCCGGGCCGCCAGCAAAACCGCCACAGCGCCTGCGAGACCAGCGACTGCCATCAGCGCGATCAACAGGAGATCGCGAGGTACAAACGCGCTCGGGCGGTGGGACGCGCTCGCCAGGCTTGTCCCGAACGTGATCATGTCGGTGATGGCTAAGCTCCTCGCCTGCAGCACCGCGACGGCCGCCATCGTAGCCAGCAGCGTTGCGACCACCAGCACGACGCGTGTCGCCGGCGGTCCGGGTCGCAGCGCCGCATAAGCCATAAGAATGACGACATAGGCCGGAACGGCGGTGAACCGCCCCAAGGCAATCAGCGACAGGCTGACTCCTAGCAGCACGGACAGGATCAACGGCCAGCCGCGGCTCGGCGCACGCGCTAGGTCGTTGAGCAGCAACCCCATGAACAGGTTGCCGAACACGAGCCCGGTCGTTCCATAGTTCATCGTCGGGCGGATGACAGAGAAATAACCCAGCGCGCCGACCAGCGTGGCAAGGTGAACGAACACCGCTTCGCGCCGGTTCAAATCCAGGCTGCGGACCGCGCCTGCAGCCACGAACGCGGCACTCGCCGTGGTCAACACCAGCGGCAGCACACGGTAGAAGGTGACCGAGCCGCCGAACGCCCCCCAAAGTCGATAATCGACGAACTGCATCACCACGTCTGGATGGTGGAGCAGGTATATGTAAGCCGACTCGTCTCCCAACTCGAGCCCGCGGTTCAGCGACAGCAGAATGCAGGTCAGGGCCACAAATGCGCAGACTGCGAGCGCGACAAACGTCGCGCGCGTCACGGCGTGTTCCCCCATTTACCTATCCCCGGCCCAACGCGACCGTCTAGCAGCGGCCCCTTAGAGGCGCTAGGCATGGCCATGGGCCTCCTTCTGCCACTCGCTGAAACCCTGCTGACGGCCGCCGCACCTGCCCCTGACGGCCACTTCGATGGGCTCTGGCAGGCCGGATGGCGATGGCGCGTGGCGGAGGGCCTGGCGACCGAGGGTCGGCGCGAAGTTCGACATCCGCGCCTGCCACGATACGCTGCTCAGTCTCGGCTGGGTGCCCTTGCCGGTGCTGGAGACACGGATCAACAGGTTCATCACCGATCGCGGCAAAGGGCCGTACCCGGCTGAAACATAGGGGAAGTTCATGCGGATGATGATCGGGCTCGCGACGCTGCTGCTCGCGACTGGAGCGGCGGCGCAGGACGTCAAGCAGCGCGCCGTCGCCGGCGTCGAGGCGCGCGCGAAGCTGGCGCAGGAGATCAACGACAGCCTGTTCTCGTTCGCGGAACTCGGCTTCCAGGAGGTCGAGACCGCACGCTACCTGACCGCGCTGCTGGAACGCGAGGGCTTCACCGTCGAGCGCGGGGTCGCCGGCCTGCCGACCGGCTGGACGGCGCGCTGGACCAACAAGGTGGGGACCAACCAGACCGGCGGTCCGACGATCGCGCTCGGCAGCGATATCGACGGCATTCCCAAGGCATCGCAGATGCCCGGCGTGCCCTATCGCAAGCCGATGGTCGAAGGCGGCCCCGGTCACGGCGAAGGGCACAACAGCGGTCAGGCGGTCAACGTCATCGCGGCGCTTGCGGTCAAGGATCAGATGACGCGCGCGGGGATCGCCGGCACGCTCCTGCTCTGGCCCGGCGTCGCCGAGGAACTTGTCGCGGGCAAGGCGTTCATGGTCCGCGACGGCGTCTTCCGAAGCGTCGACGCGGTGCTGTTCACCCATGTCGGCGACAATCTGGGCACCAGCTGGGGGCGGCCGTCTGGCACCGGGCTAGTCTCGGTCGAATACCGCTTTAAGGGCGAGAGCGCGCATTCGGCAGGTGCCCCCTGGCGCGGCAAGTCCGCACTCGACGCGGTCGAGCTGATGAACACCGGCTGGAACATGCAGCGCGAGCATCTGCGCACCGAACAACGCTCGCATTACGTCATTACCGACGGCGGCGATCAGCCCAATGTCGTGCCGTCGGAGGCGGCGGTCTGGTATTATTTCCGCGAGCAGGATTTCAAGCGGATCGCCGACAACTTCGCGCTCGGCAATCGCATGGCAGAAGGGGCTGCGGCGATGACCGGCACCACCGTCACGCGCCGCATCCTCGGCACCGCCGCGCCGCGTCACTTCAATCGGCCGATGGCGCAGGCCGCCTACGCCAACATTCGTGCGATCGGTCTCCCGAAATGGACGCCGGACGAACAGGCCTTCGCCAAGCTCGTCCAGAAGAATGTCGGGTCCGAGAAACGCGAGGGGCTCGCGGTCAAGCTGTCGGAGCTCACCCCGCCGCTGGATGAACCCAAGAGCGGCGGTTCGGACGATATCGGTGATGTCAGCTGGGTCGTGCCGACAATCACGATCAGCTATCCCTCGAATATCCCCGAGCTGCCCGGTCACAATTGGTCCAACGCGATCGCGATGGCGACGCCGATCGCGCACAAGGGCGTGCTCGCCGGCGCGAAGGTGGTGGCGATGACGGCGCTGGACCTGCTCACCAAACCGGAGCTGCGCGCGGCGGCGAAGGCTTACTTCACCGACGTGCAGACCAAGGATCAGGAATACCTGCCGATGATCGCCGCGACCGACAAGCCGGCGATCGAGATCAACGCCGAGATCATGGCACGGCACAAACCGGCGCTGGCGCGTTTCTATTACGACCCGGCGAAGCATGGCAGCTATCTGGAGCAGCTGGGCGTTAAGTGGCCGATGCTGGAGGAAGCTCCCGCTGCCGCAAAATAGGAGAAACAAGCATGGCCGTGAACGTGATCTACAAGACCAGCGCCACCGCGACCGGCGGGCGTGACGGATCGGCACGCTCTGACGACGGCTCGGTCGACGTGAAGCTGGTCGTGCCCAAGGAGATGGGCGGCCCCGGCGGCGACGGCGCCAACCCGGAAAAGCTCTTCGCGGCCGGCTATGCCGCCTGCTTCCTGGGCGCGATGAAGGCGGTATCGGGCAAGGTCGGCGTCAAGGTGCCCGCCGACGCGACGGTGACCGCGCAGGTCGGCTTCGGTCCTCGCGAGGAGGGCGGCTATGGCGTGACGGCTGACCTGACCGCGACCCTACCGGGCATCGACAAGGCAGATGCCGAACGCCTGATGGCGGCGGCGCACGAGGTGTGTCCGTATTCCAACGCCACGCGCGGCAATCTGGATGTGGGGCTGAGCGTGGGGTGATCTCCTCCTTCCTCTCCCTTCAGGGGAGAGGGACAGCCGCGAAGCGGCAGGGTGAGGGGCTGTCACTCACCGGCGGCGATCCACAACCCCTCACCCGCCTTCACTGCGCTCAGGCACCCTCTCCCCTCAAGGGAGAGGGGGAGCCGAAGCGCTTCAATACGAACCACACCAGCAACCCGACCGGACCCGCTAAGAAAGTCGCCAGCAGCACCGGCGCCTGCGCCCAGCGCCGCACACCGCGCCGGTCGGCGTCCGCCGCAATCCAGCAGCCGACGAACAGGTCGAACGCCAGATAGTGCGTCCAGCCGACGACGATCGCGCCGTCGCTGGCGAACTGCGCGCGCAAGCCGCGAACGGAATATTCGAACGCTCCGATCGGTCCGTCACGGCCTGGATCGACGAGCCCCGCGAGTAGCAATCCGAACAGCAGCACGTAGATCGCGCACAGAAAGCCGACGACCGCATAGCGCACCACCGGAAGCCAGCGGCGTGGCCCCAACAGCAGCACCGCCCAGCCGAGCAGCGCGGCCATGTTGGTCAGTCCAAACAGCTGATCCCACATCGCGCCGCCCCCCGATCTCGTTCGCCCCGAGCGTAGTCGAGGGGCTGGCGCGCGTCATGTACCTCGACTTCGCTCGGTACGAACGAAGTCGGGAACTACTCCGCCGCCTCCGCCACAAGCACCGGCTCCTTCCACACCAGCACCGGCTTGCGCGCCGCACCCGTCTCATCGAGCCGCGATCGGGGTGCGAAGTGGGGGGCGGACTTCAACCCCGCATCGCCCGCCTTTGCCCGCTCCGCGACGCTGCGCAGCGCGCCGATGAACTGGTCCAGCGCGGCCTTGGACTCCGTTTCGGTCGGCTCCACCAGCATCGCTCCATGGACGACGAGCGGAAAATACACCGTCATCGGGTGATAGCCCTCGTCGATAAGTCCCTTGGCAATGTCGATGGTCGAGAAACCTTCGGGCAGCCCGTCGTCGGAGAACAGCGCCTCGTGCATGCAGGGGCCGGCATGGCCGAACGGCGCGTCGAGCACGTCCTCCAGCGACCGCAGCACGTAATTGGCATTGAGCACCGCGTCCTCCGCGACCTGCCGCAACCCGTCTGCCCCGTGGCTGAGAATGTAGGTCAGCGCGCGCGTGAACATGCCCATCTGGCCGTGGAACGCGGTCATGCGGCCAAAGCTGTCGGGATGGCGATCGGCGAACGTCTCTTCCTCGACCAGCGTGATGTGGCCGTCCGCATGGCGCTCCGTGAACGGCAGCGGGCCGAACGGCGACAGCGCTTCGGAGAACACCACGGGCCCGGAACCCGGCCCACCGCCGCCATGGGGCGTGGAGAAGGTCTTGTGCAGGTTGATGTGCATCGCATCGATGCCGAGATCGCCCGGCCGCACGCGCCCGACGATCGCGTTGAAGTTCGCGCCGTCGCAATAGACATAGCCGCCGGCCGCGTGGACCGCGTCGCTGATCTTCTTCATGTCGCGCTCGAACAGCCCGCAGGTGTTCGGGTTGGTGATCATCACCCCCGCGACATCCGGCCCGAGCCGCCGCTCCAGCGCCTCCGTATCGACGCGGCCGTCCTTCGTGGCGGGAATGTCCTCGACGGTGAAGCCTGCAAAGGCGGCGGTGGCCGGGTTGGTGCCGTGCGCGGATTCGGGCACCAGGATGACCTTGCGATGTCCCTCGCCGCGCTTTTTCAGCGCTGCCTTGATCGCCAGGATGCCGCACAGCTCGCCATGCGCGCCCGCTTTGGGGCTCATCGCCACGCCGTGCATGCCGGTCAGGTCGATCAGCCAGAAGGCCAGCTCGTTGATCACGCCCAGCGCACCCTGCACCGTCTCCACCGGCTGTAACGGATGCACGTCGGCAAAGCCCGGCAGCCGCGCGATCCGCTCGTTCAGCCGCGGATTGTGCTTCATCGTGCACGAGCCGAGCGGAAACAGCCCCAGGTCGATGGCGTAGTTCTGGCGGCTGAGCCGCGTGTAGTGACGCACCGTTTCCGGCTCTGACAGGCCGGGGAGGCCGATCGGGTTCTTGCGGGTGAGGCCACCCAGCCGATCATGCGCCACGTCGCCGGCCGCGAAGTCGACCCCGGTCGTGCGATCGGTACCGATCTCGAAGATCAGCCGCTCTTCCAGCATCAGCGCCTTGTTGCCGGTGTGGGTGGGGGTGCCCTGCCCGCCGGCGTTGGGACGCTCCGGGCGCCAGCCGCTCTGGTTGATGCTCACGCCAACACCTCCTCAAGCGCCGTTGCCAGCGTCTCCACATCCTCCGGTGTCGTCGTCTCCGTCACCGCGACGACCAGCCCGTTCGCGAGCGGAGCCTCGCCTGGGTACAACCGCCCCAGCGACACGCCCGCGAGCACTCCTCGATCAGCGAGCGTCCGCACGATCGGCCTCGCTTCCCTCCCGAGATCGAGCGTGAACTCGTTGAAGAACGTCTCGTTGATCAGCCGCACTCCCGGCACCTGCGCCAGCCGATCCGCCGCACGGCAGGCGCCGGCATGGTTGATGCCCGCCAGCCGCCGCAGCCCCGCCTCGCCCAGCAAGGTCATGTGGATGGAGAAAGCCAGCGCGCAAAGCCCTGAATTCGTACAGATATTCGATGTCGCCTTCTCGCGGCGGATATGCTGCTCGCGCGTCGAGAGCGTCAGCACGAAGCCGCGCCGCCCCTCCGCGTCGGTTGTCTGCCCGCACAGCCGCCCCGGCATCTGGCGGACGTATTTCTCCTTGCACCCGAACAGCCCGACATAGGGCCCGCCGAACTGCAGACCGACGCCGATCGACTGGCCCTCGCCGACGACGATGTCGGCGCCCATCTCGCCGGGCGACTTCAGCGCCCCCATCGCCACGGGTTCGGTCACCACGGCGATCAGCAGCGCCTTTCTCGCATGGCACGCATCGGCGAGCGGCTGGAGGTCGGCAAATCGGCCCAGGATATCGGGGTACTGGACGACGACGCAGCTGGTGTCGTCGTCGATCGCCGCCAGCAGCCGGTCGTGATCGGTCTCAGCGATCAGCGACGGTGTGGCGGTGTCGAGCACGTCGCCCGTGTATTTCGCCATCGTCTTCGCGACCTGGACATAATGCGGGTGCAGCCCGCTGGAGATCACCGCACGCCCACGCCGCGTGATCCGCCGCGCCATGCCGATCGCCTCCCAGCACGCGGTAGAGCCGTCGTACATCGACGCGTTCGCCACGTCGGTGCCGAGCAGACGCGCGACCTGCGTCTGGAACTCGAACAGCATCTGCAGCGTGCCCTGCGCGATCTCGGGCTGGTACGGCGTGTAGGCGGTCAGGAATTCGCCGCGCTGGATCAGGTGATCGACACTGGCGGGGACGTGATGACGATATGCGCCGCAGCCGAGGAAGAACGGCACCTCGCCCGCGACGGTGTTCTGCCTCGCGAGTGCGGTCATGTGGCGTTCGACGGAGAGTTCACTGGCATGCAGCGGCAGGCCATGAATCGGCCCTTTGAGCCGCGCCGCCTCGGGCACGTCGGCGAACAGCTCGTCGATCGAATGGACGCCGATGGTGGCGAGCATGTCCTCGCGGTCGTGGCTGGTCAGGGGTAGGTAGCGCATTCGGTGCTCCTCCCCTCCCGCAAGCGGGAGGGGTCGGGGGGACGACTTGTCGAGAGCGGCGGGGGCGTAACAGGCCCTCCCCTAGCCCCTCCCGCGAGCGGCAGGGGAGCTTAGAGCTTCGCGACGAATGCCTCGTAGGCGGCTTCGTTCATCAACTCGTCCAGCTCGTCGGGATCGGACAACGTGATGCGGAAGAACCAGCCGTCACCCTCCGCATCCGCGTTGACCAGTTCGGGCGTGTCGACCAGCGCCGCGTTGCCCTCCAGCACCGTGCCTGACGCAGGCGCATAGACATCGGACGCAGCCTTGACCGACTCCACCGTCGCGGCCTCGTCGCCCTTGGTCAGCTCGCGGCCCTCCAGCGGCGTGTCGACGAACACCACATCGCCCAGCTGGCTCTGCGCATAGTCGGAGATGCCGACGGTGCCGATGTCGCCGTCGACATCGATCCATTCGTGATCCTCGGTGAAGTAACGGCTCATTTCATGCCTCCTGTACGGACGTAGCGGTGGGGAACGAAGGGCATCGCGGTCACCGTCGCGTGGTGGACCTTGCCGCGCTGGGCGAGGGTGACGCGCGTGCCGGGCACCGCCATCGCGAGCGGAACGTACGCCATTGCGATCGGCGCCCCCAGCGTCGGCGCAAAACCGCCGCTGGTGACGCGGCCAACATCGGAGCCGTCGGCATCGACCACCGCCGCGCCCTCGCGCACCGGCTGGCGACCCTCGACCAGCAGGCCGACGCGCTTGGCGACCGGACCCTGTTCTCGCTCCAGCAGAATGCGTTCCGCGCCCGCGAAATCCGCCGCCTCGCGTCTGCGCTTCGACAGTGCAAAACCCAGGTCGGCCATCACCGGCGTCGTGTCGGCATCCAGATCGTGCCCATAGAGCGGCAATCCGGCCTCGAGCCGCAGCGAATCGCGCGCGCCCAGGCCGATCGGCTTGACCTCGGGCTCAGCGCACAGTGCGTCGGCAAAGGCGGCGGCATGTTCGGCCGGCAGCGAGATCTCGAATCCATCCTCGCCGGTATAGCCCGATCGCGAAATCCACAGCGCCGCGCCGTTCCAGCTGAACGCACCCGCCGTCATGAACACCAGCGCCTCGACGCCCGGAACCAGCCGCGCCAGCGCATCGACCGCCTTCGGCCCCTGCACGGCAAGCAGTGCCTGATCGTCGGCGAGGTTCATGGTCACCGCGTCGGGCAGCGCGTCGAGCAGATAGCCGATGTCATCATATTTGGTCGCGCCGTTGACGACCATGTACAATCCCCCGTTCGTGTCGAGCGCGGTCGAGACACCATGTCCCTCGACTTCGCTCGGGACGAACGGATTGGGAGCGGGCAGCCGCGTGATCATCAGGTCGTCGAGGATGCCGCCGCCCTCGCCCAGCAGCAGTGAATAGCGCATCCGCCCGGCCGTCAGCCCCGTCACATCGCCGGGCAGCACCGCCTCCAACGCGGCGTCGGCGCCCTCGCCCGTGAAGACCAGCTGGCCCATATGGCTGACGTCGAACAGCCCCGCATGGTCGCGGCACCACAGATGCTCGGCCATGACGCCCTCATATTGGACGGGCATGTGATAGCCGGCGAAGACGACCATGCGGCCACCTCGCGCACGATGCCAGCTATCCAGCGGAAGTAGCTGAGTCTCGGGTTCGTCGCCCTCGTGCTCCGGATCGTTGCCGAAGTGGCGGCCGCGCGCCTGGGTGTCGTCGGTGGGGCCGTCATGTACCGCTTCGCTCATTGCCACGCTCCAAAGGGCGGCCGACGGCGAAGTTCCGCTGTCGACCGGAAACCCCCTCTGTCACGGAACCTGAGAGCTTTCCCCCGAAACCGGATCCGGGGTTACACCTTCGGTGGCCACTCTCGCGAGCAGCGCTTTCCAGAGTGTCGCCGGCCCCGCGCGGTCCCTTGTGCCTGAGAGATTCCGGGGCGGTTGCTCCTTCGGCGGCTCCCGGCCCTGAAAGGGTGGAGCACTCTCCCGCGCGAAGCCCATGCCGGTTGCCCGGCATCGACGTGCCGGCTCTTGGCGACGGGGAGGAGGCGAGTCAATCGCTCAATCCTCCCCGGGACCGGGAGGGGGAGCGCCGCGCTTGCGCGGTGGTGGAGGGGGCGGGCCGCAGGCGGGTTCGCTCGTGGAGAGCCCCCTCCGTCAGCGCGTGCCGCGCTGCCAACTCCCCGTAAACGGGGAGGATTGAAGGTCAGCCTACCTCTTCGGCCAGCACCGTCAGCCCCTTGGCCGACACCTCCGCGAACCCACCCCGGATCGCCACCGCGTCGGGCTGTGCACCTTGCGTGCGGAACACCAGCAGCTCGCCGTCGCGGATCGTCGACATGACGGGTGCATGCCCCTCCAGCACGCCGAAGTCGCCCTCGGCGCCCGGCACGGTGACCATGTACACCTCTTCCGAGCGGACCAGCTTCTCGGGGGTGACGAGTTCGAAGTGGAGCATCTGTGCTTCTCCCCCCTCCCGTTTGCGGGAGGGGTCGGGGGTGGGCCTGTCGGGCCGCCTGACGGGAGCGGGACATCCCCACCCCCAGCCCCTCCCGCAAACGGGAGGGGAACTTGCTTACGCCTCCTGCGCCATCTTCTCGGCCTTGGCGACAGCCTCGTCGATGCCGCCGACCATGTAGAAGGCGCTCTCGGGGAGGTGATCGTACTCGCCGTTCACCACCGCCTTGAACGAGCGAACCGTGTCCTCCAGCTGCACGAACTTGCCCGAGATGCCGGTGAAGACCTCGGCCACATGGAAGGGCTGCGACAGGAACTTCTGGATTTTCCGGGCACGTTGCACCGTCAGCTTGTCCTCCTCGGACAGCTCGTCCATCCCCAGGATGGCGATGATGTCCTGCAGCGACTTGTAGCGCTGCAACGTCTGCTGCACCGCGCGCGCCGTCTCGTAATGCTCCTGGCCGACCGTGCGCGGCTCCAGCACGCGCGACGTGGAGTCGAGCGGATCGACGGCGGGATAGATGCCCAGCTCAGAGATCGCGCGGCTCAGCGTCGTCGTCGCGTCCAGATGGGCGAACGACGTCGCCGGCGCCGGGTCGGTGAGATCGTCGGCGGGCACGTAGATTGCCTGCACGGAGGTGATCGAGCCCTTGTTGGTCGACGTGATCCGCTCCTGCAGCTGGCCCATGTCGGTCGACAGCGTCGGCTGATAACCCACCGCCGACGGGATGCGGCCGAGCAGCGCCGACACTTCGGCGCCCGCCTGCGTGAAGCGGAAGATGTTGTCGACGAAGAACAGCACGTCCTGGCCTTCGGTATCGCGGAAATACTCCGCGATCGTCAGGCCCGACAGCGCCACGCGCGCACGCGCGCCGGGCGGCTCGTTCATCTGGCCGAAGACCAGCGCCACCTTCGAACCCTCGGGCGTCGCGTTGCCGTCAGCATCCTTGGCGATGACACCCGCGTCGAGGAACTCGTGGTACAGGTCGTTGCCCTCACGCGTCCGCTCGCCGACGCCGGCGAACACCGACACGCCGCCGTGACCCTTGGCGATATTGTTGATCAGCTCCTGGATCAGCACCGTCTTGCCGACGCCCGCGCCGCCGAACAGGCCAATCTTCCCGCCCCTCGCATAGGGTGCGAGCAGGTCGATGACCTTGATGCCGGTGACCAGGATCGCGCTCTCGGTCGACTGATCGATGAAGGCGGGCGCCTGCGCATGGATCGGCGCGCGCAGCGTCGTGTTGACGGGGCCGCGCTCGTCGATCGGCTCGCCGACGACGTTGAGGATGCGACCCAGCGTCATCGGCCCGACCGGCACGGTGATCTGCGAGCCGGTGTCGCGCACCGTCTGGCCACGCGTCAGCCCTTCGGTCGCGTCCATCGCGATGCACCGCACGGTGCTCTCGCCCAGATGCTGCGCGACTTCGAGCACCAGCTTGTTGCCATTGTTGTCGGTCTCGAGCGCCGACAGGATCGCCGGTAGCTGCTGGTCGAAATGCACGTCCACCACCGCGCCGATCACCTGCGCGATGCGGCCCGTGTTGTTGCTGCTGCCCGTGGTCTGGGTCGGGCGGATATCGTCGGCGAGGGTTGCCATGTGTCTGCTTCCTGCTTCGTATGTCTTAGAGCGCTTCCGCGCCCGAGATGATTTCGACGAGTTCGGTCGTGATCGCGGCCTGACGGGTGCGGTTGTACTGGATGCTCAGGCGCTTGATCATGTCGCCGGCGTTCCGGGTGGCGTTGTCCATCGCGTTCATCTGCGCGCCGAAGAAGCTGGCCTGGTTCTCCTGCATCGCGCGGAACAGCTGGATCGCCAGGTTGCGCGGCAGCAGGTCGGCGAGGATCTGCTCCTCGTCGGGCTCATACTCGACCGAGGCCTCGGCGGCGTTGGTCGGCACGACGCCGGTAGTGTCGATCGCCACGGGGATGATCTGCCGACCGACCGGCTCCTGCACCAATGCGGAGACGAACTTGGCATAAAACAGGTGCGCGACGTCGAACTCGCCCGCCTCATAACGGCGCACCAGATCGTCGGCGATCACGCGCGCGTCGACGAAACCGGGGTTCTTGATGCCGGACTGGTCAGCGTCATGCAAAATCTGGCTGGGATAGAAGCGGCGCAGCACGCGGCCCTTCTTGCCGGCGAGGTAGAACTTCACCGTCTTGCCCTGGGCGGTCAGCTCCTCCGCCTTGCGGCGTGCGGCGCGGACGATGTTGGTGTTGAACGCGCCCGCCAGGCCGCGCTCCGATGTCGCGACCACCAGCAGATGCACCTGATCACGCCCGGTGCCCGCGAGCAGCCGCGGCGACGACTCGCTCACCGTCACCTTGGACGCGAGGCTCGCCATCACCCCCTCCAGCCGCTCGGCATAGGGGCGCCCCTGCGTCGCCGCGTCCTGCGCACGGCGCAGCTTCGCGGCGGCGACCATCTTCATCGCCTTGGTGATCTTCTGCGTCGACTTCACCGAGCCGATGCGGATCTTGAGGGCCTTCAGGGATGCCATTCAATTGTCCGTTCGTTCCGAGCGAAGTCGAGGAACCTGTGTCTCGACTACGCTCGACACGAACGGGGAGGGTTAATCCCCTCCCCGTCCAGTCACTTACGCAAACGTCTTCGCGAACGCGTCGAGAGCGCCCTTGAGCTTGCCGCGGGCCTCGTCGCCGAGATCGCGCGTATCGCGGATCATGCCCAGCGTGTCGGCGTGGTTCGCGCGCAAGTCGCTCAGCATCGCGGCCTCGTAGCGGGTCACGTCCTGCACCGCGACCTTGTCCAGATAGCCCTGCGTGCCCGCGAAGATCGACGCGGTCTGCTCCTCGAAGGGCAGCGGGTTGAACTGCGGCTGCTTCAACAACTCGGTCAGGCGAGCGCCGCGCGCCAGCAGGCGCTGGGTCGAGGCGTCCAGATCACTCCCGAACTGCGCGAACGCCGCCATCTCGCGATACTGCGCCAGCTCCAGCTTGATCGACCCGGACACCTTCTTCATCGCCTTGGTCTGCGCGGCCGAACCGACGCGGCTCACCGACAGGCCGACGTTGATCGCCGGACGGATGCCCGCGAAGAACAGGTCGGTCTCCAGGAAGATCTGGCCGTCGGTGATCGAGATGACGTTGGTCGGGATGTACGCCGACACGTCACCGGCCTGCGTCTCGATGATCGGCAGCGCGGTCAGCGAGCCGCCGCCGTTCGCGTCCGACATCTTCGCTGCGCGCTCCAGCAGGCGGCTGTGAAGATAGAACACGTCGCCCGGATACGCCTCACGGCCCGGCGGACGGCGCAGCAGCAGCGACATCTGGCGATACGCCACTGCCTGCTTCGACAGATCGTCGAACACGATCAGCGCGTGCATGCCGTTGTCGCGGAAATACTCGCCCATCGCGGTGCCGGTGTAGGGCGCCAGGAACTGCAGCGGCGCCGGCTCCGAAGCCGTCGCGGCGACGACGATGGAATATTCCATCGCGCCATTCTCTTCGAGCGTCTTGACCAGCTGCGCCACCGTCGAGCGCTTCTGCCCGACCGCGACATAGACGCAGTACAGCTTCTTCGACTCGTCGGTGCCGGCATTCGCCGCCTTCTGGTTGATGAAGGTATCGAGCGCGATCGCCGACTTGCCGGTCTGACGGTCGCCGATGATCAGCTCGCGCTGGCCGCGGCCGACCGGCACCAGCGCGTCGATCGCCTTCAGGCCCGACTGCATCGGCTCGCTCACCGACTGGCGCGGGATGATGACCGGCGCCTTGACCTCGACGCGGCTGCGCTGGTCGCTGACGATCGGGCCCTTGCCGTCGATCGGATTGCCCAGGCCGTCGACCACGCGGCCGAGCAGCCCCTTGCCGACCGGCACGTCGACGATGGTGCCGGTGCGCTTGACGGTGTCGCCCTCGCGGATTTCCGCGTCGGAGCCGAAGATCACGACGCCGACATTGTCGGCCTCAAGGTTCAGCGCCATGCCCTGCACGCCATTGGCGAACTCGACCATCTCGCCCGCCTGGACATTGTCGAGGCCATAGATGCGCGCGATGCCGTCGCCGACGCTCAGCACCTGGCCGGTCTCGGAGACCTGAGCCTCCGTGCCGAAATTGGCGATCTGGTCCTTGATGACCTTGGATATTTCCGCGGCGCGGATGTCCATCACTTAGCCTTTCATCGCGCTGGAGAGCGCATTCAGTCGAGTACGGATTGAAGAATCGATCATCTGCGAGCCGATGCGCACCACCAGCCCGCCGAGCAGGTCGGCATCGACCGACAGGTCGACCGACACCTCGCGGCCGAGCCGCTGACGCAGCTGCTGCTTTAGCTCGACGACCTGATCGTCGGAGAGCGGATGCGCGCTGGTCACCTCGGCGGTCACCTCGCCCCGGTGGCGCGCGGCGAGCAGCCGGAAGGCGCGGATGATCGCAGGCAGCTGGCCCAGCCGGCGGTTCTCCGCCAGCACGCCCAAAAAGCTCTTGGTGGTCGCGTCGACGCCCAAACTGTCGGCGGTCGCCAGCACCGCCTTGGTCGCAGGCCCGCGCTGCACGATCGGGCTGTTCGTCAGCGCGCGAAAATCGTCCGACTGGTCGAGCGCGTCGCGGACGGAGGCGAGGCTAGCCTCGACCTGCCCGATCGTCTTCGCCTGCGAAGCCAGTTCGAACAGCGCGAGCGCGTAGCGGCCGCCCAGGCTCGCCTGCACTCCGCCGCCACCAATATTACCGCTGGAAGCCTCCACGCGATTGTCGTCCCTGTCGTCAGCGGGTTGGTTCACGCGGCAAAGAATGGCGCAAAAGCACCTGCCCCGTGAGATGCCGGCCGGTTAGCAAAGGGCACCGCCCGATGCAAGCCGGGGCGGCGGATAGAAGCGGTGCGCCCCGCGTTGCAGCGGGAGGAGAACCGTTCATGCCGCTTACCAACGATGCCGATATCACGGCGCTGCTCGAATCGGCCCGCACCATCGCGCTGGTCGGCGCGTCCGACCGGCCGGACCGGCCCTCCTATCGCGTCATGGCGACGCTGCAGCGGCACGGCTACCGCGTGATCCCGGTCAACCCGCAGATCACCGGCGAACATATTCACGGCGAGTTCGTGTTCCGCGATCTGGCGCAGCTGGGCGATCCGATCGACATCGTCGATATCTTCCGTCGCTCGGACGCGGCCGGCGAGGCGGTGGATCAGGCGATCGCGATCGGCGCCAAGGCCGTGTGGATGCAGCTTGGCGTGATCAACGAGCCCGCCGCCGCACGCGCCGAGGCGGCGGGGCTGAAGGTGGTGATGGACCGCTGCCCGGCGATCGAAATTCCGCGGCTGGGAGTCGCGCCAATCAGCTGACGGGGTCGCCTAGAAAGAGCCGCAAACGAGGCGCAGGTTGCGCCGATGATCCTCCTCGCCCTCCTGCTCCAGGCCGCGCCGCCAATAACGGCCGCCCCAGTCACCAGGATGGGCGCGGCGCCACCCGAGCGGTTCTCGATCCTGGCGCAGCCCTGCGCGCCCATCGAGCGCGACGGCAAGGAAGTGGTGGTGTGCGGCAAGGACCTGTCCACCTCGCAGCGCCTGCCGCTGCCCGACGAGGTGGTGCCCGACCGGCCGGTGCCGTCGAACCCGTACAAGACCGGCACGGGCGCGCTGGTCGCGGAACGCTCGCCCTGCGCGACGCTGCAGGGCGGCTGTCAGGTCGGTTTCGGCCCGCCGATCGGCCAGATGCTCGGCGCGGCGATCACCGGCGTCGGCAATGCATTGAAGGACCGGAGGGAGGCACGCGCCAAGAAGCACGATGGCGACAAGCGGGTCGCGATCGATCTGGCAGCGGCCGCGCCGGCGGGACGGCTGGAACGTTGAGGAAGCAGGATGAACTGAGCTTCGCTCGTTGACGATTTCACCTCTCCCCGGCGGACGCCGCGGCCCAGTCCGCTGCGCGGGGTATGGCTCGGTTCATCAGCGCAGAGGAGATTGGTTCCGCTGCTCACCATCAGGCGCAGGTCTGACTACCGGCCGTCGACTGGGCCCCGGCTTTTGCCGGGGAGGGGCTGGGGCGCTGGTCTTGCTCCCTGCTCCGCCCGCCTGCTCCCCACTCCCTACTCCCTAACTTAAAATCGGCATCCACAGCGGCTGCCCTGCCAGACTCGCACTGCCGCGCAGTCGCTCCAGCGCCGCCGCCACGCACCGCTCCGGCCCTTCATGCGTCACGATCGCCACCAGCACCGTGCCATCCGCATGGGCTTCCCGCTGGATCAGCGATGCAATGGACACCCCCGCGTCGCGCATCGCCGCTGCGATCTCCGCCAGCACACCGACGCGATCTGCCACCGCGAACCGCAGATACGCGCGCGCCCTGCGTTCGCCGCTATCGACGGCACGCGCCTCGACCAGCGCCGCCGCCGGCATCGCGAAGGGCGGCCCCCATTCGCCGCGCGCGATGTCGATCAGATCGGCCACCACCGCGCTCGCGGTCGGACCGTCGCCGGCCCCCGGTCCCTGAAACAGCAGCCGGCCGACGAAATTGCCCTCCACGACCACCGCATTGGTCGATCCGGTGACATGCGCGAGCGGATGGTCGAGCGGTACCAGATGCGGGTGCACACGCTGGAACAGACCGTTTGCCGTCTCCTCCGCCACGCCGATCAGCCGCACACGATGGCCGAGCGCCGCGGCTTCCGCAATGTCGGCCGCCAGCACCGCGCGGATGCCGCTCGCCTCGACCGCGCCGAATGCCGGCTGCGTACCGAACGCGAGGCTGGCGAGGATCGACAGCTTGTGCGCGGCATCCACCCCGTCGATGTCGAAGCTCGGATCGGCTTCCGCGAAGCCTTTCGCCTGCGCCTCCGCCAGCACGTCGGCAAAGTCGCGGCCCGTGCTCTCCATCGTCGACAGGATGAAATTGCAGGTGCCGTTGAGGACTCCATAGACGCGGGAGAGCGCGTTCGCCGCGGCGCCTTCGCGGATGCCCTTCACGACCGGCACGCCGCCCGCCACCGCCGCCTCGAATTTCAGCGCCGCGCCCGCCGCCTCCGCCGCCTGCGCCAGCTCCAGCCCATGATGCGCGAGCATCGCCTTGTTGGCGGTGACCAGCCCCTTGCCCGCTGCTAGTGCCGCCCGCGCGAGCGTCAGCGCCGGGCCGTCCGCGCCGCCGATCAGCTCGACCACCACATCGGCGTCGTGGCTTGCAAGCGCGGCGGTATCGTCGACCCAGGCGAAGCGATCGAGGTCGAAGCCGCGATCCTTGGAACGGTCCCGCGCCGACACCGCCACCACCTCGATCGCGCGCCCCGCCCGCCTCGCGATGAGCTCGGCATTGGCGTCGAGTAGCCGCACCACGCCGCCGCCAACGGTGCCCAGGCCTGCCAAAGCGATCCGCAAAGGTTTGGTCATCTGCTGTTCCTCATCCGGATCGCGTAAGTGGCCGGCCACGGCAGAGCAACCCAAACTCCGTCACCCCGGCCTTGAGCCCGGGTCCAGCGCGGAGCGCCGACAACGCTGCTGATCGGGAGGTGTCGCTCGGCACCGCATTGGATGCCCGCTCAAGGCCGGGGTGACGGAGTGTTGTGCGGCGCCAGCAGAATGCGCCATGCTGTGGCGATGAGCACCCTCGCCAGACCCGTCGCCGAACTCACCCTGCGCGGCATCCTGCTCGGCGGGCTGATCACCCTCCTGTTCACCGCCGCCAACGTCTATCTGGGGCTGAAGGTCGGGCTGACCTTCGCCACCTCCATCCCCGCCGCCGTCATCTCGATGGCCATTCTGCGCTACCTGCCCGGCGCGACGATCCTGGAGAACAACATCGTCCAGACGGTCGCGTCGGCGGCGGGGACGCTGGCGGCGATCATCTTCGTGCTGCCGGGGCTGGTGATGGTGGGCTGGTGGAGCGGCTTTCCGTTCGTCACCACGGCCGCGATCACGGCGACGGGCGGCTTGCTCGGCGTGATGTTCTCCGTGCCGCTGCGGCGCGCGCTCGTCGTCGCCGGCGATCTTCCCTATCCGGAGGGTCACGCCGCCGCCGCCGTGCTCAAGATCGGCGAGGGTAGCCGCGAGGGCGAGGCGGAAAGTGCTGCGGGGCTCAAGGTGATCGTCGTCAACGCACTGGTCGCCGCCGGCTTTGCGATCCTGACCAAGACCCGGCTCGCGGCCGAGGAAGCGTCGAGCTTCTTCCGCCTCGGCGACGGTGCATCGATGGTGTCCGGCACCTTGTCGTTCGCGTTGGTCGGCGTCGGGCACCTGGTCGGGCTGTCGGTCGGGCTGGCCATGCTCGCAGGGCTGATCATCAGTTACGGCATCGCGCTGCCGCTACTGACCGCCGCCGCGCCCGCCGCCGGCGAGGTATCGGCGTGGGTGACCGGCGTGTTCCGCAGCGACGTGCGCTTCATGGGCGCGGGCGTGATCGGGGTCGCGGCGCTGTGGACGCTGGTGAAGATCGCCGGCCCGGTGATCGGCGGGGTCGCCTCCTCCATCGCCGCATCCCGCGCGCGTGACGGCGAGGAAGTGCCGCTGGAGGAGCGCGACCTGCCCTTCCCCGTCATCGCGGGCGGATCGCTGGTGATCCTTCTGCCGGTTGCGTGGCTGCTCTGGTCGACGCTGGTGGGAGGACCGCTGGAGGGGTCCGCGCCGCTGCTGGTCGCCGGCGCGCTCGTCTTCGTCGTCGTGATCGGCCTCGTGATCGCCGCGGTGTGCGGCTACATGGCGGGGCTGATCGGCGCGTCGAATTCGCCCGTGTCGGGAATCGGCATCCTCGCGGTGCTCGCGGCCGGGCTGATGCTGGTGGGCCTGTTCGGTCGGGATCAGCCGCCCGCGACCACGGACGCGCTGGTCGCCTATGCGCTGATCGTCACCGGCATCGTGTTCGGCGTCGCCACCATCTCCAACGACAATCTGCAGGACCTGAAGACCGGCCAACTCGTCGGCGCGACGCCGTGGAAGCAGCAGGTGGCGCTGTGCATCGGCGTGCTGTTCGGCTCGGTGGTGGTGCCGCCCGTGCTGCAGCTGATGGTCACCTCCTTCGGCTTTGCCGGCATGCCCGGCGCAGGGCCGAACGCGCTCGCGGCCCCGCAGGCGGCGCTGATCTCCGCGCTGGCCAAGGGCGTGCTGGGCGGTGATCTCAACTGGACCATGATCGGCTATGGCGCGGCTGTAGGCGTAGCCGTGGTGCTGGCCGACGAGCTGCTCGGCCGCGCTGGCAAGCTCCGCCTGCCGCCGCTGGGCGTAGGGCTCGGCATCTACCTGCCGATGGCGGTCACCCTGCCGGTCGTCGTCGGGGCGGTGATCGGCACGGCGTACGAAGGCTGGGCCAGGCGCCAGCGCGATCCCGGCTACGCGCACCGCATGGGCGTGCTGACCGCGACGGGGATGATCGTCGGCGATTCCCTGTGGGGCGTGATCTTCGCCGGCATCGTCTATTCGACCGGCAGCGACGCGCCGCTGGCGCTGATCGGCCCTGAGTTCGAGACCGGCGGGCTGTTCGTCGGCCTGGCGCTGTTCGGCGCGCTGCTCGCGTGGCTTTATCGCCGCACGCGGCTGGCCGTACGCGGATAGCTACTGATTGAAGTAACCTGCGCCAGAGTATTCCGACCAGCTCGTGCTTCGGACACGCCGCACGTGAGCGACCTGCCTCACGCCCTTGACCGGCTTCACCTTGCGGACACCCTTGGCCGGCTTGACCTGCCTGACCGGCTTGACCGGGCCGCCGGTAGCATCCTGCGAGAACAGAGCGGGCCTGTTTACACGATCGTACAACCACCCATTTTCGTGCCATCCCAGCAGGCGACCACGAAAAGAATAGATCTGATCGTTATGAAAATATCCGACCGGCTCTCCTGACCACAGATATATGGTTTCGCCGTCCGGTGAATAACACGTCGCTATGCCGTGGCGATCGAAGAACTCCATAGGCGCCAAACACGCTTACCTGCGCTTGCGGTCAACGAACGTTTGATCCGTTTCGGAGGCGATGACCCCGCGCCGCCTTACCTCATGGCGTCGACCAGATCCTTGATCGGCACGAACGCGAAGCCGATCGAGCTGTCGGCGATGCCATAGGGCAGGAACAGGTGGTCGCCGTGGCGGATCGCGCCGCAGGAATAGACGACGTTGGGGACATAGCCCTCGCGGTCCTGATCCTTGGCGGCGAGGATCGGCTCGACCGTCCGGCCCAGCACCTTGGACGGATCGTTCTTGTCGAGCAGTGCTGCACCGATCGAATATTTGCGCATCGCGCCGACGCCGTGAGTCAGCAGCAGCCAGCCCTCGTCCAGCTCTATCGGCGGCCCGCAATTGCCGATCTGCACCAGCTCCCAGCCGAACTTGGGCGTCAGGATCTTCGCGCCGTCCTCCCAATGGTCGAGCTTGTCGGACTTGAGCAGGAACAGGTTCTCGCCGTCCGACCGGCCGATCATCATATACTCGCCGCCCACCTTGCGCGGGAACAGCGCCATGCCCTTGTTGCGCGCCGCCCCGCCGGTCATCGGCACCAGATCGAACGCGCGGAAGTCGCGCGTGCGCATCAGCTCCGACTGGATGACGGAGCCATTATACGCGGTGTAGGTTCCGATCCACTCGGCCGTGCCGTCGTCATGAACGAAGCGGACGAGGCGCAGGTCTTCCAGCCCCTTGGACTGCGCCTGCGTGATCGGGAAGATGACGGTCCCGGACAGCGTGCTGTCGCGATGCCGGTGCACCGTCACCGCGCCCTGCGGCATCTCTCCCTCGACGGTGTCAATGGTGTCGGTCGCGGTCGCGAACGGTGGCTCGGGCGCGAGCTTCAGCTTGCCGTCGCTGGTGATGATGCCCTCGCGGAAGGCGACGGACGAGATGTGTCCCTCGCCCACCGCGCGCATCGACATCAGGATGCGCTGCGACCCCGCCGGCATCCCCGACTGGTCGAAATGCGGCACCGCGCTGGGGTTCATCAGCGCGGCGGCGGCATAGCTGTATTCGTGACAGAAATACGCGCCGATCAGCTGGCGCTTCTCGTCGCCGATCTCTTCGCCCTTGAGGTCGAGCATGTCCTCGATCTGATCGTAGCGCGTCATGAACACGCGCCGGGTCTGCCAGTGCCGCGCCTCGAAATCCTTGAGCACAGTTTCCAGCTGGTTGCGCGCTTCCTGAGGGCTCATGCGCAGCACCTCGCCGACCAGCCGCTCGGTCCGGCTGGGCGGGCCGCCGTGACCGCCCCAGGCGATATGGAACGGCCGCACCACGACCCGCGACGGATCGGCATGCAGACGCATGTCGTGATAACTGAGATCGATCAAGAACGCCTCGCCTGCCGTCACACCACCGGCCACCAGCGAGACGAGGCTACGCTGCGGCGTTGACGGGTTCTGGCACGTTCGTGCGCGCCTTTCCAAGCCCTGAAATTGCGCAGGAGGCGAGTTGCAGCGCCAAAATCGACTCCGCGCCCTGATTGCGGTTCAATCCGGTCGGCATCAGCCCGTCGAAGCAGCCGCCGTCGTCGCTCGACGCGAGCGGCAGGTCGAGATCGTTCGACCCCAGGAACCAGCCATAAGCGCGCTGCGCCTCTGCCACCCAATGTCGGTCGCCCGTCGCGCGGAACGCCTCGACACAGGCGTCCACCGTCGCCTGCGCCTCCAGCGGCTGCTGATCGAACTTCAGCGGCTCGGCATAGGGCCGATGGAAGCTCTCGGTCCCGACCGCACGGAATCGGCCTTCGGGCGAGGTCTGCTTGTCGCAAATCCATTGCAGCGTCGCCACCCCGCACGCGATCAGCTCCGGACGGTCGAGGGCGCGCCCGGCCGCGATCAGCCCCTGGGGCAGACGAGCATTGTCATAGGCGAGCACGATCTCGAACCACTGCCACTCCGGCCGCCGCGTTTCCTCCAGCATCGCCATGTGCGCGTCGGGGAAACGCCGCAGGATCGACAGCGACAGCTCATGTCCCGGCCGCGCCTCAAGCATCGCCGCGGCGCCCAGCATCGCGAACGCCTGCGCACGCAGCGATTGCAGGTCCAGCGCCAGGCTCGCGGTCTCGTCGAACAACAACGTCGCCCAGTCGCGATGCTTTACCTCGCGGGCGTCGCGCGCGGTCACCCCCAACGCCCACAAGGTGCGACCGTTCGAATCCTCGGACCCGACGTCCTCGCACCAGGTCCGGTCGAAGCGCATGAAATTGCGATAGCGTCGCGCGTCGGCGTTCCAGGCATATTGCAGGAACGAGGCGTAGATCGTCGTCCATTTGTCGCGCCAGACAGGGTCGGCGTCGGGCACCGCCATCATCAACATCAGCGCGCGGGCATTGTCGTCGATGCAATAGCCATGGCGCCGGTCCGGCACCGAATAGATCGAGTGCTGCAGCATGCCCGTCGCGTCGCTCATCCGCTCGACCGCCGCCATGTCGGGACGCAGCGGCTTGGGCGGCGTGACGCGCGCGGCCAGCCGACGCGGCCGGCTGGCGACCGCGTCGCGCGTCGCGCTCAGCGTCGCCTCGGCGAGCCGCGGCCATGTCATCGTCCGCCCGCGCGCATAGGCACGCTCGGACAGCGCGCGGCGGCCCGCATCATCGGACAACAGCCGTTCGATTTCGGCCGCAAAGCCTGCGACATCGTCGAACGGGACCAGGACGCCATGGTCGTCGTCCAGGATCTCGCTGGCATGGACATAGGGGGTGGAGACCACCGCCTTGCCCACACCCACGGCGTAGGCGAGCGTCCCGCTCGTGATCTGCGCCGGGTTCTTGTACGGCGTGCAATACAGGTCGGCGGCCTGAAGATAATCGAGCAGCCGGTCGTAAAGGACGAACTCGTCGATGAAGGCGACGTGGTCGGCGACCCCGCGCTCGTCGGCCAGCGCCTTGAGCCGGTCGCGATACGCCTCGCCCTCGTGGGCCACCAGATTGGGATGCGTCGCGCCGAGCACGACGTAGAGCAGGTCCGGGTGACGCTCCGCCACGGCGGGCAGCGCCTCGATGACCGTCTCGATGCCCTTGCCCGGCGACAGCAGGCCAAAGGTCAGTACGACCTTGCGGCCATCCCAGCCGAACCGACCCTTCAGCGTGTCGGGCTCGGCGAGCGCGCGGTCGGGCACGCCATGCGGAATCATCACGATCTGATGCGGGTTGGCACCATAGATGCGCGTCAGCAGGTCACGCGCGCGCTCCGCCATCACCACGACCCGCGCGGCGCGGCGCAGCAGGCCTTCCATCACCCGACGCTGATCGACATTCGGCTCTTCGAGCACCGTGTGCAGCGTGACGACCACCGGCGCGGTGGTGCGGTCGAGCAGCGTCAGGATGTGCTCGCCCGCCGGCCCGCCGAAGATGCCGTATTCGTGCTGGAGCCATATCGCCGACGCGCCACTGGCCTCGATCTGCCGCGCGGCGGCAAGATAGGCTGACAGGTCCTGGTCGGGAATCGCGCAGGTAACTTCGGGCGGATAGGCGTAGCGGCCCGGATGATCGTCCATCGCATAAACATCGATGGCGATATCCGGGAAACGCGCGCGCATCGCCTCGAACACATCGGTGGTGAAGGTCGCCAATCCGCACTGGCGCGGCAGGAAGTTGCCGATCAGCGCTAGCTTGCTGATTTCACCCGTCGCCTGCGCCATGTTCAGCCCCTTAGCCTCCCCGATCGTCAACCTTGCTCGATGATGAACGACTCCATTATCAGATGGTTGCACGGATGCTGCATTGCAACACCGTTGCCCGTGGCTAACCGCGCCCGCGATAGGGCTGCACGCCTTGGTCCGGCAGCCACAGCTCGGCCGGCGGCAGACCTGACTGCCAGAACACATCGATGGGAATGCCGCCGCGCGGATACCAATAGCCGCCGATCCGCAGCCAGACCGGCTTCATCTCCTTTACGAGCCGCTCGCCGATGCCAACGGTGCAGTCCTCGTGGAACGCGGCATGGTTGCGGAACGCCCCCAGGAACAGCTTGAGCGACTTGGATTCGACGATCGTCTCCGCGGGCACGTAATCGATGACGAGGTGGGCGAAATCCGGCTGCGCCGTCACCGGGCACAGCGACGTGAACTCCGGCACGGCGAAGCGAACCAGATACGTCCGGCCGGGGCGCGGGTTGGGCACATAGTCGAGCACGGCATCGGCCGGTGATGCAGGTAATCGACTGGCCTGACCGAGGTGGAGGGGCATGTTGGCGTCCGTCATGCCGTCTTATTTAGCGGGTGCAGCACCGAATAAGAAGCGACGCCGATGACCGTCCTCGTCCCCGTGCCAGGCGATCGGCTCTCGCCGCCATCAGCTCGCTCGCCGGTGCCGACCAGGTCAAGACGGTCGTGCTGATGGTGATGCGCAGGCTCAAGCCGACACTTTCTTGGCCCACGCGCTTACCGATTCGGCTGGCGCGAGTTCATGCGCGGCATCTACTGGCGCGAGGGGCCGGATTACGTCCACCGCAACTTACTTGGTCACACGCGCAACCTGCCGGGCTGGTACGGGACCGCCGACACCGACATGCACTGCCAGCGCGAGGCGCTGGGCCAAACGCTCGCCACGGCCCACGCCCACCACCTCGTACATCAACCGCATGTCCGAACTCGGCGGCAACCCGCGCCTCACCATGCCCTATCGCAACTGGGGGCGCTGGTCGGCGAACGCGCAACCGGAAACCCGCGCGCAGGCGGCGGCGTTCCTCGACAACCTCGACGCCGGCGGTCCCGGCGGCTACTGACCACCCGACAAGGAGAAGCGCGATGGATGCCCTGGTGACGACCGAGTGGCTGGCGGGCGAGCTGGGCGCGAGCGATCTGCGCGTGGTGGACGCGACCTATGTCGACGGGTCGCTCGGGCGCGACCCAGCCGCTGAATATGAGCAGGGGCACATCCCCGGCGCGGTGTTCATGAACCTGGGCGAGCTGCGCGACACCGACAGCGACCTGCCGATGATGCTGCCGACGCCGGAGAAGTTCGCCAGCCGCATGCAGAGCCTCGGGCTGGGCGATGGCAGCCGCATCGTGCTGTACGACGATTCGCCCTGGCGGACCTCGGCACGCGCATGGTGGATGCTGCGCACCTTTGGCGCACACGATGTGGCGATCCTCGACGGCGGCCTCGCGAAGTGGAGGGCCGAGAACCGCAACTTAGCACAGGGCAAGGAGCAGCTCCGCCACCGTCACTTCACCGTCTGGGCCGACCAGAAGGGCGTGCGCTCGCTCGATCAGATGAAGGCGCTGCTGGAGAGCGGGGACGAACAGATCCTCGACGCCCGCTCCGCCGCGCGCTTCACCGGCGAGGAACCCGATCCGCGCCCGGCGACCCACGCCGGCCACATGCCGGGCGCGAAGAACCTGCCCTATACCGGCATCCTCAACGACGATGGGACGTACAAGCAGGGTGACGCGCTGCGTTCGGCGTTCCAGGCTGCGGGCATCGACCTGGACAAGCCGATCGTCGCGACCTGCGGCTCCGGCGTCACCGGCTCCGTGCTTGCGTTCGGCCTGCACCTGCTCGGCAAGGACGCCGCGCTGTACGACGGCAGCTGGAGCGAATGGGGCGCGGACAAGGGCACGGTGAAGGTGATGGGGGGGGCCTAGCCGTTTTCCGTCATGCTGAACTTGTTTCAGCATCCACGCGCGACGGTATTCACGAGCGGATCGCTTGCGGCGAGTGTCTCGCATGGATGCTGAAACGAGTTCAGCATGACGAGGTAGTTGATGGCAGCGGACAACTCAGACGACCTCTCCCCCGCTACGCGCGTCGTCACCGCCGGCCGCCGCGCGGAGTGGACGGGAGGCATCGTCAACCCGCCCGTCTGGCGCGCCTCCACCATCCTCTACGACGACGTCGCCCACCTGCGCTCGGCTGCCGGCAGGGACTCGCATCACAAGCTCTATTATGGCCGTCGTGGCACGCCGACGCAGTGGGCGCTCGCCGACGCACTGACCGAGCTGGAACCCGGCGCCGAAGCAACCTTCCTCTACCCGTCCGGCGTGGCCGCCATCGCCGCCGCGCTCCTGTCGGTGCTGTCGCCGGGCGACGAGCTGCTGCTGGTCGACACCGCCTATGACCCGACCCGCAGCCTTGCCAACGGTCTGCTCAAGCGCATGGGCATCACCACACGCTACTACGACCCGCTGATAGGGTCCGGCATCGCCGAGTTGATCGGTCCCGCCACGCGGGCGATCCTGCTGGAAAGTCCCGGCAGCCTTACCTTCGAGGTACAGGACGTGCCCGCGATCACCGCCGCCGCCCGGGCGCGGGGGGTGGTGACGCTGCTCGACAACACCTGGGCGACGCCGCTGCTGTTTCCCGCCATCAAGTACGGCATCGACCTGTCGATCCTCGCCTGCACGAAGTACGTCGTCGGCCATTCCGACGCGATGCTCGGCTCGGTCACCGCGACACCAGAGTATTGGGCCAGGCTGCGCGACACCAGTCATCAGATCGGCCAGGTGGCCGCCCCTGACGATTGCTGGCTCGGCAGCCGGGGCTTGCGCACCATGGCCGTTCGCCTCGCGCAGCACGGCCGCAGCGCGCTGGCGATCGCGCACTGGCTGCAAGGCCGGCCCGAGGTCGCGGACGTGCTCCATCCGGCACTTCCTACCTGCCCTGGACACGAGCATTTCCAGCGCGACTTCGCCGGCGCAAGCGGGCTGTTTTCCTTTGTCCTCGACGGCGGCACCGACGCGGCGCGCGTCGCGTTCGTCGATGCACTGCGGCTGTTCGGCATCGGCTACAGCTGGGGCGGCTTCGAAAGCCTGGCGCTGCCCGTCGACCCCGAACGCCATCGCAGCGTCACCCGCAGCGTGCGCGCTGGCCCGATGGTGCGCCTGCAGATCGGTCTGGAAGACCCCGCCGATCTGATCGCCGACCTGACCGCCGGGTTCCACGCATGGAATGGTGCACTGCGGCAGTAAAGCAACAACTCGTCCAGAAAGCGGCGCGGTTGGCATGGAAGTCGTTGCCGAGGCTATGCGGGGATGCCATTTGTAACCCCGCGAAGACGTCGCTCGATCAGAAGCGGCGCGCGCGAGCAGGCGGGGACATCGCTTTATCCGAAAGGGAACCCGATGCGCTTCACCCATCTCCTCTGCGGCAGCCTTGCGCTCGCCGTCGCCTCGCCCGCGTTCGCGCAGGAAACCGTCGGTCCGCCGAACACGCCGACCGATGCCGTGGGCGATACGGCTCCGCCGCCAGCCCTGAAGGTCACCGGGGGCGCGACGCTGACCTCCGACTATCGCTTCCGCGGGCTGACCCAGACCAACGAAGATCCCGCGATCCAGGGCACGGTCAACCTCAACCATGAGTCGGGCTTCTATGTCGGCGTCTGGGGTTCCACGATCGATGGCGGTTCCGATGGGTCCACGCCTGCGCTGACCAACTATGGCGACGTCGAGCTCGACCTGTACGGCGGCTACACCAAGAATTTCGCCAGCGGCGTCGGGGTCGATGTCGGCCTGCTCTATTACTACTATCCGGACGGCGCGAGCGGGCTGAACACGGACTTTTTCGAGCCCTATGCCTCGGTGACCTACACGATCGGTCCGGTCGCGACCAAGGCGGGCGTCGCCTATGCCTGGGGCGGGCAGGACGGGCTCGATTTCACGGGCGGCAAGGATGACAACATCTACGCCTTCTTGGACGGCAGCATCGGCGTTCCGTCGACCCCGCTCACGCTGAAGGCGCATGTCGGCTATTCGAACGGTTCGCTCGGCCTCGCCAATCCGACGCCGCTCGACGACGATTACTACGACTGGTCGCTGACCGCCGAACTGGTCCACGGGCCGTTCAAGGCGGGTGTCAGCTATGTCGACACCGACATCACCGGCCGCAACGTGGCGGGCATCGGCAAGTTCGCCAAGCAGCTCGGTCGCGACGCGACCGTGCTGGGATATGTCGGCTTCAGCTTCTGAGTCCCTCAACCCTCTCCCGCAAGCGGGAGAGGGGACAGACGGCGAAGCAGTCAGGTGAGGGCACGACGCGGGTTCAAGGTAAGTGCGCTCGGGCCGTGCCAGGCCCTCACCCTAGCGCTGACGCGCCTGTCCCTCTCCCGCAAGCGGGAGAGGGGTGAAGATGCGACATGATTACTGCGGCGTAGCAGGCACAGGCGTCGCCACCGCTCCCGTCGCGCTCGCCCGCGCATCCTGCCCGTCGCCCTCGGGTGCGGCAACGATATCCCGCGTCGTCGACCCCTTGTCGACCACCACCGTGCGCGCGTCGACCGAGGAGCGGATGCCCGGCTCGGCCGCGTCACGACCCACCGAGCTGATCACGCCCGTCTCCAGCGCGCTGCGCGGCGCCGACCCGCCGAACAGCGCGTCCAGCGCCTGTTGCGAGGGGTTGTTGTCCTGCGGCCGCGCGGCACCCGGCTGTGGCGGGACCAGTGCGTAATCGGGCGGGATCACCAGCGGCGCCTGACGTGCGACGGCGAATTCATCCGGCCCGGAGCCGAGCCGGCGACCGCCGCAGCCGGCCAGCAGGGCGACACAGGCTACACCCGCCACGAACGTCATGTACTTACGCATGGGAACTCTCCGTTGGGGCGCGCTTGTCACGCCCGAGCAGGGCGCGCACGAGCAGCACGAGCACCCCTATCGTAATCGCCGCGTCGGCGACATTGAAGATCAAAAACGGCCGCCATGCGCCGAAGTGCAGATCGGCATAGTCGATCACGCAGCCCGGATAGGCAACGGGACCGGCAGTCACCTTGCCCAGCACGTCTTCGGGGATCACACGATCCATGATGTTGCCGATCGCACCGCCGAACACCGCACCCAAGGCCAGCCGATCGGTCGCGTTGCGCTCGCGAAACAGCCACACCAACACGGCAGCGGCAATGCCCGAGGTGACGACGGTGAGCGCGACGCGCACCCAGGCGCTGTCGGTGTAGTCGCCCAGCAGCCCCAGCGACACGCCGCAATTGGTTACGAAGGTCAGGTTGAAGAACGACGTCACCACCCGGCTGGCGCTCAGATAATCCAGATCGAGGCCGACGGTGATCCAGTATTTCACCGCCTGATCGACGACGAAGATGATCGCGGCGAGGATCAGCGCCGCGCGCGGGAACGGCTTCACGCGATCACCGTCGCACAGCGACCGCACAGCCCGGTGTCCGCCGTCACATCAGGCAGATGCCGCCAGCAGCGCTCGCACTTGCCATAGTCAGTGCGCGCGACAGCAAGCTCGCCCTCGCCCACGCGCGCGACGATGAACGCCTCCGCCAGCTCGTTCTGCGGCAGCGGTAGCGCGGGAACATGCACCTCCGCCTCCAGGCTCGACCGCACCGTCTTCTCGCGCCGCAACGGCTCGATCGCCTCAGTCACCTGCGCCCGCAAGGCCAGCACATCGCGCCATTTCGCCGCCAGCGCCGCATCGGGATCGTGCAACGGCAGTTCGGGCCATTCGAGCAGATGCACCGACTCATCCTCGGACGGGAACCGAGCCTGCCACACCTCTTCCGCCGTGAACGGCAGCACCGGCGCTGCCCAGCGCACCAGCGCGTGGAACAGCGTGTCGAGCACGGTGCGGTACGCGCGCCGCTTCGGGTCCGCAGACGCGTCGCAATA
>NZ_JAQGLJ010000003.1 GCF_028292945.1 Sphingomonas bacterium | reverse complement strand
CCAGCAGCGCGCGGCAGTCGCTGAGCATCAGCGATCCCCCTCCTTCCTGGCGCCTCTGAGCAGCGCGACGACCGACATGGCGTGACCGTGCCCCAGCGCGAGTTCGGCCTTGAGCGCGTCGACGATCGCCATCGGCTTCACACCGGGGGCAAGACCGCCGCCGGCGACCCAGCGCCTGGCCGCCGCCATCGCGCGCAGGTCGGCAGGCGTCTTGCCGGCCGTGCGTTCGATCGTAGCGAGATAGGCCTGGAACGACATGGCTCAGGTGACCTCGGTCTGCGGCTGGCTCTACGCGACCATTGCCTGGTCGACATCCATCCACATCAGCTCGACGATATGCCCGTCCGGATCCTCGAAACTGCGGCCATACATATAGCCGCCCATCTCCTGCCTGGGTGTCGCGTCGGGCTTGCCGCCGGCGGCCACCGCCTTGGCAAGCGTGGCGTCAACCGCCTCCCGACTGTCTTCCGACAGGCAGACCAACACCTGCGCCGTCTTATGCGCGTCCGCGATGACCTTTGGCGTGAAGGTGCGGAAAAAGTCGTGGCTGAGCAGCATGAAATTGATGGTGTCGGAAAACACCATCGCGCTCGCCTGCTCGTTCGAGAAGCGCTCGTCCTTTCGCGCACCGATCGCCTCGTAGAAGGCCGTCGCGCCGGCAACGTCGGCGACCGGCAGGTTCACGAAGATCATCCTTGGCATCGCGGCGTCCTCCTATCCCGAATCAACATTTGCCAACGTTGCCCGGAGCGGGTTACTTTTAGCAACCATGAAGTCAGGAAAAGTAACGAATCTCGGAAGCGGGGTGCAAAAGCGTTGGTACGACGACGCCTGCGGCACCGCGCTTGCCTTGGAATTTGTCGGTGAACGCTGGTCGCTACTCGTCATCCGCGAACTGATGTTCGGGCCGCGACGCTTCGGCGAAATCAAGACCAATCTGCCGGGGATCAGCGCGAATGTGCTGACGCAGCGGTTGGGGAGCCTGGAAGCGGCGAGCATCGTCATGCGGCGGCGGCTGCCTTCCCCCGCCAATGTCCAGGTCTATGACCTCACCGATTGGGGTCGAGAGGCGGAGATGGCGATCCGCGAGATGGGTCGTTGGGCCGCGCGCTCGCCCCGCCACGATCCGTTCGCCTTCATGTCCACCGCCTCGGCAATGATCTCGCTGCGGACGTTTGTCGATCCCGCGAAGGCCCTCGCGCAGACCATGACCGTCGCCTTTCGTTTCCCCGACGATGCCTTCGTGGCGCGCCTCGCCGACGGTGAAATTGCCGTGGCGCGCGGCGAGAGCAACGAGGTGGAAGCAACGCTTGTCGGAGACACGATGGCGCTGCGGCGGACGATCTACGGCAAAAACGGGTTCGACGGCGGCGGGCTGCTGAGCATCGCCGGGGATCGCAACGTGGCGCAACGCTTCGTTGATCTGTTCGCGCTGCCGACGAAGATCGGAGCGTAGCGGTTGAGTATGCGGCCGCGCTTGCCCTAAGGCGTCGGACCAATGCCTTGAGGCCTGCCATGATCGACCTGCCCAACACCCAGCCCGACAGCCGCGAGCAGTGCCTGCTCGATGCGCCCGACAAGATGGTCAGCGCGCGCGACGTGTTCGGCCTCGACACCGACATGCAGGTGCCCGCCTTCAGCGAGGCGGACGAGCGCGTGCCGGACCTCGACCCGGCCTATGTGTTCGACGGCGACACGACCTTGGCGGTGCTGGCGGGGTTCGCGCACAACCGTCGCGTCATGGTGCAGGGCTATCACGGCACCGGCAAGTCGACGCATATCGAACAGGTCGCGGCGCGGCTGAACTGGCCGTGCATCCGCATCAACCTGGACGCGCACATCAGCCGCATCGACCTCATCGGCCGCGACGCGATCGTGCTGCGCGACGGCCAGCAGGTGACCGAGTTCCGCGAGGGCCTGTTGCCCTGGGCGTTGCAGACGCCCACCGCCTTGGTGTTCGACGAGTACGATGCCGGCCGGCCGGACGTGATGTTCGTGATTCAGCGCGTGCTGGAGACCGAGGGCAAGCTGACGCTGCTCGACCAGAACCGTGTCATCCGGCCCAACCCGTGGTTCCGGCTGTTCGCGACCGCCAACACGGTCGGGCTGGGCGACACCAGCGGACTGTATCACGGCACGCAGCAGATCAACCAGGGCCAGATGGACCGCTGGAACATCGTGGTCACGCTCAACTACCTGCCCGCAGCCGTCGAGGCGCAGATCGTGTTGGCGAAATCGGGCGAGTATGACCGCGTCGGCGGCAAGAAGGAGGTGGACGCGATGGTCCGCGTCGCCGACCTGACGCGCAAGGGCTTCATCAACGGCGACATCTCGACCGTGATGAGCCCGCGCACGGTTATCACCTGGGCGCAGAACACGCTGATCTTCGGCGACGTCGGCTTTGCGTTCCGGCTGTCGTTCCTCAACAAGTGCGACGAAACCGAGCGGTCGCTGGTGGCGGAATATTACCAACGGGTGTTCGGGAAGGATTTGCCGGAGAGCGTGGTGGGGAAGGGTTGATGCGGAAGGTGGGCTAAGCTACTTAGCCCGCCAGGAGACCCGCCATGGCCGAAGCTGATCCGCAGAAGACCTTCAACGTGCATGACGCGAAATCCAACCTTTCGAAGCTGATCGACCGAGCGCATGCTGGTGAGGAGATCGTCCTCGCCAAGGCTGGCATGCCCTGGGCTAAGATCGTGCCTTATGCTGATCCGGCCAAACCCCGCCGCAAACCGGGACGCTGGCCGGAGCTCCGCAGCATTCCGAGTGAGGTGTGGTTCGACCCGCTGCCCAAAGATGAGCTTGATGCCTGGGACGGCAAGTATTCTGGCGACTGGTAACATCATGAATGTGCTACTCGACACGCACGCGCTCATATGGTGGTGGGCGAACGATCCACGTTTACCTGAGCCGTTGCGCGAGATCCTGGAGGCGGACGAGGCGACGGTTTATGTCAGCGCGATCTCCGCGCTCGAGATTGCCATCAAAGTTCGTCTCGGGCGGCTGCCGGAAATGGAACAACGCATTCTCGAATTTCGGCGTGGCGTTTCGGATGATGGGTTCCACCACCTGAACATGCATGAGGAGCATGCTCGACGGGCGGGGCTTCTGCGTGGCGAGCACCGCGATCCCTTTGACCGGGTGTTGGCGGCGCAGAGTCTCCACGAGCAGATGCCGATCATGACGAACGATCGACAACTGGCTGGCTTTGGTTGCGAGGTCATCTGGTGAGCCAGGAAACCCCCCTCGACCGCTTCAAGGCCGTGCTCGCGGGCGCGTCGCGGGCGATCGCGGACGAGCCGGAGGTCGAGCTGGCGTTCACCGCCGATGCCCCGGTGCAGTCGGGCAAGCATCTGAAGGTGCCGATGCCGGCGCGCGCATTGCCGGCCGATCAGGTGGCGGAGGCGCGCGGGTTCGCTGACGGCTTCGCGCTCAAGCTGCGGCACCACAACACTGCGCTGCACCTGAAGGGTGCGCCTGGCGACCCGGTGGCGCGCGCAGTGTTCGATGCGGTGGAGGGTGCGCGCGTCGAGGCGCTGGGCAGCCGGGGCTATGCCGGCATCGCCGACAACCTCGCCACCGCGCTCGACATGCGGCTGCGGTCGGACCCGATCACGCGCGCGCGCACCCGCGACGAAGTGCCGCTGTCGACCGCGCTGGCGCTGATGGTGCGCGAGCGGCTCACCGGACATGCCTCGCCCGGCGCCGCAGAACCGGGTCTGGCGCTGGTGCGCGACTGGGTTGAGGACCGCGCCGATCTGGACGCGCTGGCGCTGGCGATCGACGACCAGCGCGCGTTCCAGGCGCTCGCCACAAAGCTGCTGGAGCAGCTGGAGTTGATCGAGGGCACGCAGGTTCCCGACGAGGCGGACGAAGGCGGTGCCGAGGACGAGGGCACAGAAGAGGCAGCCGACGACCAGGGCGAAGAGGGGGAGGAGCAGGGCGGCGACGGTCAGGCCGAGGTCGAGGCGCGCGGCGAGCAGACCGAGGGCGAGGGCGACGAAGGCGAGGGGCAGGAGGCCGGAGACGACCAGTTCGACGACATGGATGCCGACGGGCAGGACGAGGGCGAGGAAGGGATGCAGCCCGTTCGCCCGAACCGGCCGCACGCCGACCTGTCGCCGCAGTTCGACTACAAGCACTGGACGACGCAGTTTGACGAGGTGATCGCGGCTACCGACTTGTGCGACCCGGACGAGCTGACGCGGCTGCGCGGCTATCTCGATCAGCAGCTGGTGCATCTGCAATCGGCGGTGTCGAAGCTCGCCAACCGGCTGCAGCGGCGACTGATGGCGCAGCAGAACCGGTCCTGGGACTTCGATCAGGAAGAAGGCATGCTCGACGCGGCGCGGCTGGCGCGGGTGATCGTCAGTCCCGGCTCGTCGCTGAGCTACAAGGTCGAGCGCGAGACCAAGTTCCGCGATACCGTGGTGACGCTGTTGATCGACAATTCGGGCTCGATGCGCGGAAGGCCGATCTCGATCGCGGCGATCTCGGCCGATATCCTCGCGCGGACGCTGGAGCGGTGCGGGGTCAAGACGGAGATCCTTGGCTTCACGACGCGCGCGTGGAAGGGCGGGCAGGCGCGCGAGACGTGGCTGGCGGCAGGGCGGCCGCTACAACCGGGGCGGTTGAACGACGTGCGCCACATCCTCTACAAGCGCGCGGACGAGCCGTATCGTCGCTCGCGCCAGAACCTCGGGCTGATGATGCGCGAGGGGCTGTTGAAGGAGAACATCGACGGCGAGGCGCTGTTGTGGGCGCACGCGCGGCTGCTCGCGCGGCCGGAGGAACGTCGCATCCTGATGGTCATCTCCGACGGCGCGCCGGTGGACGATTCGACGCTCAGCGTGAACAGCGGCTCGTATCTGGAGCGGCATCTGCGCCAGGTGATCGGCTGGATCGAGACCAAGTCGCCGGTCGAGCTGGTCGCGATCGGGATCGGTCACGACGTGACGCGCTATTACGCGCGAGCCGTCACGATCATGGACGCCGAACAGCTGGGCGGCACCATCATCGAGCAGCTGGCGGCGCTGTTCGACACCGAATGATCGGCGTCGACCCCGATTGCTTTGTCGGGCCGTGCAAGCGGTCGATCACCATCGCCGGGCATCAGACGTCGATCAGCCTGGAGCCGGAATTCTGGGAGGCTCTGGAGGCGGCGGCCAGAGCGCGGTCGTTGCCGCTGAGCGTGCTGGTTGCTCGGATCGACGCCTTGCGTTCGGGACAGCATCGCGCCCCCAATCTGGCCAGCGCCCTGCGCACCTGGCTGTTGCGCGAGGTTGCGAATAGCTCGCAATAAGTTTGACACTGCGAACGCTTCTCAATAGCGCCGCTCTCCAGAAGGGGAGTTTCGTTGCCCGCAATACCCAAGTTCCTGGCGCTTTCCTGCGTCGGCGCGTTCGCCACTGCGCCCGCTCTTGGCGCCGATCCTGAGACGCCCGAGGATCAGCGGCACGCCGACATCGTGGTCGAGGGCGAGCGCGTCCAGCGGAGCGACAACCCCAAGCTGGTCGCGTCGCTGGTCGATACGCCGCGCTCGATCGTGGTGCTGCCGCGCGAGGTGATCGAGCAGACCGGGTCGGCGACGTTGCAGGATGCGCTGCGCACCGTACCCGGCATCACCTTCGGCGCGGCGGAGGGCGGCAATCCGATCGGCGACCGGCCATTCATTCGCGGGTTCGATAGCCAGGGGTCGACTTTCCTGGACGGTGTCCGCGACATCGGCGCGCAGAGCCGCGAGGTGTTCGCGGTCGAGAGCGTGCAGATCGTGCGCGGTTCGGACTCCACGCTGGGCGGGCGAGGCTCCGCAGGGGGGACGCTGAACATCGGCTCCAAACTGCCGCAGGCGACCACGTTCGGCTCGACTGCCGTCAGCCATGGCAGCGACGACTACAAGCGCGCCACCGTCGATCTTAATGCCGCGCTTGGCCCCACCGTCGCGCTGCGGATCAACGGCATGTGGCACGACCAGGACGTCGCCGGTCGCGATGCGTTGTTCCAGAAGCGCTGGGCCGTGGCACCCTCGGTGACGATCGGACTGGGCGGACCCACGCAGCTGACGGCGATGTACTACCATCTGGAAACCGACGAACTGCCCGACAGCGGCTTGCCATATTCGTATGTCGCCAGTGCTGCCATCAACGCGACGCCCGCCGGTAGCAGCGGCGTCATCCTGTCGGAACCTGCGGTCGGCCGGTTCACCACCGCGTCCGGAACTGTTGGCCGGATCTCGCCGAACAGCTTCTACGGGCTGGCGAACCGCGACTTCCGCGAGACCAACATCGACCAGCTGACGCTGCGCGCGAGCCACGACTTTGGCGGCGTGACGTTGCGAAACACCGCGCGACTCAGCTCGACCAGTCAGGCCTATATCTACACGCAACCCGATGACAGCCAAGGCAATGTGTTCGGAATTCC
>NZ_JAQGLJ010000118.1 GCF_028292945.1 Sphingomonas bacterium | reverse complement strand
CCCCATGCGCGCTGGCGGGAGATCACCCAATCGGGGCGGCCCTCGACCATCGCGCGGATGCGGTTCTACGCGCGCGCGGGGATCCAGCGAGTCGCGCCAATCGCGTCGAGGGCGGTGGAGCGGAGGGTGGCTCCCCCTCCCGCTTGCGGGAGGGGGCCGGGGGGTGGGCCCCCGCTCTCGACCGGATACTCCGTGGCAGACGGAGCGCCCACCCCCAGCCCCTCCCGCAAGCGGGAGGGGAGCGGCTTGTCCATCGCGATGAACCATTGCGGCGTCGCGCGCTGGATCACCTTGGCCTTGGACCGCCAGGAATGCGGATAGCTGTGCTTGAAATCGTCCGACGCCGCGAGCAGCGCCCCCGCCGCGCGCAGGTCCGAACAGATCGGACCATCAGCCGCCACAAACTTCTTGTTGATGACCGAGCCCTGCCCGCCCAGCCACGCCCAGTCCGGCCGGTACATCCCCGCGGCATCGACCGCGAACACCGGGTCGATCCCGTACTGCTTGCACAGCAGGAAATCGTCCTCGCCATGGTCGGGCGCCATGTGGACGAGGCCCGTGCCCTGGTCGGTCGTGACGAACTCGCCCGGCAGCATCGGCCGGGGCTTGGCGAAGAAGCCGCCGAGGTGGTGCATGGGGTGACGCGCGATGACGCCGGCAAGTTGCGAGCCGGAGGCAGCGCCCACCCGTCGCATTACCTGTAAGGCAAGAGGGGACTGCTCCGGTGATGACGACAGGCGAGCTTTGAAAGCGTCAACCAGAGCGTCGGCAATGATGTATCGGAACTCTCGGATTTCCTCGGTTCCGACGAAGCCAGTCGCCAGGTCGGCTTCGATTGGGACCGCCGCAGTATCGTCCTGCTCCCACTCAAATACATAGACGCCGTACTCAATCTCCGGCCCATACGCGAGCGCCTGGTTCACCGGGATCGTCCACGGTGTCGTCGTCCAGATCACCGCATGCGCGCCGACCAGTTCGGGCGCGTTGGGTGCCTCGACGATCTCGAACGCCACGTCGATCTGCGTCGACACGACGTCCTCATATTCGACCTCCGCCTCGGCGAGCGCGGTCTTTTCGACCGGGGACCACATCACCGGCTTGGCGCCGCGATACAGCTGGCCCGATTCCGCGAACTTCAACAGCTCGCCCGCGATCGCCGCCTCGGCGGCAAAGCTCATCGTGACGTACGGGTCCGCCCAGTCGCCCATCACGCCCAGCCGCTGGAACTGCTCGCGCTGCACGTCGATCCAGCCCTGCGCATAGGCGCGGCACTCGGCGCGGAACTGTGCGACCGGCACCTCGTCCTTGTTCAGCTTCTTGGCGCGATACGCTTCCTCGACCTTCCACTCGATCGGCAGGCCATGACAGTCCCAGCCGGGCACGAACGGCGCGTCCTTGCCGAGCAGTGTCTGCGACCGCACGATGAAGTCCTTCAGCGTCTTCATCATGGCGTGACCCATGTGGATGTTGCCGTTGGCGTAAGGCGGGCCGTCGTGCAGGATGAACCGCTCGCGCCCGGCGCGCTCGCGGCGCAGGCGGTCGTACAGCCCGATCCGCTGCCAGCGTTCCAGGATCGCCGGCTCCTTGGCGGCGAGGCCCGCCTTCATCGGAAAATCGGTCTTCGGCAGGAAGACGGTGTCGCGGTAGTCGCGCTTGGGGAGGTCGGCGTCGGTCATTGGTGCGGCGCGTCTAGCGTTAGTTTCGGCTAACGTCACCCTGCCCTCCCGTCATGCTGAACTCGTTTCAGCATCCATGCGCGACGGCTACCATCGTCCCCGACGCTGCGGTGTCGCATGGACCCTGAAACAAGTTCAGGGTGACGTTGTAAGTTGATCAGGCCGCGAGCACTACCCTGGCCCGCGCGCAATCCAACTCCATCTGCGCCGTCAGCGCCGCCAGCCCGTCGAACTTCGCCTCGGTGCGCAGATACTCGACCAGCTCGACTTCGATCGTCTGCCCGTACACATCCTCCGCGAAGTCGAAGAAATATGGCTCCAGCAGCTCTTTCGGCGGCTCGAAGGTCGGCCGCACGCCTAGGTTCGCCGCCCCGTCCAGCACGCGACCGTCGCTAAGCCGCCCGCGCACCGCATAGATGCCGTATGCCGGCCGCAGATACGGCCCCATGTCGAGATTGGCCGTCGGGTAGCCGATCGTGCGCCCCAGCTTGTCGCCATGCTGCACAACGCCCTCGATCGCGAACGGCCGCGTCAGCAGCCGCGCCGCCGCGCGCGGGTCGCCGCGCTGCAACGCTTCGCGGATGCGGGATGACGACACGGGTTCACCGTCGAGCGCCACCGGGCCGACCGTCTCGGCGGCGAACCCGTGCGCCCTCCCCTGCTCCGCCAAGACAGCGACATTGCCGCCCTTCGCGTGGCCGAAGGTGAAATCCTCGCCCGTCACTACCCCGGCGACGCCGAGGTCGCCGACCAGCCGCTCCGCGACGAACTGCGCTGCCGTCAACGCCGCCAACACCGCGTTGAACCGGAACACGACCATCGCGTCCGCGCCGGCGGCGGCGAACAGGCGCTCGCGCTGGTCGAGCGTGGTCAGTCGGAACGGCGCCGCATCGGGCCGGAAGAACCGCACCGGATGCGGATCGAACGTCGCCACCAGCGCCGGCCGCCCCTCCGCGCGCGCCCGCGCCACCGCGCGCCCGACCACCGCCTGATGCCCGAGGTGAAACCCGTCGAAATTGCCGAGCGCCACGATGCCGCCCCGGAGCGCGGCCGGGGCCGGAAGGTCACCTGCGAGGCGCTGCATGAGGAGGGTATAGGGGCGTAGGCAAACTGCTTCTACCCTGTCCTGTAGTTGTGCCCGCGACCCGGCCCCTCCCCGGCGGAAGCCGGGGCCCAGTCGGCCGGGCCGCGGGCTGGACCCGGGCGTCCGCCGGGGAGGGCTATGGCTGGGACCGCGTTAACGTCACGAATGAATATCCCGGCCGCTCCCCCGCCGCCGCATGATCTTCCCGCCCAATCTCGCGCCAGCCGGAAAACCCCGGCATCACCGTGTCTCCGTCAGCCACGATATGCACTTCGGTCAGCTCCACCCGATCCGCCCGCTCCAGGAACAGCGCGAACACCTCCGCCCCCCCGATCACCGACACGTCTCCGCCCGCCAACGCCAGCGCCTCCTCGACCGAATGCGCCGCCTCCGCACCCGCCGCTCGCCACCCCCGATCGCGGGTCAGCACGATGTGCCGCCGGCCGGGCAGGGCTGCGGGGAAACTCTCGAACGTCTTGCGCCCCATGATCATCGGCTTGCCCAGCGTCAGCGCCTTGAATCGCCGCAAGTCCGCCGGCAGGTGCCACGGCAGTCCGCCGTCACGCCCGATCACGTCGTTGTCCGCGCGTGCCACGACGAAGGTGATCATCAATCCCCCTCCCGCTCGCGGGAGGGGCTAGGGGTGGGCACGTCTAGCGAGGTCATCCATCGGGGACATGCCCACCCCCAACCGCTCCCGCAAGCGGGAGGGGAGAAGCTGTGCTCCCCTCCCGCAAGCGGGAGGGGAGTTACACCGCCACCGGCGCCTTGATGTGCGGCTGCGCCTCGTACCCATGCAGCACGAAGTCCTCATACTCGTACGCGTCGATCGCGGGCGCCCGCCGCACAATCTCCAGCCGCGGCAGC
>NZ_JAQGLJ010000117.1 GCF_028292945.1 Sphingomonas bacterium | reverse complement strand
CTGCGCGGCTCGATCGCCCGGTTTGCGGAAGTGGCGGATCGGACCGGGGCCGAGGCACTGCGCGGCAGGACGTTAACGGTCTCGCGCGCCGACCTGCCGCCGCTGGAGGAGGGTGAGTTTTACCATGCCGACCTCATCGGCCTGCCGGTCGAAACACCCGACGGCGATCCGATTGGCAGCATCGTCGCGATCAGCGATTTTGGCGCCGGCGATGTAATTGAGGTTCAGCGCCTCGACGGCAGGACGTTCATGGCCCCGCTGCGGCCCGAGGCTGTGCCCGACTGGAACGCAGAGCGACTTGTAATCGACCCAGCGTTTGTGGAGGGTTAAGGCGCGGTGCCGGGCGCATACGTCCTTATCGCGCCAGCTCCCGCACTTCAGCCAAGTCGTTCCTGATCGTCACTCCGGCGACGCCGCCTTCGCCCATCGCGTGGCTGATCTGGTCCAGTCCCTTGACGACGTCGCCGGCGGCATACAGCCAGCGCACGCTGGTGCGCTGGTGATCGTCCACCACCAGGCAGCCGTCGGACGAGCCCTCCGCACCGAGTGCTATCGCCAGCTCTGAGCGAATGACCGAGCCGAGTGCGGGATAGATGCTGTCGAAGCTAAACTCGCCCTTGGGCGTCGGTGCGACGATCTTGTCGTCGTCGACCCGCAACGACGCGCACGGCCCACCGACTGTTGCGATCCCCAGTGCCGCCAGCCGGGCATGTTCGTCGTCGCTCAGCTCGATATCGGCGTCGGGCGCGATCAACGTCACGTCCTTGGTATAGGTGCGCAGGAACATCGCTTCCTTGAAGCCGTGGGTGCGGTTGCCGATCACGCCGACGCGTTTGTCGGTGACTTCATAGCCGTCGCAGATGGGACAATAGCGCAGCAGCCCGCGCGCCATGGCGACGTCATGAAGCTCGGGCGAGATCGGCGGCTTGTTGTTCACCACGCCGGTCGCCAGCAGCACCGTTTGCGCCTCGATGGTCTCACTATCGGTAATGCGCGCCGCGAAGCCGCCTTCGATCAGTTCCAGGTGCTCGACCAAGCCGTGTTCGACCGAGATGCCGAACTCCTCCGCCTGATCGCGCATGTGCTTGAGCAGGTCGGTGCCCTTGATCCCGCCCGGATAGCCCGCATGGTTGTGCGTGCGCGGGATCCAACTGACCCGGCTCTGCCCCGCGTCGACGACGCGGACGGAGAGGTGGAAGCGGGCGAGGTAAATGGCGGCGGTCAGCCCGGCGGGGCCACCGCCGATCACGAGGCAGTCGATCATGCAGCATGGAATGGCTCAGCATGCGACAGGGTTCCACCGGTGCCGCCGTACGACTAACACCGACCATAAATCAGAGGGGACGGCCCATGCGCAATATCAAACTGCTCGCCGCAGCCATGGCAATCGCGGTTCCGTGCGCTGCCTCTGCGCAACCTGCGCCGTCGGTAGCTACCGAAGCAGCCGTCGCCCGCGTCGACGCCATCTTCTCCGAACTGGTGCGCGAGAAGCGCGTCCCCGGCATGACCTATGGCATCGTCAAGGACGGACGGCTTCTCCACGTCCGCGCCATCGGCCTGCGCGACGCCGAGCGCGGGCTGCCGGCCACGGTTGACACCCGCTTCCGCATCGCTTCGATGTCGAAGGCCTTTACGGCGATGGCGATTCTGAAGCTGCGCGACGCGGGCAAGCTGTCGCTCGACGCGCCCGCCGAAGCCTATGTCCCGCACCTGCGAGGCTGGCGTTATCCGACCAGCGACAGCCCCAGGATCACGGTGCGCGACCTGCTCCACCACAGCGCCGGCTTCGTCGAGGACAATCCTTGGGGTGATCGGCAGCAGCCGCTATCAGAGGATTCCTTCTCGGCGATGCTTGGCGCCGGCGTCCCGTTCGCCAACGCGCCGGGGTTGCGGATGGAATATTCCAACTACGGCTATGCGCTGCTCGGTCGGATCGTCGGCACCGTGTCGGGCGTGCGCTATCAGGACTATATAGGTCAGCAGCTGCTCGCGCCGTTGCAGATGCGCAGCACCGGCTACGACATCTTCACCGCGCCCGGCGCCGATCGCGCCCGCGGCTTTCGCTGGCAGGACGAGCGTTGGGTGCGCGAGCCAGACATGGCCGACGGTGCGTTCGGGGCAATGGGCGGAATGGAGACCACCGCCAACGATTATTGGCGTTGGGTCGCATTCCTGATGAACGCCTGGCCGGCACGCGACGGGGCCGACGCGGGGCCGGTCTCCCGCGCCACCGCGCGCGAGATCGTCCGTGGCTCGAACTTCACCACCACCCGGGCGCGCCCCGTCGGGCTTGGCGCGCCCTGCCGGCAGGCGGTCAGCTATGCGATGGGGTGGAGTGTCGTTGACGATTGCGACCTCGGCCGCGTCGTAACCCATGGCGGGGGCTATCCGGGCTTCGGCTCGGTCGTCGCGATGCTGCCGGATGCGGGCGTCGGCGTCTTCGCCTTCACCAACCGCACCTATACCGGCGCGAGCCAGCAGGCATGGCGCGCGCTGCTGGCACTGCGCGAGACTGGACTAGCCCCCGACCGGGCGATCCCGGTGGGTTCCGGGCTGGCGGCGGCTTACGCTGTGGCGAAGGCTGCCTGGACCGCCGGCGATCCGCAACGCGCGCCGTTGGCAGACAACGTGCTCCTCGATCGCGACGTGACCCGACGGAGGGCCGACATTGCCACGCTGAAGGCGAGCGTTGGCGATTGCGCGATGGCGGAGCCGATCGCGCCGACCTCCGCCATGGAGGGCAGCTTTAGTTGGACTTGCACGAAGGGGCGTGTCGCCGGCCGCGTGCAGCGCGCACCGACCCCGACCCTGAGCCTGCAGGTGCTCGACTTCACCCCGGCGCCCTGATGGCGTTCGCTGCCACCGTCCTCACCCTGTACCCGGAGATGTTTCCCGGTCCGCTCGGGCACTCGCTGGCGGGCAGGGCGCTGCGCGAAGGTCGCTGGTCGCTGGATGCGGTGCAGATCCGCGACTTCGCCGCCGACAAGCACCGCACCGTGGACGGCAGCCCTGCGGGCGGCGGGGCGGGGATGGTGCTGCGGGCGGACGTGGTAGCGGCGGCCCTGGACAGCGTCGCGGACGAGCGTCCGGTGCTCGCCATGACACCGCGCGGAGCACCGCTTACCCAAAGGCTAGTGCGCGACCTTGCCGCCGGCTCGGGTGCCATCGTCCTGTGCGGCCGTTTCGAAGGCTTCGACGAGCGCCTGTTCGACGCCCGCGCCGTGGAACAGGTGTCGATGGGCGATTATGTCCTGTCCGGCGGCGAACTCGGCGCGCTGGTGCTGCTCGATGCTTGCATCCGCCTGTTGCCCGGCGTAATGGGCGCGGCTTCCAGCGGCGTGGACGAGAGCTTCGAAACGGGGCTGCTCGAATACCCGCATTATACCCGACCAGAAACCTGGGAAGGGCGCAGGATCCCGCAAGTGCTGCGATCGGGGGATCATGCGAAGATCGCCGCCTGGCGTCAGGCACGGGCGGTCGAGGATACACGGCTAAGGCGGCCGGACCTTTGGGAGCGCCATCGGGGCGCGCCGGTCCAGTCGCCCTCTGGCGCGCGGCACGAACAGAGAGACGACCAGTGAACATCATCCAGCAGATCGAGGCGGAGCAGATAGCCAAGCTGACCGCCGTACGCGCCATTCCCGAATTCCGTCCCGGCGACACGCTGCGCGTCGGCGTCAAGGTGGTCGAAGGCGAGCGTACCCGCGTGCAGGCCTATGAAGGCGTATGCATCGCGCGCGCCAACCGCGGCATGGGGTCGTCGTTCACGGTTCGAAAGATGTCGTTCGGCGAAGGCGTCGAGCGCGTCTTTCCGCTCTACTCGCCGTCGATCGAGGCGATTGAGGTGGTGCGCAAGGGCGCGGTCCGTCGCGCCAAGCTGTATTACCTGCGCGGCCGCACCGGCAAGTCGGCGCGTATCGCCGAGCGTCGCGATCCGCGTCCGGCTAAGGGCACCGTCGCCAGCTGATTCGGCGACGCGGGGCGGCGCTGGCCGCCCCGCGCTGCTATTGCGTCTGTTCGTAAACGCTTGAGAGATCGCTCCAGGCGTTCCAGGCGTCGTGCGCCAGGAACAGCACCGGCACGGTCTTGGATGCGACGGTCCATTTCAGCTGTTGCGTCCGGCCTTGGCCAACTCCTGTTGCGCGCGCTTGAGGCCGGCTTCCTTGGCCGCTTTCTGCGCGCCCAAGGCGGCGATCTTCTTTTCGCTCCTCTTGCGCGCGATGTCAGCGCTCAGCTTGTTGATGTTGGCTTCGGTCGCGCCGATCTGCTGCCATTTCTGCGCGACGGTCTTGGCTAGCTGGTCTGCGCCGTCTTCTCGGCGCCGCCCAGTGCTTCACCGGTGCCGGTCTTGGTGCCCTCAATGGCGATCGCCTGCGCGCTGGACCACGACGCGCCGTCCTTGATAAGCGCTCCGGCGATGTTGTAGCTCAGCCCGACGGCAGCCGCCTTCAAGCCGACGTTGGTCGTCGCCAGTACCGCGGGCACTGCGCCGCCATGGCCAAGATGCACCCCGTGCTTGCCAAGATTAGCGTGCAGCCGAACTGCACCTTTGCCAGGTCGCGCGCGCCCTGCGCCGCTTCCTGTGCGACGAGGGCATTGACCTGGGCGGCATCGGCAAACGTCTGCTGGACCGACAGAGTCGCGGACTCGCGCAGCCCATGCATCTGCGCGCAATAGTCCTTCGCGGTCTGTGGTCCCGATTCGAGCTTCTTGAAGAAGGTGTCGATCATGGTGCGGGTACGGGCCTGAGTCTCGCGCTCGATGGTGCGCCAGTTCTGCTGGACCTCCAACGATCCGGGCTTCTCCTTCCACGGCATCAATGCGTAGGTGATGTTGAGCGTCGTGCTCTCGTCGCAGGTCTTCCATTCGGTTGAGGTGTTGCGCAGGATCTCGATCGCCATGGCCATCGACCGGAAATACCCGATCAGCGCGCTGGCCAAGAGCACGCCGACGGCGATCGGCGCGTTGGCCGCCTTGTGCCTGGCTGCCGGTGACAGTTTCTGCCCATTCGATCCCTGTGACCGGCGCATCGTTCGCCCATTTGGATGAGGAGGCAAGCAGGCTTCGCCGCCTAATCGTCGCCTAGTCGTCGCAGCCGCCCGATCCGTCAGCTTGTCGCGGGTGTGTTGTTGAGCTAGCACGCACCGCAGTGAAGCCGGAAACCCGGCGCGCTGCGGGGGACAAGCGGATGACCGACGCCGGACTGACTGTCGCACTTCCTCCCCCTGCCGAACCCGACGGCGCGCCGCGCTTGGCCACGCTCGACATCCTGCGCGGCATCGCCATCCTCGCCATTCTGTTCATGAACATCAACGGCATGGGCGGCTCGCTTCACGCCTTCTTCGGCGATGTGCGCCACTATGGCTGGACAGCCGCGGACCAGGCCAGCTGGTGGGTTCGCGAGGTTTTGGCCAACGGCACGGCACGCGCGCTGCTGGAGATGCTCTTTGGCGCTGGAATGGTGATCCTCACCGACCGCGCCGCCACACACATGAGCAAATGGCAGGTGTTCCGGAGCTATGCGTGGCGCAACATCGTGCTGATCGCGTTCGGTCTGATCCACGTGTTTGTGCTGCTGTGGCCCGGCGACATCCTGCACACCTACGGCATCGCGGCTTTGGTCGCGGCGCTGTTCCGGCGGTTCCGTCCGCGTTGGCTGATCGTGTTCGGCCTGCTCCTGAGCATGTTCATGCTGCTGGGCGGCGGGGCAGGGATCACGGTTTCGCGGATGCAGGAGCGGCAGGCGACCGAGCTGCGCGTCAAGCGGGACGCCGGCCAGTCGCTCACCACCATCGAAGCCAAAACACTTGGCAATGCCGACAAGGCGGCGGGCGAACGTGCGAAGCGCAAGGCCGAGGACAAGCAGCGGGTAGTCGCGGAAGACCAGGCGCGCCAGGGCACCGCGGGACAGTGGGTACGATCCGCGTGGGACTCCTTCTTCTTCATCCAGGCGATGTTCTTGGAGATCCTGTTCGTCTGGGAGGCCGCGTCCACGATGCTGATCGGCGCGGCGTTGTATAAGCTCGGCATCCTGCAGGGCGCGCGATCGATGAGCTTCTACGCCAAGCTGACGGTGATCAGCTATGCGACCGCCCTGCCGCTGCGCGCTTTGTTCGCCTACGACTTGACCCGGTTCGACGGCTCCACCGGACTGTCCCAGGCTACATCGGAACTGGCGCGGCTCGCGATGACGGTGGGTCATGTAGGCCTGATCAACATGGCGCTGGCGAGCGTCGTGGGCAGCCGCCTGCTGAAGCCGTTCGAGGCCGCGGGACGAACCGCGCTGACGATATACATCCTGCAGACGCTGATCTGCGTCTTCATCCTCTACCCGCCCTGGGGGCTGGGGCTGTACGGTCAGCAGGGCTGGGCGTCGTTCATGCTCACCGCGCTCGCCGTCAACGCGCTGCTGTTGTGGTGGGCGAACTGGTGGGTGAAGGACCATGCCATCGCGCCGGTGGAATGGGCGTGGCGATCGGCGGTCGCGGGGCGTCGATTGCCGTTCCGGTTGCGCGCGCACGAAGGGCGCGGCGGGGAGCCGGTCGCTGCGTGACCCTCACAACTTGGGAAGCGTGACGCCCTGCTGGTGCATGTATTTGCCAGCCCGGTCGGCATAGCTGACCTCGCATGGCCGGTCGCCGCGCAGGAACAGGAACTGGCACGCGCCCTCGTTGGCATAGATTCGCGCAGGCAGCGGCGTGGTGTTGGAGAATTCGAGCGTGACGTGCCCTTCCCAGCCCGGCTCCAGCGGCGTCACGTTGACGATGATCCCACACCGGGCATAGGTCGACTTGCCCAGGCAGATGACCAGCAGGTCGCGAGGAACGCGGAAATATTCGACCGTGCGCGCGAGCGCGAAGCTGTTGGGCGGGATGATGCATATGTCGGTCTTGCGATCGACGAAGCTGTTCGCCGCGAAGTTCTTAGGGTCGACGATCGCCGAATCGACGTTGGTGAAGATCTTGAACTCGTCCGCGACCCGCGCGTCATAGCCATAGCTGGACAGGCCGTAGCTGATGCAGCCGTCGCGGCGCTGTGCCTCGACGAACGGCTCGATCATCGCATGGCTGCGGGCGTAATCACGGATAGAGGCGTCGGAGAGGATCATGGGCTCGTGTCGCGCGCGCCGGCGCTCCGCGTCAAGCCAGGCCCAAGTCGCGTGGCCCGAAAGCGTCGGGCAACAGCTCGGACAGGTGATAGCTGACGACCGCCCCGCCAGTGAGCCCCGCGCAATGAACCGGCAGGTCGCAGTCGGCGAGCTGTGCGGCCTCGTTGAGTATCTGACGACACCGGCCGCATGGACGCACGGCAACATCGCCGGGTGCTCCCATGGTACCGCCGACGACCGCGATCGCCCGCACGTCGGCCAGCCGGCCGCTTGCGCTGACGGTGGCGATCGCGACCGTTTCCGCGCAAAGCGACAGGCCATAGCTGGCATTCTCGAAATTCGCGCCGGAAACGACGCTGCCGTCGGCGAGCAGCACCGCGGCACCGACCGCGAACCGCGAATAGGGCGCGTAGGCGTTGCGTGCGGCCTCGCGGGCTGCGGCGATCAGTTGCTCTTGCGTCATGGCGCTACGACTACCCAATTCACCGTGCCGTGTACCCCTTCGATCTGTCGCCCGTCGTTCGCGCGCCACAGTCGCCAAGGCCGATCGACATAGCCTGGACGCAGGAAATTGCCGGTGAGCCAGACCGGACGCGTGAGCGCCTTTGACAGGCCGTACCGGCGTTCGACCGCACGCGACAAGCGCAGGATGAGCGGCTTTCCGGCATGTGCCTCGACCCGCTTGGCAAAAGCGCGCACCCCCTCCGCGACCGCCGGCCCGCGTTCTGGCGCGGTACAGCCGTCGCGCATGGACAGGTCGACCGCAGGCGGCAAGGCATCGGCGGCACGCGGCACGACCGCATTGAAGGCGTCCCCCTGCGCCGCGCCGTCTTCGCAGAGGGAATAGAGATGCACCGCGCCACGACGCAGGCCAGCGGCCGGCAGCGCTTCCCAGTTCTCCCCAAACGACGGGTCTCGAGTGCGAGCCCCCGCCGTCGCCACGATGTACGCGAAGTCCGCCCCCGCCGCGCGCACGCTGCCCCATTCGACCGGACCGGGTCGTTCGCCAAGATCGACGCCCTGCAACGGATAACGCTGCTTCGACGGGTGCCAGCGCGCGGCTAGCGCGATAGCGCTCACCACCAACGCCGCGACCAGCAATGCACCGGCAGCCAATCTGAAGGGCGTCATCGTCATCCGCGGATGTGCAGCACGCAGATCAGCGTGAACAGGCGTCGGGCGGTATCGAAATCGACCTCGATCTTGCCGGCGAGCCGCTCCTGCAACAGCTCGGCCGCCTCGTTGTGAACGCCGCGCCGGGCCATGTCGACGGTTTCGATCTGTTGCGGAGTCGATTGGCGGATGGCCTGGTAATAGCTGTCGCAGATCGCGAAATAGTCGCGGATCGGGCGGCGGAAACGGCCGAGCGCCAGCACCAGCGTCTCCAGCGGCGTGTCGTTCTCGCGCTTGATCTGGATAACGAGGCGACCCTCCTCCACCGACAGCGCGACCCGGTACGGACCCGCATAGCCATCGGCATGCTGACGCTGGGGCGCGAAGTGATTGCCCTCGATCAGGTCGAAGATCGCAATCCGCCGCTCCTGCTCGACGTCCGCAGAGCGCCACAGGATGGTGCGGTCGTCGAGCTGGACGTCGATGATGCGGGGATCGGCCACTGGGGCTGCGTAGCGGCGGCCGGTCGGGCTGTCACTTATCCCCGGCATTCCGGCGCAGCTCGCTTGAGACCCGACCGGTGGCGCGTATGAGCGGACGCATGGCCACCCTCGCATTCCCGATTCTCCCAACCGCCCCCGAGCCGCAGCAGCTGCCGCGTAACGTCGAGGCGGAAGCGGCGATGCTGGGCGCGATGATGATCGACAATCGGTTGGCCGACGATCTGCTCGACCGGCTGGAGCCGGCGCACTTCTACGAGCCGCTGCACGGCCGCATCTTTGCCGCGATCCGCACGCTGCGGTCGAACGACATGCTCGCGACGCCAGTGACGCTGCGCCCGATGTTCGACGCCGACGAGGGGATGAAGGAGCTGGGCGGGCCGTCCTATCTGGCCGGACTGACCGGATCAGGCGCGGGGCTGATCGGCGCGCGGCAGTTCGCGACGCAGATCTACGACCTCGCCATGCTGCGCGCGCTTGTCACCGTTGGGCGGACGCTGGTCGATCGCGCGATGGACACGAGCGAAGAGGTCAACCCGCGCGCGCAGATCGAGCTGGCGGAGGAGGAGCTGTTCAAGGTCGCGGGCGACGGCGGCGCGGAGAACAGCGTCAAGTCCTTCGCCCAGGCGACCACGATGGCGGTCAAGATGGCGGAGCGCGCGTTGCAGTCGGGCGGCAACCTGTCGGGCGTCACGACGGGGCTGGAGTCGATCAACGGCAAGATCGGCGGCATGCATCATTCCGATCTGATGATCCTGGCCGGTCGTCCCGGCATGGGCAAGACGTCGCTGGCCACCAACATCGCCTTCAATGCGGCCAGCCGCTGGATGCGCGACATGCGCGACGGCATCGCGCCGGCGGACTCCGTGGGCGCGAAGGTCGCCTTCTTTTCGCTGGAGATGAGCGCAGATCAGCTGGCGACGCGCATCCTGTCGGAACAGTCGGGCATCAGCTCCGAATCGCTGCGCATGGGCAAGATCTCGCGCGCGGAATTCAGCCGGCTGGCGTCGGCAGCGGCCGAGCTGGAGAATTTGCCGCTGTTCATCGACGATACCGGTGGTCTGTCGATCGGTGCGCTGCACACGCGCGTGCGGCGGCTCCAAAGGCGGCACAATAACGAGATCGGGCTGGTAGTGGTGGATTACCTCCAGCTGCTGACCGGCTCCGCGCGGGGCTCGAACGAGAACCGGGTGCAGGAGATTTCGGAGATCTCGCGCGGGTTGAAAACGCTCGCCAAAGATTTGAACGTGCCGGTGCTTGCCCTGTCGCAGCTGTCGCGCGCTGTCGAGCAGCGCGAGGACAAGCGGCCGATGCTCTCCGACCTCCGAGAGTCCGGTTCGATCGAGCAGGACGCCGACATGGTGTGGTTCGTCTATCGCGAAGACTATTACGTCGCGGCGAAGGAGCCGAAACGACCCAGCGAAGGGGACGACTCCCGCACCTTTGACGACCACGCCAAATGGGCGGCGGACATGGAGCGCGTGTATGGGCTGGCGGAGTTGATCGTCGCCAAGCAGCGTCATGGTGCGACGGGCAAGGTGACGCTGAAGTTCGATCCGACGGTGACGAAGTTCAGCGATTACGCGGGGTACTGAGCGGCCGGGAGCAGGAACTTAACAATGGTCAGACCCGTTGGGGCGCTCTGTTCATCGACAGGAGTGTCTTCATGCGTAATCCCTTTCTTCTAGGCGGCACCGCCGCGCTGATCCTCGCACTTGCCAGCCCGGTGGCTGCGCAGAGCCAGAGTGACCGCGCGCGGTCCGCCATCGCCGCCGCCCGTGCCAAGATCGAGGTCTCCGCCAAGCTGAACGGCGGCGGCGAGATGCCGCGTATGCAGGCGGAAGCTGCAGCGGCGCTGCGAACTGCCGAGGAGCGACTGGAGAGTGGCCGCGAGCGCGACGCGATCGCGGAGGCGAACCGTGCCCAGACAATCGCCGACACGGCGATCGGCCTTGCCGAGCGAAACCGCGCCGCCGCCGCCACGTCGGCGCAGGCTGATGCACAGGCATCCGCCAGTGCCGCTCAGCGCGACGCCGCTGATGCCAATGCGCGTGCCGCCGCTGCCGAGCAGGCCGCCACCGCCGCACAGGCCGACGCCGCCGCGGCGCGCGCGGCACCGCCAGTGTTCGTCGCGGCACCCGCTCCCGCGCCGGCTGCTACCGCGACCGTCACGACGGAGACGACCCGCGTCGTGCCGGTCGCCGCCAGAGCAAGCGTGCGGGCGGCACCTCGCCGGGTCGTCAGGCGCATCGTCAAGCGCAAACCCGCCGTTCGCGCTGCCGTTACCCAGCGGACGACGACCACCCTCAGTACGAAGTGACTCGAACGGCCGGCGGCGTCTAGCCGCCGGTCGCAGTGTCAGAACACCGGCTCCTCGCCCGGCTTGTGAATGCCGCATTCGACCTTGTCCCAGCCACGCCAGCGGCCCGCACGCGGATCTTCGCCAGGCAGGGTTCTCGACGTGCAGGGCGCGCAGCCGATTGAGCGAAAGCCCTGTGCCTCCAACGGGTGGCGCGGCAGGTCGTGGGTGGCGAAATAGTTGTCGAGTTCGTCCTTTGACCAGTCCGCCAGCGGATTGATCTTGAGCCGCCCCTCGTCCGCCTCGAAGCGGGGGAGTGCCGCGCGCGTACCGGCCTGGAAGCCCTTGCGACCGCTGATCCATGCATCGAACGGCGCAAGCGCGCGACGCAACGGTTCCACTTTCCGCAGCTCGCAGCAGCCGTCGGGATCATAGGACCAGCGCAGACCGGTCTTGTCGCGCGCAGCGAGGAGGCGGGGATCAGGGCGATAGACGCGCAGGTCGGTGAAGCCCAGCCGTTCGGCAAGCTCGTCGCGATAGGCGAGCGTCTCGCCGAACATCTTCTGGGTGTTGGTGAAGACCACCGGCGTATCGCGATCCACGGACGCCACCATGTGCAACAGCACCGCCGATTCAGCCCCGAACGACGAAACCGCCGCGATGCGACCGGCCAGTTCACTGGTGAGCAGCACGCGCAGCATGTCGGGCGCGGCGACCCCGGCGAAGCGGCGCTCATAGGTGATCGCGTCCTCGGCGGTGTAGGTAAGACCGAGATCGATCAGGTCGAGCCGACGCGCGGCCTCAGCCATGTCGACGCTTCCACACCGGCATGGCCGCATCCGCGGCGCGCTGATAATTTTCGGTGTACCGATCCAGCGCGCGGCCCAGCGCCGCTGAGTCGATCTCCGCTTCGGGCGCGAAGCTGTCGAACCCGCAGCGACGCATGAAGGGCAGCTGATCGACCAGCACGTCGCCCGCCGCCCGCAGCTCGCCCATGAAGCCTGCCTCGCGCAGCACGCGCGCAGCCGAATAGCCGCGACCGTCGCGAAACGAGGGAAAGCTGACCTCGATCAGCGCCAGCCGGGTCAGATGCGGCAACAACGCGCGCGCGTCGTCGCCCGCCTCCAGCCGAACGGCGTTGGCGTTGGTCTGGCCGTCGAGGAACGCCTCCAGCGTGACCGCCGGTTCCTGATGCTCGATGTCGTCGCGGAAGCGCAAGGCAGGCTCGCCGCCGATCGTGGTCTGCTCGGCGTCATCCATAGATCGCCTCCTTGAATGGCTCCATGCCGACCCGGCGATAGGTGTCGAGGAAGCGTTCGCCGGGTTCGCGGGTAGCGAGGTAACGGTCGGTGACGCGCTCGATCGCGTCGACTACGCCGTCTTCGGAGAAGCCAGGGCCCGTGATCTTGCCGAGGCTGACGTCCTCCGCCCCGGAGCCGCCGAGCAGGAGCTGATAATTCTCCGTGCCTTTCCGATCGACGCCGAGGATGCCAATATGGCCGGCGTGGTGATGGCCGCAGGCGTTGATGCAGCCGCTGATCTTGAGCTTCAGTTCGCCCAGCTCGCGCTGTCTACCGCCATCGGCAAAGCGGGTAGCGATCTTCTGCGCCAGCGGAATTGAGCGGGCATTGGCGAGGCTGCAATAGTCGAGGCCGGGGCAGGCGATGATGTCGGTAATCAGGTCAAGGTTCGGTTCCGCTAGACCCGCTGCGCTCAGCGCCTGCCAGACGGCATGGAGGTCGGCCCGGCGTACGTGCGGCAGGACGATGTTCTGGCTGTGAGTGACGCGCAACTCGTCGAACGAGTACCGCTCCGCAAGGTCGGCCATTAGGTCGATCTGATCTGCCGACGCGTCGCCCGGAATACCGCCGATGGACTTCAGGCTGATGCTAACGACTGCGTAACCGGGCTGCTTGTGGGCAGATATATTCTGGTCGATCCAGACGGCAAACTCCGGATCGCTGCGATCGATATCGGCCGTTGCCGCTTCAAATTGCGGATCCGGAAACATTGCGGTGATTCGCGCCAGCTCCGCGGCGGGCGGGTCGATGCCAAGTGCGCGGACGTGTGCCCACTCCTCCTCGACCTGGCGGCGGTACTCTTCGGCACCGATCTCATGGACCAGGATCTTGATCCGCGCCTTGTAGATGTTGTCGCGGCGGCCGTAGCGGTTGTAGACGCGCAACGCCGCTTCGAGATAGCTCATAAGCTCGTCGGCGGTGACGAAATCCTTGATCTCCGGCGCGATCATCGGCGTGCGGCCCATGCCGCCACCGACGAACACGCGCGCGCCCAGCACCCCGTCGCGCTCGACCAGCTGAATACCGATATCGTGGAGGCGCATCGCCGCACGGTCGGTTTCGGACGCGATCACCGCGATCTTGAACTTGCGCGGCAGGTAGCTGAATTCGGGGTGGAAGGTCGACCATTGGCGGATCAGCTCCGCCCAGGGGCGCGGGTCCGTCACCTCGTCTGCCGCCGCACCGGCGAACTGGTCGGAGCTGATGTTGCGGATGCAATTGCCGCTGGTCTGGATGGCATGCATCTCGACGGTGGCGAGATCAGCCAAGATCTGCGGCGCATCGGCGAGCTTGATCCAATTATACTGTATATTCTGACGCGTGGTGAAATGGCCGTAGCCTCGATCATAGGTGCGCGCGATGTGGCCGAGCATCCGCATCTGGCGACCGTCGAGCGTGCCATAGGGGATAGCGACGCGCAGCATGTAGGCATGCAGCTGTAGATACAGCCCGTTCATCAGCCGCAGCGGCTTGAACTGGTCCTCGGTCAGATGGCCGGCGAGTCGGCGTTCGACCTGGTCGCGGAACTCGTCGACGCGGGCATCGACGATCGCCTGATCGTGTGTGTCGTATTTGTACATCAGATCACCCAGCTGCCGGCTTGTGGGTCGGCGGGTTTGAGGGTCAGGTCGAGCCGTACGGTGGGCCCGAGCGCGCGGACACGGTCCTTGATGTGGGCGGGACGCGGGCCGGCATCGGTGAGCGTTGCGTCGATCACATAGGCAGCGATGACGCGGCGCGCACCTTCCTCCGCTTGGGCAATCGGCTCGCCCCCGGTGCCGACGTCGGCGGCATCCTCGACGTGGCGCGACCAGCCTTCGCCGGTCCACCAGATCACGTCGCCGGTGGGCAGGTCATTGCCGGTGAGGAGTTTCATGCGTGTGCGCCTTCCGCGACGCGAGCCCACCGCGCCAATTTGTCCTGCGCGTCGCTTAATTCGACTACCTCGCCGACGACGATAATCGCCGGGCTGCACACCTTCTCGCGCTCCATCATCGGGCCGAGGTCGGCGAGCAGCGTCTTGAGCGCGCGGGCACCGGGGCAGGTGCCGCGCTCCAAGACAGCGACGGGCATGTCGGGTGCGACGCCGTCGGCGATCAGCTTGTCGGCAATGTCGGTGGCGGTTGCGACGCCCATGTAGATCACGAGCGTGCGGCTCTGACCGGCGAGGCCCGCCCAATCCTGATCCGCCAATCCCTTGCACTGGCCGGCGACGAAGCTGACGGCGGACGAGTGATCGCGGTGCGTCAGCGGCAGCATCGCCTCCGCTGCGCAGCCGAGCGCGGCCGACACGCCCGGGATGACCTCGACCGGCAGGCCGGCGGCGCGCACCGCCTCCACCTCCTCGCCGCCGCGACCGAAGATGAACGGGTCGCCGCCCTTCAGCCGCACCACGATCGCGCCTGCTTTCACATGCGCGACGATCAGCGCGTTGATTGCCTCCTGCGGCAGCGTGTGTCGGGCGCGCCGCTTGGCCACGCAGATGCGCTGCGCAGTCACGGACGGAATATCGAGGACACGCGCGTCGATCAGCCCATCATGGACGATAACGTCTGCGGCCTTCAGCGCCTCGACCGCGCGGACGGTCAGCAGGCCAGGGTCGCCGGGACCGGCTCCGACGAGGATAACGCGGCCACGGGCGTGCGGATCTAGGAGCGTTGCCATGAAGGCCAAATGCGCCCGCACCGGCCCGGGTTCAAGCAAGCGGATGCTTCGCGCGCCACTAGCCGAGCTATCCACTACGGCCCGGCCGGGGCAAGCCGGGCCAGGGCGCCGCGGCGTCGGCGCTCGCGGACTTGTTCATCAGCGGGCGCTCGACGACGACATAGGCGATCAGTCCGGCGGCGATGCCACCCGCGACCGCGACCGCGAGGGCCAATGGCCCGGGCACGGCGATCCGGGCCATGACCATGATCTCTGCGGGGACGACGACCAGCAGCAGCGGCAGCGCCAACGCGATCAGGACCGAACCGAGCCTTGGCCGCAACCAGTGCCCCCCCGCCATAGGGTGCCGAGCGCGGTCCCGCCAAGAAACCCCAGGACGATCGGATTGCTCCAGAAGCGCAGCGAAACCGCAGTTGGCTGTAGGATCAGACCGGCGAGGGCGACTCCTACGAAGATCGCCGCGAGTGGCGAGAGTTGGAGTCGGCGCGGGACAATCAGTGTGCCGGCGAAAAGCAGGTAGAATAGTGCCTCATAATTGAGCGTCCAGCCGACATCGAGCAGTGGGAAATATGGCCACCCGCCGCCGGATGGGGCCGTGGGGAGGAAGAACAGCGGGGCAAGCAGATACGACGAAGAACAGGTCGAGCGCGAAGCTGGTGATATGGAGGTGAACACCCGCGAGTGGAGCGGCGTGGCCGACGATCACCGCCAGCGCCGCCGCAGCGCGCAGCCATGCGATCGCCGCGAGCTGCCGCCGAAGCGGCGACGCGCCCGTCGGCTGCGCTTTCTCCATTCTCGTCACCTCGGCCGCGCAGGGATCACCGGTGGCACGGCAGCGCGAGGGCGAACGTCAAACACTGGCAGGAACCGGCGATCCGGCGACGTGGCGACGTTGGCGGAGCACGATCAGCAAGGGCCGCTCGAGCAGCCAGTATCCGGCCAGACCGGCGGCCAAACCGGCGATCGCGAGAGTTGCGAGCGAGGACGCGCCGGTCATGCCGAACCGCGCGAGCACCAGTCCGGCAACGAAGATCGCGGGTTTGTGCCACAAATAAATCGAATAGCTCGCATCGCCCAGTCCCGACAGCCAGCGACTGTGCATTGCGCCGCCCCCCGCGATCAACAAGGCTCCGGCCAGCACCATGGCCGCGGGCAGCGCACTCAAGGCGCGCAGGTCCAGGTGCATCGAAGCGGGCAACAATGCAGCGCCACTCATGATCAGTTTGAGGGTCAGCGGTGCGCCGACCAGCGCCAGCGCCCACCCCAGCCGGGGCCGGCGCACCCAGCCGCCTCTCCACCAGCGCGCCAACCATGCACCCGCGAGAAATTCCAGGATGATCGGCCCGCTCCAGAAGGCCAGGGCCGCCGATCCTGGCCTAGCCCACTGACCCGCCGTCACCGCCATTACGAACAGCATGGTCAGCAGCGGCAGGCGCCATCGCGCGACGACGAACAGCGACACCGCGAACGCGACGTAGAACGCCATCTCGTAATTCAGGGTCCACCCGAGCTCGAGCACCGGGAAGTGATAACTGCCCGAATGCCGCGACGCGACCGGAATGAAGAGTAGCGAGCCAAGCAGGTGGCCGAGGTCTGGCGGGGGGCCGCCGGCTGCGATCCGTAGCAGCACCCAGGCCAGCGTAGCGATCCAGTATAGCGGTACCACCCGCATCACCCGATCGCGCAGGAAGGGGCCGGGACGCGAGTGCGCGTCGGTGATCGCTACCATCAAGAAGCCGCTGATGACGAAGAACAGATCGACGCCCAGCGCGAAGAGGTGAAGCTGAAAGCCGCTCGCCTGGCCCGCATGGAAGATCAGCACGGCGATCGCGGCCAGCGCGCGCAGATATTGTAACGCATGCAGTCGCGGTCGCGACGGCGCGGGCGTCACGGGTCTCGCAGGCCGATGCCGATCGCGGCGCGGGCGGCCTCGGCTTCGCTCGAAACAACCGGATAGGCGCAGTAATCGGCAGCGTAATAGGCGGACGGGCGATGATTACCCGACCAGCCGACGCCACCGAACGGCGCGTTGGAGGGCGCGCCATTGGTGGGGCGGTTCCAGTTGACGACGCCTGCGCGGATGCCGGCCCAGAAGCGGTCGTAGAGAGCTGGCGTCTGAGAGATCAGCGAGGCGGCCAGGCCGTAGCGGGTCGCGTTCGCCTCCTCGATCGCCTCGTCGAAATCGTGCGCACGAAACACTTGCAGGATCGGGCCGAACAGCTCGGCATCGGGCCGGTCAGGCATGTCGGTGACGTCGATCATCGCCGGTGACAGGAACGGCAGGTCGGGATCGCTCCGCACCAGGTGCCGGATGACGCGACCGCCGCGCGTGAGCAGGCCGACAAACCCGTCCTGCAGCCCGTCGGCGGCGGGATTGTCGATCACCGGACCCATGAAGGGCTGTGGATCGTCGTGCGGTGCGCCGACGATCAGCCGACCGGCGAGCTTGTCGATCGCGGCGACGAGCGGGTCGTAGAGCGCGTCTTGCACGATCAGCCGGCGCGCGGCGGTGCAGCGCTGGCCGGCGCTGGTGAAGGCGGATTGCACCACGATCGTGGCGGCGGTGTCGACGTCGGGCGTGTCCCAGACGACGATCGGGTTGTTGCCGCCCATTTCGAGCGCGAGGATCTTCTCCGGCTTGTTCGCAAAAGCGCGGTTGAGCGCCAGGCCCGTACGCGCGGAGCCGGTGAAGAGCAGGCCGTCTATGCCGGGGTGCTCGGCCAGCGCCTTGCCGGCCGCCGGACCGCCGATGACGAGGCGCATGCATTCGGCGGGGACGCCGGCGGCATGATAGCACTCGACTAGGAACGCGCCCGTCGCGGGCGTCTTTTCCGACGGTTTGAAGACGACGGCATTGCCGGCGAGCAGGGCGGGGACGGTGTGGCCATTGGGCAGGTGCGCGGGAAAATTATACGGGCCGAGCACCGCGAGCACGCCGTGCGGCTTGTGACGCACGGACGTGCGCGCGCCCATCGGCGAGTCGAGCCGGCGCTGGGCGGTGCGCTCGGCATAGGCGCTGACGGAGATATCGACCTTGGCGACGACCGAGTCGATCTCGGTCTTGGCCTCCCACAGCGGCTTGCCGGTCTCGCGCGCGATCAGGTCGGCGAACGCATCGGCGCGGGCGCGCACGGTGTTGGCGAAGCGGCGCAGCGTTTCGATGCGGAACGCGACCGGGCGCGCGGCCCAGCCGGCCCAGCCGGCGCGCGCGGCCGCTACCTCTTCGTCAACGTCGCCGACCGGGGAACGCCAAAGCAGCGCGCCGGTCGCGGGTTCGTGGGAAAGGAGCTCTTCGGCCATGGGTGGGGCGGTATTGCCGGTGTGCGGTGGCGGGGGCAAGCTTCTCCTCCCCCGCTTTCCGGGCGAGGGGGACCCCGCAGAGCGGGGGAGGAGATTAGGCCAGCGCCTCGCCCATCATGCGGATCGCCACGACCTTCGCCTCCAGCAGCGACCAATCGTCATGCTCGGCGATGCCCGACCAGATCGTCTCCACCTCATCGATCAGCATCGAGCAGGGTTCGCCCGACCAATAAGCGTGGGCGCGGGCCTTGCGGGGTGCGCACAAGGCGAGCGCGGTGCGCAGCCCGGTCCACTCCTCGCCATACCCGGCGGGCAACTCGCCGCCGAACACGTCGTGAAAGAATCGGTCGAGCTCCACGCCCGTCTTCCGCAGCGCGGATTCGGTGGCGCGGGCGAGGTCGCGATCGCCTGCCTCGTCGCGTGGCGAGACTCCCAGCCGCCACAGCAGCGCATCCGCCATTGCGGTCTGGAAGCGCGGGCCGAATGTATCGAGCACCGCGATCAGCGGCGGGCTGTCGACCAGCAGGCGCAGGGAGGCCGCGAGCTGCGAGACGTTCCAGCCGATCGCCTCCGGCTGGCGGCCGAAGGCGTAGAGCCCCTGATGATCGAAATAGGCGGCGGTAAAGCCGGGGTCCCAGGTCGGGGCGAACCGCCACGGCCCGTAGTCGAAGCTTTCGCCCGTGACGTTGATGTTGTCGGTGTTGAGCACCCCGTGGACGAAGCCCGCAGCCATGTAGCGGGCGGCGAGCGTTGCGGTGTGGCCGATGACGAGGTCGAGCAGGCGGACGGGATCGTCACCTTCCTCGCCGTAGAGGTTGCGCAGGACATAGCCGGTGAGCCGGCGCATGTTCTCCTCGTCGCGTTCGTAGGCGAGGCGCTGGAACGTGCCGATGCGGATGTGACTGTGGCTCAAGCGAACGAGCACGGCGGAGCGGGTAGGGGAGGGCTCGTCGCCGCGGTCGAGTGCTTCGCCCGTCTCGATCAGCGACAGCGTTCGGCTGGTGGGGACGCCCAGCGCCTCCAGCATCTCGGTCGCGAGGATCTCGCGCACGCCGCCCTTCAGCGTCAGTCGTCCGTCCCCGAAGCGGCTGTGGGGGGTCCTGCCCGACCCCTTCGTGCCGAGGTCCATCAGCCGGTCCGCGTCGTCGTGCATCTGCGCGAAGGTGAAGCCGCGACCGTCGCCGATATCGGGATTGTAATTGCGGAACTGGTGGCCGTGATAGCGGAGCGCCAGCGGCTGCGGGAGCGTGCCGGGCAGTGGCTGGAAGCGGCCGAAATGGGCGAGCCAGTCTGACTCGGTCAGGGCGTTGAGGCCGATTTGCGCGGCGGCGCGATCGTTGCGGAACCGGAGCCGCGTCTCCGGAAAGTCGGCGGCGGCGACCGGGTCCCAGAACTCGGGGCCGAGTTCGAGGAGCGCCGTGGCGGGTCGATACGCTTGCGAGGAAAGCTGCATGCGGCGATATGGGGGAGTGGGGGAGCGCGGCGCAACCATGGGCGTGTTTGAGGACCGGTTCGTCACGGCCGCCGACGGAACGTTGCTGCACGCGCGTGAGTATCCCGGTGACGAAGGTGGGCTGCCGGTGGTGTGCCTGCCCGGACTGACGCGGAATTGCCGCGACTTCGAAGCTCTGGCCGAGCGGGTCGCGGGCGACCGGCGGGTGGTGGCGATCGACCTGCGCGGTCGGGGCGGCAGCGGGCGTGCGGAGGACTGGGCAAGCTATGCGCCCGCCACCTATGCCGCCGATGTGGTCGCGATGCTTGATGCGCTTGAGGTGGGGCGGTTCGTGGCGGTGGGCACGTCGTTGGGCGGGATCGTGGCGATGATGATGGCGCAAGCGGAGCCGGGGCGGCAGGCGGGCGCGGTGCTCAACGACATCGGGCCGGAGATCGAGGCGGCGGGGCTGCAGCGCATCCGCGGCTATGTCGGCAAGGCGTCGAGCCACCCGACATGGCTGCACGCCGCGCGCGCGTTGGCCGAAGCAAACAGCGACGTTTACCCCGATTGGACGCTGCCGGACTGGCTCGCCATGGCCAAGCGGCTGTATCGGCTGACCGCCAAGGGCAAGATCAAGCTCGATTACGACCACCGCATCGCCGAGCCGTTCCGGCAGACGGGGGGAGAGGCGCCGGCCGATCTGTGGCCGGCGTTGACGGCGCTGGCCGACACCCCGGTGCTGCTAGTGCGCGGGGCGCTGTCCGACGTGCTGTCGGAGACGACAGCGGCGCGGATGATGCAGGCGCTGCCGCAGGGAGAGCTGGTGACGGTGCCGCGTGTCGGGCACGCGCCGACGCTGGACGAGGCCGAGGCGGTCGCGGGTATCGACCGGCTGCTGGCGCGGGTGTCGTGACGGGATTCCCCTTCGACGCGCTGGTCTTCACGCCTCACGATGTTGACCTCGCGCGCTCCCCGCTGGCGGGGAAGGTGGATGCCGAGACCTATGTGCTGGGCGCGTTCAACCCCGGGCTGACGCGACTGCCGAGCGGCAACCTGCTGATGATGGTGCGGGTGGCGGAGGCGCTGCGCACGCCGCGCTGGGATGGGCATGTCCATTCGATGCGCTGGGCGGATGGCGCCTGCCACCTCGACGCCTGGCCGCTCCAGCTGGTCGATACCGCCGATCCGCGCGCGGTGGTGATGGCGGGCGGCGGGTGGAAGGTGGCGGCGCTGACCAGCCTGTCCTGGCTGCTGCCGGTCGAGCTGTCGCCCGACGGCCGGCATGTGACGGCGGTGCATTACGACCGCGCCATCGCGCCGGCCGAATCGTATCAATGCTATGGGATCGAGGACGCGCGGATCAGCAAGGTGGGCGAGCGCTGGCTTATGACGACCTGTTCGGTCAGCCCGGAGCGGCAGTGCACGACGCTGTACACCAGCCACGACGCGCTTGACTGGCGGCTCGAAGGCATCGTGCTCGATCACCAGAACAAGGACATGCTGATCTTTCCCGGCCTGATCGGCGGGGAATATTGGGCGCAGACCCGACCGCTGGGCGACGGCTATTTCGCCTATCCGCCGGGCAGCCAATGGCGCGCCGGGCCGTCGATCAACCTCGCGCGCTCCCCCGATGCGCTGCACTGGAAGCCGCACGATCGGCCCGGCATCAGGCCGCACGCGGGGACGGTCTCGACCGCCCGCATGGGCGGCGGCGCCCCGCCCGTGCTGACGCCCGATGGCTGGCTGTCGTTGTGGCATGGGGTGGAGCCGTCAGGCACGGTGGGGATCTACCGCACCTATTGGACGCTGCTCGACCGGGACGATCCGAGCGTGACGCTGGCGACCGGGCACACACCGCTGCTTGAGCCCGCGCCGTCGCTGACCGATCCGCTGGCCGATCGGATGTACGTGTCCGACGTGGTCTTCACGACCGGGCTGGTCGACGGCGGCGATCATTGGATCGTGGCGAGCGGCGAAGCGGACCTGGCGTGCCGGATCACGCATGTGCCGAAGGACTCGATCGGCTGACAACCGCAGGCGTGACGCGACGGCGCGGGCGCGCTAGTCGCCACCGCCATGCCCGCGCCCGTCCGCATCCTGCATCTGCACTCCTCGTTCGATCTGGGCGGCAAGGAGGCGCGGAGCGTTCGGCTGATGGGCGCCTGGGGCGATCGGGCGCGGCACACGATCGTCTCCGGCGTCCCCGACGCGCTTGGTGCGCGCGACGCGATCCCGGCGGGGGTGGCGTACGAGGTCGCGCAGGACCCCCCGCCGCTGACGGGCAGGCCGTCGGTCGCGCGATACGAGGCGATCGCGCGGTTCATGCGGCGCTTCGACCTGGTGCTGACGTACAATTGGGGCGCGATCGACGGAGTGATGGCGCGGCGGGCCTTTGCAAAGGACGCACCGCCGGTCGTGCATCACGAGGACGGGTTCAATGCCGACGAGGCGGGTGGGCTGAAGCGCCAGCGCAATGTGTACCGCCGCATCGCGCTGGCCGCCGCGCACGCGCTGGTGGTGCCGTCGCAGACGCTGGAGCGGATCGCGCTCGATATCTGGAAGCAGCCGCGCGGGCGCGTCCACCGGATTGTAAATGGCATCCCGGTCGCAGCCTATGCAGCGCCGGTCGCGGGCGCGATTCCGGGGCTGAGCCGCAATTCCGGCGAGGTGGTGATCGGCGCGCTCGCCGGCCTGCGCGCGGTCAAGGACCTGCCGATGCTGGTGCGCGCGGTTGGTGGGCTGGCGGGCAAGGTGCGGCTGGTGATCGTCGGCGAAGGCCCCGAACGTGGAGCGATCGAAGGCGCAGCCGAGGCAATGGGACTGAGCGACAGGTTGGTACTGCCGGGATTTCTGTCCTCCCCGCATCGGTTCGTCGGACTGTTCGACGTGCTGGCGCTGTCCTCTCTGTCCGAGCAATTCCCAATCTCGGTCGTGGAAGCAATGGCGGCGGGGCTGCCGATCGCCGCACCTGCGGTCGGCGACGTGTACGCGATGGTGGCGGCCGAGAACCGGCCCTACATCATCCCCACACCCAACGAGGTGTTCCTTCGGGACGCACTGCACGCGCTGGTCAGCGATCCGGCGCTGCGCCGCAGCGTTGGCGCCGCCAATCAGCGGCGCGCGCAGGCCGAGTATGATGAGGGGCTGATGGTCGCGCGCTATCGCGATCTCTACGAGGCCGCGCTTGGGCGGCCGGGTGCGCTCAGCGGCTGAGGCAGGTTAGTATCGCGTTGCCGCAACCTTTGGCTATAAAGCCCGTATCTGCTCCGAAAGGGATTGCTCTCGTGTTCAAAGGCCTGACGCCGATCATGTACGCCGGGCGCGAGGTGTGGCCGCTGGTCGAGGGCGGCAAGGGCGTCGCGGCGACCAACCATGCATCGGCAGGCGCGTGGGCCGCGGCGGGCGGCATCGGAACGGTGTCGGCGGTCAACGCCGACAGCTATGATCCCGAGGGCAAGATCGTCCCGCAGATCTATCGCGCGCTGACCCGGCGCGAGCGGCACGAAGAGCTGGTCCAATACGCGATCGACGGTGCGGTGCAGCAGGTGCAGCGCGCGTGGGACATCGCCGGCGGCAGGGGTGCCATCAACATCAACGTGCTGTGGGAGATGGGTGGGGCGCCGCGCGTGCTGCACGGCGTGCTGGAGCGGACGCGCGGGCTGGTCGCGGGCGTCACCTGTGGTGCGGGCATGCCGTACAAGCTGAGCGAGATCGCCGCGTCGTATCAGGTCAATTATCTACCGATCATCAGTTCGGCGCGAGCCTTTTCGGCATTGTGGAAGCGTGCCTATTCCAAGGCGTCCGAGTGGCTGGCGGCGGTGGTCTATGAGGACCCCTGGCTGGCGGGCGGTCACAACGGGCTGTCCAACGCGGAGAACCCGCTCGAGCCGCAGGATCCCTATCCTCGCGTGAAGGCGTTGCGCGAGACCATGCGAGCAGGCGGCATCTCCGACGCCACGCCCATCGTGATGGCGGGTGGCGTCTGGTATCTGCGCGACTGGGACAATTGGATCGACAATCCCGAGCTGGGGCAGATCGCCTTCCAGTATGGCACCCGGCCGCTCCTGACGCGCGAGAGCCCCATTCCGCAGGACTGGAAGGATCATCTCACCAAGATCGAGCCGGGCGAGGTGCTGTTGCACCGCTTCTCTCCAACCGGCTTCTACTCGTCCGCGGTGCGCAACCCGTTCCTGCGCGCGCTGGAAGCGCGGTCGCAACGGCAGATCGCGTTCTCGACGCAGGAGGCGGGCGACCACGTCTTCCAGCTCGACGTGGGGGTGAAGGGCAAGAACTTCTGGGTGACGCGCAACGACCTGCTCAGCGCGCGCGAATGGTTCGGGCACGGCTTCACCGATGCGCTGAAGACGCCAGACAACACGCTGGTGTTCGTATCGCCGACCGAAAAAGCGGAGATCCGGAAGGACCAGGCGGATTGCATGGGCTGTCTGTCGCAATGCCTGTTCTCAAGCTGGGCTGATACGGAGACCAATTCGACCGGACGGCTTGCCGATCCGCGTTCGTTCTGCATCCAGAAAACGCTGCAGGACATCGCCCATGGCGGCGACATCGAACAGAACCTAATGTTCGCAGGCCACGCCGCATATAATTTCAAACGCGACCCGTTCTACTCAAATGGCTTCGTGCCGACGGTGAAGCAGCTGGTGGACCGCATCCTGACGGGGGATTGAGCGACGGGTTATGAGGTGACGATCAAGTTCGACGACGCGGCCAGTGGGCGGGTGACAGCGGTGACGGGCGAGCAGGCGCAGTTCGCCGATGTCGCGGCGTACGTAAATGATCTGATTCAGCGTGACGCGGAGGAAGCCTTTCACCGGCATCCGGCTGTCATCGCCGAGTTGCGAGCTGCCTTTGCCGTCCCGGATGATGAGGTTCGGCCCTTCGCTCCTGAAGCATCCCGTGAGAGGATGCGGCGCCGGCACGGGTGATGCCGTTATCGATCACCCCGCGAGCGGAGGATCAGCTGGACGGCATCTTCGCGTATGGCGTCGACCGCTGGGGCTTGCGACGGCGACGCGGTACTCGGATGCGATTCTTGTTGCTCTCGAGCGCATCCCCGGGAGGGAAGTCGTCTGGCGGGCTACTCCGCAGGAGCTCGGGTTCCCCGGCTTCCGCTACCGATCAGGACATCACTTCATCTACTGGCGAACATCGGAGGATGCCGTAATCCTCGTTGCGATCCTGCACGAATGCGTGAATCGGGCAGCGCACTTCGAGGACGAGTAGGGCTGATCAGACCCACCCCTCCAGCACCTGATCCGGTGGGCGGTGGTCATCGGCCCACATGCGGATGTTCTGGATGACGCGCTCGCCGGTGGCGAGGCGGCCTTCGTAGGTGGCGCTTCCCATGTGCGGGGTCATGACGACATTCGGCAACGCCAGCAGGCGCGGATCGATGGCGGGTTCGTGCGCCCAGACGTCGAGCCCGGCGCCGGCGAGGCGGCCGTCCTCCAGCGCGGCGACCAGCGCGTCCTCGTCGACAATGCCGCCACGGCTGGTGTTGATGACGTGGACGTGGGGGCGCAGCAGCGCCAGGCGGCGGGCGTCGAGCAGGTTCTCGCTGTCGGCGTTACGTGGGGTATGCAGCGTGAGGATATCGATCTGCGCCAACATCGCGTCGAGGTCGGGATGCCAGGTGGCGGCCAGCTGCGCCTCCAGCACCGCGGGCAAACGGTGGCGGTTGTGATAGTGGATCGACAGCCCGAAAGCGCGCGCGCGCAGCGCGACGGCCTGGCCAATGCGGCCCATCCCGACGATGCCCAGCGCCTTGCCCCCTATGCGGTGGCCAAGCATCCCGCCGGGGCTCCAGCCGGTCCACGCGCCGGAGCGGACCAGCTTCTCGCCCTCCGCCAGCCGGCGCGGGACCGACAGGATCAGCGCCATCGTCACGTCGGCGGTATCCTCCGTCAGCACGCCGGGCGTATTGGTGACGACGATGCCGCGCGCGCGGGCGGCGCGCAGGTCGATATGGTTCACGCCCGCACCGAAATTGGCGATCAGCTTCAGGTTGGGGCCGGCATGGGCGAGCAGCTCGGCGTCGATCGCGTCGGTGACGGTGGGCACCAGCACATCACACCCGGTCACCGCCGCCTGCAACTGTTCGCGGGTGAGGGCGGCATCCGTGCGGTTGTTGGTGGTTTCGAACAACGCCTCCATGCGCGCCATGACCCTGTCGGGCAGCTCGCGGGTGACGACCACCTTGGGGTTGGAGCAGCGGCGCGCGCCGGGGGGGGGCTGGGTCATGGCAATGGCTTGGCGAACCGGCGCAGGGGCGTCAACGGCGCTTGAAGCGTGGCCGATGCCGGGGCAAGGCGGGCGCGAGGAGATGCCGATGCGCGTCATGATCGCCACGCTGGCACTGCTGATCCCCGCCGCGACAATCGCGCAGGAGGCGCAGAAGCCGCCATACTGGGCATCGATCCGGGCGGGGCAGGCGCGGATGCGGACGGGGCCGGCGCGTACCTATCCGGCAAGCTGGCTGTACCGTCGTGCCGACCTGCCGGTGCGCGTCGTCCAGCACTTCAAGGAGTGGCGCAAGGTCGAGGACCCGGACGGAACGCAAGGCTGGATGCAGGCCAATCTGCTCAGCGCCACGCGCACGGGCATGGTGCGTGGCAGCGCGCCGGCCTCGATGCAGGACCGGCCAACCGCGGGCGGGCGGGTGCTGTGGCGGGTCGCGCCGGGCGTGGTGGGTCGGCTGAGCGCGTGCGGCAACGGATGGTGTCGGCTGGACGTGAAGGGGCGGGCGGGGTTCGTGGAACAGGCGGGGCTGTGGGGTGTAGAAGCGGGGGAGAGCCTGCCCTAATTCGGCGCGCCCAAGGTGTAGCTGAGCGCCACTCCGCCGGACAGCTGACCGCGGGAGCCAAAGCCGCGCACCAGCGGCGAACGGGCGGCATCAGCGACGAGGCGGTCGTACCGGGCGTAGCCGGTGACGCCCCAGCGACGGTTGAGCTGACGCAGCGCACCGGCGGTGATGCCGACCGCCTGCACACCGCCGTCTGTGCGAAAGGCGGGGAGGCCGGTGGCGGCGGCGGTTGCGGGCGAGATGCCGAAATAGGCGCGCTGATAGCGGGTGTCGGCCAAGGTCAGGCGCGGGCCGAGCGAGAACAGCCACCTGTCGCGGTCGCGCGCGACGAAATCGGCACTGATCGAGCCGATCAGGCCCTTGTGCCCGCCGATGCCCTTTCGCAGCTCGCCTCGCAGGCGGATGGCGGGGGCGAGGTGATATTGTGCGAACCCGCCTGCCTCGACGGTAAAACCGACCTTGGGCACCGCCACCCCGACATCGCGCGCGGTGCGTTCGCCCTCAAAGCCGAGCGACGGCCCGAACTGAAAGCGGCTGTCGCGCAGGATCGGAAAGCCGAAGCTCTCATCGGGTGCCTCGAACGCGAACACGTCGTCGCCGCGTGCGCGGGAGAACTCCAAGAAGGGACGAACGCTGTAGCTGTCCGCGCCGGGATAACTGGGGACGATCTGTGGTCCGAGCGCCACCCGGGTGCGCAGCCGGGGCTTTGTGTCCTTGGCCACGGCGGGGGCGGCGAGGAGGAGGGCGAGGAGGGCGGCGGTGCGGAGCATGACAAAGCAGTAGACTCGGCCGCGAGGGCCGTCACGGGAGTAAATCCCGTGACGTCGGACGGGTTCGCTGACGCGACCCGCCAGCCGGCCGGCCTCGTCCGTCTCGCGATTAGCTGCGCTACTCGCGTGCGGCCATCAGTTCCACCGCCATCGCGGTCGCCTCGCCGCCGCCGATGCAGAGCGAGGCGATGCCGCGCTTGCCACCGGTGCGCTGCAGCGCGGCGATCAGCGTGGTGAGGATGCGCGCGCCCGACGCGCCGATGGGGTGGCCGAGCGCGGTGGCGCCGCCATGGACGTTGACCTTGTCATGCGCGACGCCGAGGTCCTTCATCCACGCCATCGGCACGCAGGCGAACGCCTCGTTGATCTCATACAGGTCGACCTCATTCGCGCTCCACCCGGTCTTCGCGAGCAGCTTCTTGACCGCTCCGACGGGGGCGGTGGTGAACTTCGACGGCTCCTGCGCATGGGCCGCGTGGGCGACGATGCGGGCGATCGGCGTCAGTCCCTTGGCGGTCGCCACCGACTCGCGCGCGAGCACCAGTGCAGCCGCACCATCCGAGATGGATGACGACGACGCGGCGGTGATCGTGCCGTCCTTGGCGAACGCGGCCTTCAGCGTGCGGAGCTTGGCCGGGTCGCCGCGACCGGGCGCCTCGTCGAGTTCGACCAGCGTGTCGCCCTTGCGACCCTTCACGATGACGCCGACGATCTCCTTGTCGAACGCGCCGCCTTTTTGCGCGGCGAGTGCGCGCGAGAGCGATTCGATCGCGTAGTCATCCTGTGCGTCGCGGGTGAACTGGTATTCGCGCGACGTGTCCTCGGCGAAGGTCCCCATCGCGCGGCCGGCGTCATACGCGTCTTCCAGCCCGTCGAGCATCATGTGGTCGTAGGCGGTGTCGTGGCCAATGCGCGCGCCGGCGCGAAGCTTCTTGAGCAGATAGGGCGCGTTGGACATCGACTCCATTCCGCCCGCGACGACCACGTCGGCGGAGCCGGCGGCGATCATGTCGGTGGCGAAGATGGCGGCCTGCATGCCGGAGCCGCAGACCTTGTTGACGGTGGTCGCCTCGACCGAGGTCGGCAGCCCCGCGCCGATCGCGGCCTGCCTTGCCGGCGCCTGGCCGAGACCGGCGGGGAGGACGCAGCCCATGAAGATCTTGTCGACCTGATCGGGCGCGACACCGGCGCGCTCGACCGCGGCGCGGACAGCGGTGGCGCCGAGTTCGGTCGCGGTCGCACCCGAGAGCGCGCCTTGGAACGCGCCCATCGGCGTGCGGGCGTAGGAAAGGATGACGACAGGATCGGTGGTCATGGCGGTGCTCCGGGAAACCTATGTTGCAGTGCGATGTAAGCGCGCGCGGGGCGGGGGGCAATCGGCGCTCTGTCATGCCGGCCTCAAGCCGGCATCCAGCGAGGTGCCGAGTGCCAGCTCCATGGTTGAGCCGCCGTTCCCGTCGATAACTGGACCCCGGCTCAAGGCCGGGGTGACGAAGTGGATGGAGCGGAGGTTGCCTGGTCGGTAAGGCTGTGGGATGTTGCTGCTTCCCCTCTACCTCGGGATCCTAGGGCTCATCCTCGGCAGCTTCATCGCGACGCTGGTGCTGCGATGGCCCGAGGGGCGATCGGTGATGCGAGGGCGGTCGGCGTGCGACGGATGCGCGCGTGTGCTGAGTGCGTGGGAGCTGGTGCCGCTGGTCAGTGCCGCCGTTCAGCGGGGGCGGTGCCGGGCATGTCGGGGTCGGATCGCGCCGCTGCATTGGCAGGTCGAACTTGCCGCCCTTGCGATCGGCGCAGCGGCGGGGGCGGTCGCCCCGTGGCCGGAGGCGCTGGCGGGCGCAGTGTTCGGGTGGCTGTTGCTGACCTTGGCGGCGCTCGATGTGCGGCACTGGTGGCTGCCCGATCAACTTACCGCCTTGTTGGCGGCCGGCGGGATCGCGTCGGGACTGTTGGGATATGGTCCGGCGCTGGTTGATCGGGCGATCGGTGGCGTGGCGGGGTTCGCGCTGTTGTGGGGGATCGCCTGTGCGTACAAGCGACTGCGCAGGCGCGAGGGGATGGGGGGCGGTGATCCCAAGCTGTTCGCCGGCATCGGGCTGTGGCTCGGCTGGCAGCTGTTGCCCGCTGTGCTGCTGGTCGCGAGCCTGATCGGGCTGGGCGTGGTATTGTTGATGCGCGTCGGTGGCCGAGCGGTGACGGGGGCCGACGCGCTGCCGCTCGGCGCCCTGCTGGCGGCGGCAGCTTACCCGGCGTGGCTGATCATGGTAGCGTCGGTACCATGATAACCGCACTTCTCCTCCAGGCCGCCTTGGGCGCGATCGGCAAGCAGGCGCTGCCCTCGGCTGGGTGCGCCGCGTATCTGTGGAATACCGGCGAGCCGCGCCAGCTGGTGGCGATGGCGACGGCTGAGCCCGGCCTGCTGCGCGTCGCGCTCGACGGCAAGATGCTCGACCTGGCGCGCACGATGGCGGAAGGTGCGGCGGGGCGGGGGCTGGCGGCGGTGTCGCGCTACGCAGCGGGCGATGTGACCGCGTCACTGGAGCTGAGCACGGTCGAGCGGCCCGACCTGCGCGACGGCGCCCTGGCACCCGAGGCGATGCTGACTGTAGAGCGCGTCGGCAAGGACGCGATCGTCATGCCAGTGGCAGGGATGATCGGCTGCCAGCCGGCACGATAGGGATACGAGCATGGACATGATCGCGACCCTGGCCGCGCAGCGCGCCGCCTTTACCGCGGAGCTGCCGGTAACGCTCGCCGTCCGGCGCGACCGGCTGAAGCGGGCGCGGGCGATGATCGTCGCGGGGGCGAGTCGCTTCTGCGAGGCGCTGAGCGAGGATTTCGGGCATCGCAGTCGCGACCAGTCGATGCTGACCGACATCGCCGGCTCGACCGGTCCGATCGACCATGCGCTCAAACATCTGGAGCGGTGGTCGGCGCGCGACAAGCGGCCGGTGCAGTTCCCGCTCGGGCTGCTGGGCGCAAGAGCGTGGGTCGAATATCAGCCCAAGGGCGTGGTCGGCGTGATCGCGCCGTGGAATTTTCCGGTCAATCTGGTGATGGCCCCGCTCGCGGGCATCTTCGCCGCCGGTAATCGCGCGATGGTCAAGACCAGCGAGTTCACCCCGGCAACGGCGGCGCTGTTCGAGGAGCTCAGCCCGGAATTTTTCGCGATCGAGGAATTGGCTTTCGTCAGCGGCGGGCCGGAAGTGGGCAAGGCGTTCGCGGAGCTGCCGTTCGATCACTTGCTATTCACGGGCGCGACGGGGATCGGCCGCCACATCCTGCACGCGGCCGCCGACAATCTGACGCCAGTGACGCTCGAATTGGGGGGCAAATCACCCGCGATCATTGGCCAGGGGGCGGACCTCAAGCAGGCCGGCGAGCGGATTGCGATGGGCAAGATGCTCAACGCCGGCCAAATCTGCCTGGCGCCCGACTACGTCTTGACGCCAGCCGCGCAGGAGGCTGCGGTGTTCGATGCCTTGCGCGCCTCGGCGAGCGCCATGTACCCGACCGTGCTTGCCAACCCCGATTATACATCGGTGGTCAACGACCGACACCACCAGCGGCTGCACGACTGGCTCGACGACGCGCGCGCCAAGGGCGCGAGCGTCGAGGTGGTGAACCCGGCAAACGAGGATTTCGGCGGCTCGAACAGCCGAAAAATGCCGCTCCATATCGTCCGCGACGTGACCGACGACATGATCCTGATGCAGGAGGAGATATTCGGTCCGGTGCTGCCGATCGTCAAATATGATGGCATCGATGGTGCGATCGACCGGGTCAACCGCGGCCCAAGGCCGCTGGGGCTGTACTATTTCGGGCCGGATAAGGCCGAGCGGCGTCGTGTGCTGGACCGGACGATCTCGGGTGGGGTGACGCTGGACGACGTGGTGTTCCACGTCTCGATGGAGGAGCTGCCGTTCGGCGGCGTCGGACCCTCGGGGATGGGCGCATATCATGGCCGCGACGGGTTCCGCACGTTCAGCCATGCCAAGGCGGTGTTCAAGCAGTCGCGCATCGACGTGGCGAAGCTCGCGGGGCTGAAGCCGCCTTATGGTGCAAAACTTCGTAAAACTGTCGCAAAACAGATCGGAGTTAGAGAACCAAGTGCCTGAAAAGGCGTAGCGTCAAGCGGGGCGGGCCGTATACGGGGCTCCACGAAGGGGTTGTTGATTGCGCGTGTACGGCTTCTCCCGCCGCCGTGGCTGGCTCGGGTTGGCATTCCTGCTGACGCCGCCCGTCTTTGGGCCAGCGCTCGCGCAGCTGGCGAAGCCCGGGACCGCGCCCGCGCAGGGGCCGAGCGCGCCTGAACCCAAGCCGACGGCTACGCCCGCTCCCGGCAGCGTCGAGGGCGAAGCTTCGATCATTTCGGACGCGGAGCTGGAGGCGGCGCTGCCGCAGCTGGTGCCGACCCTGTCCGACGATATCAACGCGCCGCTGGAGCCGATCACGCCTGCCGCTCCCACGATCGCGGCACCCGCCACGCCGATCGCGACGGGTGACACGCTGCCGACGATCACACCGGAAGACCCGCAGCTCGCCGCGCCCCTGTCGCCGATCGGCACCTTCGACACGACACCGCTGGCGACTGCCGTCGACCTGCAGGACACGGACGCGCCGGAAGTGCGCTACGCGACCGAGATCAAGGGGCTCGCAGACGTCGGACTGGAAGCACAGTGGAAGGCGTTGTCGGCACTGCGCGACGGCGGCGGCAAGGCGGCCAATTCGGTGCAGGTGTCGGCGCGGGCCAAGGAGGACGAGGCGCTCGCGATCCGGCTGCTCAAGAGCCTGGGCTATTACGACGCGACGGCGATTTCGGTGATCGAGGCGGTGCCGAATACGCCGGGTACGCCGACGCGGTTTCTCGCGCGGGTCACGGCGACGCCGGGGCGGCTGTATACGCTGTCGTCGGTGGCGTTGCAGGCCGACCCGGTGACACCGTCCGACCTGCTGACGAGCAACTTCGCCTTGAAGGCGGGCGATCCAATCGAGGCGGCGCGCGTGCAGGGTGCGGAAGCCAACCTGCAGCTGGTGCTGCCGCAGCGGGGCTATCCGTTCGTTGAGATCGGCGAGCGAGACATACTGCTCGACGACGCGACCCCGACGGGCGCCTACACGCTGCCGGTGACGACGGGTCCGCGTGCGAGCTTCGGTGAGCTGACCACCGCGGGCGATCCGGTGTTCGATCTAAAGCACCTCAATGTCTTCCCGCGCTTCGACGGCGGCGACCTGTACGACAGCCGGCTGACCGACGACCTGCGCGATGCGCTGGTGGCGACGGGGCTGTTCTCGACGCTGGCGGTGGAGCCGGTGCGGACCGGGCGGGTCAACCCGGACGGGACCGAAGCGGTCGACCTGCTGGTGCGCCAGACCAAGGGGCCGGATCGCTCGCTCGCGGGAACGGCGGGCTATTCGACCGGGCAGGGCTTCCGGATTGAAGGCAGCTTCACGCACCGCAACCTGTTCCCGCCAGAGGGCGCGCTGATCGCCAGCGCCGTCGCGGGCACGCAGGAACAGGGGCTTTCGGGCACGTTCCGTCGGTCCAATGCCGGGCGGCGAGACCGGACGTTCACCGCGATCGCGTCCGCCAATCGGTCGAACTACGACGCGTTCGAGGCGTTCACCGGCACGCTGGGCGTGCGGTGGAGCTATGACTCGACGCCGATCTGGCAGAAGCGGATCACCTATTTCTACGGTGCGGAGCTGGTCGGCACCAACGAAAGCGTGTTCGACTTTGCGCGCAACGAGCGGGTGCGGCGGACCTATGGCATCGCCGCGCTGCCGGGTCAGATCCAGTGGGATACCTCCGACGATCTGCTCAATCCCACCAAGGGTTATCGCCTAAAGCTGAACGCCAGCCCGGAAACCGCGGTGCAGGGCGGGGTTAAGCCCTATGCGCGGCTGCTGGCGGAGGGCACGGTCTATTACCCGATCAACGATCGCCTGGTGATCGCGGGTCGCGCACGTGCCGGGTCGATCCTGGGCATCGCGCGTGACGATTTGGCACCTTCGCGACGCTATTACGGCGGCGGCGGCGGATCGGTGCGCGGCTACGGCTATCAGCGGCTCGGGCCGTTCGAGCCCGTTTCGTCGTTGAAACCTAACGAAAAGGGCGAGTTCGATCTCGCAGATTTGCGCCCCGTGGGTGGGCGCAGCCTGACCGAGTTCGCGGTCGAGGCGCGCTATCGGTTCGGGAACTTCGGGATCGTGCCGTTCATCGATGCGGGCAACAGCTATGAAGGAATGGTGCCAAGTGTCTCAAACCTAAAGATCGGTGCCGGGATCGGCGGGCGCTTCTATACCAATTTCGGGCCGTTCAGGATCGACGTGGCGACGCCGCTCAATCCGCGCGCAGGCGATAGCAAGATCGCGCTGTACATCTCCATCGGGCAGGCATTCTGATGGCCGACGACGCTGTCGCGGTCGAACGCCGCCGCCCGTTGTGGCTCAGCATCCTGAAATGGGTGGGCATCGCGCTGGCGTCCATCGTCGTGTTGCTGCTGGCGGTTGTGTTCGGGATCAATACCGATCCGGGCCGGCGCTTCGTGGCGGATCAGCTGGGCGGCTATTCGACCGCAACGGGGCTGAACATCAAGGTGGGGCGGATCGACGGTTCGCTCTACGGCAAGATGACGCTGTCCGACGTCCGCGTGTCCGATCCCAAGGGCGTGTTCCTAACGAGCCCGCGCATGGCGGTCGACTGGCGGCCGTTCGCGTTCGCGCGCAATCATATCGACGTGCGCAGCCTCGATACCGAGCTGGTGACGCTGTCGCGGCGGCCCGAGCTCATCCCGGTGCCGGTCGACCCCAACGCGCCGATCCTGCCCGATCTGGACATCGACGTCGACCGGCTGCGCATCGCGCGGCTGGTGATTGCGCCGCTTGTGACGGGGCAGCAGCATGTGCTGCAGATCGACGGCACGGCGCACATCGCGGACCGCCGCGCGCAGATCACCGCCGATGCAGTGGCGTTGCGGGCGGCAGGCGTGGCGGGGGGCGACCGGCTGCGGCTGAAGCTGGACGCAGTGCCCGATGACGACAAGCTGGAGGTGGACCTGAAGCTGGCCGCGCCGGTCGGCGGGCTGGTCGCGACGATGGGTGGATTGACCAAGCCGCTGACCGCGACGGTGGACGG
>NZ_JAQGLJ010000111.1 GCF_028292945.1 Sphingomonas bacterium | reverse complement strand
CGGCCGCTTCGGCGTGATCGCCGGCGGCGACCACGAGACCTCGGAGCAGCGTTTGCTCGATCTCGCTAATCCGGATGCTCCGCCACGTCTGGTCGCCGCGCGCCAAGAGGGCGTGCAATATTCGCTGGCCGATCGCGGCGACGAACTGTTCATTCTTACCAATGCCGACGGCGCGATCGATTTCAAGGTCGTCACCGCGCCGCTGGCGACGCCGTCACGCGACAACTGGCGCGATCTCATTGCGCACCGCGAAGGCGTCTATTTGATCGATATCGATCTGACGGCCGGTCATCTGGTGCGCGTCGAGCGCGCCAACGCGCTGCCGGCGATCATCATCCGCGATCTCACGACCTCCGAAGAACACGCCATCGCGTTCGACGAGGCGGCCTATTCGCTGGATGCGATGGGCGGTTACGAGTTCGACACCACCAATCTGCGGTTTTCCTATTCGTCGATGACGACGCCCTCGGAAGTGTACGACTACGACATGGCGACGCGCGAGCGCGTTTTGCGCAAACAGCAAGAAATTCCCAGCGGCCACAACCCGGCGGATTACGTCACCACGCGCATCATGGCGAAGGCCGAGGACGGCGCCGACGTGCCGGTGTCGATCCTGCACCACAAGGATCTCAAGCGCGACGGCGCGGCCCCGCTGCTGCTCTATGGCTATGGCAGCTACGGCATGGCCATGCCGGCGTCGTTCTCCGCCAACCGGCTCTCGCTGGTGGATCGCGGCTTCGTCTATGCGATCGCGCATATCCGCGGCGGCGCCGACAAAGGCTGGGGCTGGTATCTCGACGGCAAGCGCGACAAGAAGACCAACAGCTTCGATGACTTCGCAGCGAGCGCGCGCGCGCTGATCGCGGAAAACTATTCCAGCGAGCAGCGCATCGTCGGCCACGGCGGCAGCGCCGGCGGCATGCTGATGGGCGCGGTCGCCAACCGCGCCGGCGACCTGTTCGCCGGCATCGTCGCCGAAGTGCCGTTCGTCGACGTGCTCAACACCATGCTCGACGCCGACCTGCCGCTGACGCCGGGCGAATGGCCCGAATGGGGCAACCCGATCGAGGACCCCGCCGCCTTCGACCTGATCCGCGGCTACGACCCGTATCAGAACGTGTCCGCGCAAGGATACCCGCCGCTGTTCATCTCCGGCGGCCTCAACGACCCCCGCGTGACGTACTGGGAGCCGGCGAAATGGGCCGCCAAGCTGCGCGCCACCAAGACCGACGACAACGTCCTGCTGCTCAAGACCAACATGGGCGCGGGGCATGGCGGCAAGTCGGGCAGGTTCGACTCGCTCCGCGAGACGGCGGAGGAACACGCCTTCGTGCTGTGGCAGCTGGGGATCGAACCACAGTCATGCTGAACTCGTTTCAGGGTCCACGCGCGACCCTCGCCGGCAGTAGCCGTGTCGGGGTCGTCGCATGGACCCTGAAACAGGTTCAGGGTGGCGGGGAGCAGAGATGACGCCACCCTTCACCCGCGCCTTCACCGCGCTACCCACCGACATCGACGAACTCGGCCATGTCAACAATGCCGTCTGGGTCCGCTGGGTGCAGGAACTCAGCGTCGACCATTGGAAGGCGGTTGCGCCCGACGACCATCAGGCGGCGCACGTCTGGGTCGTGACGCGCCACGAGATCGACTATCGCGGCAACGTCGCGGTGGGAGAGAGCGTGACCGGCGAGACGTGGGTCGCCGATGCCCCCAAGGGCGCGCGCTTCGACCGCTTGTTCCGGTTCACGGGCGCCGACGGCCGCGTGCGGGTGGAAGGACGATCGACCTGGGCGCTGCTCGACCGCGCCACGGGTCGCCTGCTCCGTATCCGCCCGGAGTTCGCCGCGCCATTCCTGGCCTGATCACGCGCCAAAGTCTGGCGAGATTCACCAGCGTAATTCATCCCTGGGCAAGCATCCTAACGCTAAGTGACTGGAATGACACGGACCAGCCATTTGGCACATCATCTGCAAAGCATTCTGACGAAGCAGGCGACACCGCCCGCCACGCCGGAGAATGCGACCATGAGCGACGCCGCCACCCCGATTTGGGCCCGTTCCGACACGATGCTCGGCGTCTGCCACGGCCTTGGCGAAGAGCTGGGCATCCATGCCAACTGGCTGCGCACCGCGCTGGCGCTGGGCCTGTTCTGGAGCCCGACGGCAATGATCGCGACCTATCTGACGCTGGGCGTGCTGCTCGCCGCGTTCCGCTGGGCCTCGCCGTTGCACGCCCCTGCCGTCGTGGCCGATACGGTGCCGGCGCTGCGCGGCGACAATGACGACGTGCCGATCGCCCGCGCCAGGGCGGCCTAGCCCGAGTTGCGCAGCGCGGTGGCGATCGCGTTTATCGACAGCAGGATGCCCTCGGCGATACGCGGATCGTCCTCGCCCGCGCGGTGGCGCTTCATCAGCTCGACCTGAAGCAGGTTTAGCGGCTCCACATAAGGCAGCCGCAGCCGGATCGAGGCGTCGAGGCGCGGGCTCTTCTCCAGCAACCGCGACTGGCCGGTGGCGGCGAGCAGCCCGTCATGCGCCTGGTCCCAGCCGGCGCGGATGGTGGCGAAGATCGGGCGCAGCTCGTCATCCACCAGCTCGGCATACTGCGCCGCCAGAGCCATGTCGGACTTGGCGAGCACCATCTCCATATTGGCCAGCGTCGACGCGAACAACGGCCACCCCGCCGCCATGTCCGCCAGCAGCGCCGGGTCCTCGAACCCGGCGAGCGCCTGACCGACGCCGTACCAGCCGGGCAGCATGACGCGCGCCTGCGCCCAGCTGAACACCCAGGGAATCGCGCGCAGATCCTCGATCCGGTCCGACCTGGTGCGGCTCGGCGGGCGCGAGCCGATGTTGAGGTTCGCGATCTCCGCGATCGGCGTCATCTGGCGAAAAAAGGTGCGGAAACCCTCCGTCTCATAGACCAGGGCGCGATAGGCACGGAAAGCGCCGGCCGAGAGCCGATCCATCGCGGCGGCGAAGGTGGCGTTCTCCGCAATCGACAGCCGCGGCGGCTCCAGCGTAGCGAGCAGCGTCGCCGACGCCATCGCCTCCAGATTGGCGACCGCGCTGGCGGGCGTGCCGTATTTGCCCGCGATCACCTCGCCCTGTTCGGTGATGCGGATGCGGCCCTCGACCGTGCCCGGCGGCTGCGCGCGAATGGCGGCGAACGACGAGCCGCCGCCGCGCCCCACCGCGCCACCGCGACCGTGGAACAGCTGCAACCCCACGCCGGCCGCGTCGAACACCGGGCGCAGCGCGGCGGATGCCTGACTGAGGCTCCAGGTGGAGGTCAGATAGCCGCCGTCCTTGTTCGAATCCGAATAGCCGATCATCACCTCCTGATGACCGCGCCCGCGCGCCACGACGGCGACCTCGGGCAGCGCGAACCACGCGGCCATGATGCCGGGCGCGGCTTCGAGATCCTCGATCGTCTCGAACAGCGGCACCGCCATGATCGCCGCCGTCGGCTCCGCGCCGGGTCGGTAGAGCCCCGCCTCCTTGAGCAGCAGGTTGACCTCGAGCAGATCGCTGACCGACTTGCCCATCGAGACGATATACTGCGTGATGCACGCCGGGCCGTACCGGCTGTGCGCTGCAGCGGCGGCGCGGACGGTGGCGAGTTCGCCCTGCGTCTCCTCCGTATAGCCCGCGAACGGACTCGCCAGCGGCCGCGGCCCGGCCAGTTCGCGGCGCAGCAACGCGACGCGCGCGTCCTCGTCGAGCGCGGCGTAGTCGGCTTCGACGCCGGCGACCGCCAGCAGCTCTGCGACGACGCGTTCGTGCACCGCAGAGTTCTGGCGCAGATCGAGCGTGGCGAGGTGGAAGCCGAAGAGGTCGACCGCGCGGATCAGCCGCCCGAGCGCGCCGCCGCTCGCCAGCGCGCCACCTCCCGAGGCCGTCAACGCGCGGGAGATCGCGACCAGATCGGCGCGCAGCGCGTGGGGATGCGGGTAAGCCTCGCCGGACAGCGCGCCCGGTCGTGGCGCGGGCTTGCCGGTCAGCGCGAGGTGGGTGGCGGCGAGTCGGGCGTAGATGCCCGACAGCGCACGGCGATAGGGTTCGTCCTGCCGGCTCGTGGCCGCGTCGCCGCTGCGTTCGGCCAGTGCGACGACGGCATCGTCGACCGACGTCTGCGTGCTGGAGATCGACAGCTCCGCGCCGAGCGCATGGACCGCGTCGAGGTAGTGGCCCAGCACCGCTTCCGCCGCTCGCGCAAGCGCGGTGGCGAGCGAGTCCGCAGTGACGAAGGGGTTGCCGTCGCGATCGCCGCCGATCCAGCTGCCCGGCTTGAGAAAGGAGGGCGTCCTGCCCTCCAGCGCCCGGTCCCAGCGCGCATACAGGGCGGGCAGCGCGGGCAGGAACACGTCGCGCAGATAGGACAGCGCGATCTCCACCTCGTCGGTGACGTACAGCCGCTCGCGGCGCAGCGCGCGGGTCTGCCACAGCAGCGCGATCTGGCGACGGATCGCGTCGTCGACGAGATCGCCGTCGGGCGTTTCCGCTTCGCCCGCATCCTTCATCGTCATCAACGCCGCGACACGGTTGCGATGGTCGATCATGCTCTTGCGCCGCACTTCGGTGGGATGCGCGGTCAGCACCGGCGCGACCAGCGCGCGGGCGAGCAGGTCGCGGACGCGATCGGACTCCACACCATCGGCGCGCAGCTTCGCCAGCGCGGCGGCGAGGTCCGCGCCCTCTTCCGCGACCACTCCCTGCCGATCCTCGGCCAGGTTGGCGAGCATGGAGAACAGCATGAATCCCCGCACCACCTCCAGCGCCGTGTCGAGATCGAGATGGGAGAGGTCGAGGTGCTCGTCGCCGGCCTGCCGATGGCGTTCGACCGACGCGCGGCGAATGGCCTCGATCGTCTGGAACGTCTCCTCACCCGCAAAACCGCGGATGACCTCGCCCAGTATGGCGCCGAGAAACCGTACATCGGGGTTGTTGGCGACGGGTGGCAGAGTGTCCATGGCCGCAATGCTGCGCTGCGGGATGCACACGGTCAACAGACCGCACTCTTCCCGCCGCGTGCCGCGCGCGATAAGCGCGCGACATGGACCGTATCATCATCCGCGGCGGCAAGCGTCTGGCCGGCCGCCTGCCCATTTCCGGCGCGAAGAATTCGGCGTTGACGCTGATGCCGTGCGCGTTGCTGACCGACGAGCCGCTGACGTTGCGAAACCTGCCGCGGCTGGCCGATGTCGACAGCTTCGGGCACCTGCTCAATCAGCTCGGCGCGTCGACCAAGATCGAGGGATCGCGCCCGGAGGAGTTCGGGCGGGTGATGACGATCCGCGCCGGCAAGCTGACCTCGTCCGAAGCGCCGTACGACATCGTCCGCAAGATGCGCGCGTCGATCCTGGTGCTGGGTCCGTTGCTCGGCCGGGGCGGCGAGGCGCTCGTCTCGTTGCCGGGCGGGTGCGCGATCGGGAACCGTCCCATCGACCTGCACCTGAAGGCGCTGGAGGCGATCGGCGCGGAGCTGGAGACCGCCGCCGGCTATGTCCGCGCGACCGCGCCGGGCGGTCGGCTGTCGGGCGGGCGCTATCGCTTCCCGGTCGTGTCGGTGGGCGCAACCGAGAATGTCGTCATGGCGGCGGCAACTGCTCGCGGCACCTCGCTGATCGAGAACGCGGCGCGCGAGCCGGAGATCGTCGATCTGTGCCGATTGCTGGTCGCGATGGGCGCGAGCATCGACGGCATCGGCACCAACACCTTGACGATCGAGGGGCGCGACCGGCTGCACGGCGCCACCTATGCCGTCATGCCCGACCGGATCGAGGCGGGCTCCTATGCCTGTGCCGCCGCGATTACCGGCGGCGAGCTGGAGCTGGCGGGCGCGAAGGCGAGCGACATGCGTGCGACGCTGGACGCGCTGGTGGAGGCGGGCGTCGAGGTGACCGAGCTGCCCAACGGCGTGCGCGTGCGCGCCGACGGGCGGCTGCGGCCGATCACGCTCTCGACCGCCCCCTATCCGGGCTTTGCCACCGACATGCAGGCGCAGTTCATGGCGATGCTGCTGATGGCCGACGGTGCGAGCGTGCTGACCGAGACGATCTTCGAGAACCGCTACATGCACGTCCCCGAACTGGCGCGGATGGGCGCACAGGTGCAGGTCAGCGGGCGCACCGCAATCGTGCAGGGCGGCGCGTCACTGGTCGGCGCGCAGGTGATGGCGACCGACCTGCGCGCGTCGATGAGCCTGATCCTCGCCGGGCTGGCGGCGGAGGGCGAGACGCAGGTCAGCCGAGTGTACCACCTCGACCGGGGCTACGAGCGGCTGGAGGAGAAGCTGTCGGCAGTGGGAGCCGATATCGAGCGGGTGGGGGACGGGTAGGGCGCAGCGCGGCAGGCCGGCCACGTCCGGCTGACTCGCGCAAGCCCGGCCGAGGGGTCCGCGCGAAGTATTACTTTGCGGGGTGCCCCGCCGGGTCGGCCCAAATCTTCCTTGGGCCGATCCCGGTCGACGATGCGGCTTTGCCGCGCCGGGCCGTCAGCGAATCCGTTCCGGCACGGCGGCGGCGTCGACGGCGAGGGTGTCCGGGGCGGCAAGCGCCTCCCACGGAAACACGAACCAGTCCTTGTTGACCGTCCTATCCAGCGTTCGCGCGCGATAATCGACGCGTTGCGCCGACGCGATGTTGTCGAGCAGCGTCGCGAACCGGACTGCGCCTTCGGCCGCGCCTGCGCGGGCGAGCGTCGCGCGAAGCAGGCCGATGGTGCGGCCCGAATCGTTGATGTCGTCGACGAACAGCAAGCGTTCGCCGCTATGCGTGCGCCCGGCGAGACGGACGAGCACATCGTCGGCGAAATCCGCGACGTTGCTCGACAGGTCGCAGCTGAGCGTCGGCAGGCCGCTGGCGTGGCTGAGGTACACCGCCGGCACCAGCCCGCCGCGCCCGACTCCGATCAGGCAGGTGGGGCGCCAGTCGTCGGCGGCAATCGCGGCGGCGATGGCGAGCACATCGGCGACGACCTGTTCGTGGCTTACAGGGGTGAAGACCGGCATCAGGCAGCCGCCGCATAGGCGTCGAGCGCCGCCAGGTGCCGCGCCACGTCGGCGTCGGGCAGGAACGAGCCGAGAAAGCTGTTGCGCGCGAGGCGGACCAGGTCGGCGCGGCTCAGCCCTCGTGCCTCGGCCACCGCAAGGTAGTTCGCGCCGACATAGCCGCCGAAATAGGCTGGATCGTCGGAGTTGACGGTGGCGTGCAGCCCCGCCGCCAGCATGCGGTCGATCGGGTGATCGGCAATGTCGGCAACGTTGCGCAACGCCACGTTGGACAAGGGGCACACGGTCAGCGTCATGCCGCTGCGCGCGAGGCGCGCGGTGAGGGCGGCGTCCTCCAGACAGCGGTTGCCGTGATCGAGCCGGTCGACGCCGAGCAGGTCGAGCGCCTCGGCGACATAGGCGGGCGGGCCTTCCTCGCCGGCATGCGCGCACAGCCGGAAACCGCGCGCGCGGGCCTCGGCGAAGACCCGGGCGAACTTCGACGGCGGATGGCCGACCTCCGACGAGTCTAGCCCGACCGCTTCGATCCGGTCTTTCCACGGCGTCGCCTGGTCGAGCGTCGCAAACGCCGCCTCCTCGGACAGATGGCGCAGGAACGAGCAGATCAGCCGCGCGGTGATGCCGTGCTTCGCTTCCGCCTCGTCGATTGCGGCGAGCAGCCCCTCCATCACCGTGTCGAAGGCGATGCCGCGATCGGTGTGGGTCTGGGGATCGAACATGATCTCCGCGTGGACGACGCCGTCCGCCGCGATGCGATCGAAATAGGCGGCGGCGAGGTCGTGGAAATCCCGTGCGGTGATGAGGACCGCCGCCCCCTGATAATAGATGTCGAGAAAGTCCTGGAGGTTGGAAAAGCTGTACGCGGCGCGCACCTCCTCGACGCTGGCGAAGGGGATGGCGATGCTGTTGCGCTCCGCCAGCGCGACCATAAGCTCGGGTTCGAGGCTGCCCTCGATATGGAGGTGCAGTTCGGCCTTGGGCAGGCCGGTGATGAAGGTGGCGAGGTCGGTCATCGGCTGATCCTCAATGCGGCATGCCTCAAGCGCAAGCCCATCTTGTGGTCGCCTCCCCGGCGGAAGCCGGGGCCCAGTCGGCGGTGCCGCGGACTGGACCCCGACGTCCTGGGGGGGAGGGGCAGAAGGCGGAAGCAGCCTAGATGGCCTCCAGCGCCTGCTCCATGTCGGCGATCAGGTCGTCGGCGTCCTCCACGCCGATCGAGATGCGGACGAGGTTGTCGGTGATCCCCAGCGCCTGCTTGCGCGCGTCGGGGACCGACAGGTGCGTCATCCCGGCCGGGTGCGACGCCAGCGTCTCCGTGCCGCCGAGCGATACCGCGAGCTTGGCGATCTTGAGCGCGTCGAGGAAGGCGAACGCCTCGCGCTCGCCGCCCTTGAGGTAAAGTGAGAAGGTCGAACCGCCGCCGGTGCAGTGGCGGCGGTAGATGTCGGCCTGGCGCTCGTCGCCCGCGGTCGTCTCGAGGAAGCCGAGGTAGCCGACGCGCTCGACCTTGGGATGATCGCGCAGCCAGGCGCAGACCTTGGCCGCGTTCTCGCCCGCGCGGCTCATGCGCAGTTCCAGCGTCTCCAGCGACCGCAGCAGCATCCAGGCGGTGTTGGGATCGGTGATCGTGCCGATCGTATTGCGCATCGACCGGACGATGTTGATCTGTTCCTTCGACCCCAGCAGCCCGCCCGCGACCAGATCCGAATGACCGCCGGCATATTTGGTCAGGGAGTAGATGACGAGATCGGCGCCGTGCTTCAGCGGCTGATGCCACAACGGCCCCAGGAACGTGTTGTCGATCGCGATCGGCGGCTTGTCGCCAGCGTGATTCTGGCCCGTCCAGATCGCGTCGCGCGACGCGGCGACCGCCTCGACATCGACCAGCACGTTGGTGGGATTGGCGGGCGACTCCAGATAGATCAGCGCCACGCGGCCGGTCGCTGCCTTGGCCAGCACCGCGTCGATCTCCTCGCGCGTCGCACCGGCGGGGAAGTCTAGCCAGTGGACGCCGAACCGCCCCAGCACGCGCGCGATCAGCGTCTCGGTGGCGGCATAGAGCGGGCCGCTATGCACGATCGTGTCACCGGGCTTGACCATCGACAGGAACAAGGTGGCGATCGCCGACATGCCGGACGAGAAGGCGAGCGCGTCCTCCGCCTCCTCCCAGACGGCGAGGCGATCCTCCAGGATCTCCTGATTGGGGCCGTTGAAGCGCGAATAGACCAGCCCCTCGGCGCCGCCCGGCCGCTTGCCGGTGACACCCTCGAAATGACGCTTGCCGGCAGCGGCGTTGGGGAAGACGAAGGTGGAAGTCAGGAAGATCGGCGGTTTCAGCGATCCTTCCGACAGCGCGGGGTCATAGCCGTGGCCCATCATCAGCGTCGACGGCTTGAGCTTGCGGCCGCCGATCTCGCTGACCTCGGGCTTGGGCTTGCCGCGTGGCGCGGCGACGGCGCTCATGTCGGCTTCGGTCTGATCGGGTGAACTGGGCATGGACGCTCTCCTTGGCGCGACATTACGCGTCGCTGCCGCCCGAGGCGAGACCGATCAGGCTGATCTGGCGACCATAATCCGGCTCGCGGCGGTGGGTGGCGCGGCGGAAGCTGTAGAAGCGGTCCGCGTGCGCATAGGTGTCGAGGCCCAGCGCCTCGACGCGAGTGATGCCGGCAGCGGCGAGGCGGTGGGCGACATAGGCTTCCAGATCGAATCGATGATGGCCCGGCTGACCGGCCGAGAAGAAGCGTTCGTTCGCCGGGTCCGCCTCCTCGAAGCGGCGCGCGAAGCCATCGTCCACCTCGTAGCTGGCGCGCGCGATGCAGGGGCCGATCGCGGCGGCGATCCGCGAGCGGTCCGCGCCGAGCGCCTCCATCGCGGCGAGCGTCGCATCGGTGACGCCGGCGAGCGCGCCCTTCCACCCGGCGTGCGCCGCGCCGACCACGCCGGCCTGCGCGTCTGCGAACAGCACGGGCGCGCAGTCGGCGGTGAGGATGGCGAGCAGCACGCCCGGCCGGTCGGTGACGAGCGCATCCGCGTGCGGCCGGTCGGCGTCGCGCCAGGGTTGCGCGACGGTCGCCACGGCGTGACCGTGGATCTGATACATCCCCACCAGCGCCGCGCCGGGCAGCACCGCGTCGGCCGCGCGACGGCGGTTCTCCGCTACTGCCGCCGGGTCGTCGGCCGAGCCGAAGCCACAGTTGAGCCCGGCGACGAGGCCGGTAGACACGCCGCCGCCCCGGCTGAAGAACGCATGGGGGACAGCGAGCGCGCTGGCCAGGATAGCGTCGATGCTCACAGCGCCAGCCGCATGATCAGGTCGCGATCGACCTGCGTGCCGGTCTGGAAGGCGTAGTCGCCGACATGCACGAAACCGCGCCGCTGATAGAACCGCAACGCGCGGGCATTGTCCTCCCAGACGGTGAGGAAAAGCGCGGGCGCGCTTTCCGCCCGCGCGGTAGCGATCGTCCAGTCCAGCAGCGCAGGACCGATGCCGTCGCCGTGACGGTCGGCGACGACGTAGAGCTGACTTAGCTGAAGCGCGCCCGCGTCGACCAGGGAAGGGTCGAGGAACGGCTGGACCAGCTTCGCATAGCCGAGAATGCGGTCACCATCGACCGCGAGGCGAAAGCGGTTCGCGGGATCGGCGAGGTCGCGCAGCAGCTTGCCGTCCGGGCCATACGCCCCCGCGACATACGCTTGCAGGTCGCTGTCGGGCGCGGAGCCGGCGAACGTCTCAAGCCAGATCGCGCGTGCCATCGCGTCCAGATTGGAACCGTCGGCAGGCGTCGCGTCGCGATAAGTGGTGCTCATCAATCAGCTCCTAACGTCACCCTGAACTTGTTTCAGCATCCACGCGTGACGATTGCGTCATTGGCGGTCGGCTCTTTGTCGGGCTGTCGCGCATGGACCCTGAAACAAGTTCAGGGTGACGGACGTCGTCAAAAACCGGCCGGTCGCGGCCAGCCTGGCGCAGTGACGCCGAGCACCTTGAACAGCGCGCCCATGTCGTTGACCAGCCGCACGCGGTCGGCGGCGATCGCGTCCCCGCGCTCCGGTGTAGTGCGGGCGAGCGCGGCGGCGCGCGCGTCGATGCCGAGCCGGATCAGCCACTCGCCCTGCTCGACCGGCCCCCACGCGACCGCCCCTTCGGTCTGCGCCGCAGCCGCGAGCGTGGTGAAGTCGACATGCGCGGTCAGGTCCTGCTCGCCGGGTGCGTCGTACGGGTTGGCGGGGGCGTGGCCGCGAACCGCCTGAAAGGTATCGCCGAGCGCCGGGCCTTCATGACCATAGTCGATCACCAGCAGCGCGCCGCCCTGCGCGGCGAGCCGGCGGGCGAGCTGACGGATGACGGCCACGCTCGCGGGCGAGATCTCCAGCACGCTGCCGGGCGGTGCATCGCGCAGCGGCGCCGGGATTACCGCATCGGGCACCGGGGGGCCGGCAATCGGCAGGAACAGCAGGTCCTGGCAGGCGACCAGCCGCTCGCGCCAGCTGTCCGCGCCGCGCAGAAGCTGGCGGATCGGCAGCGCGTCGAAGAACTCGTTGGCGACGACGATCAGCGGGCGGTCGGCGGGGAGCGTGTCGACCGCGTCATGCCATGTCGCGCCCGCGACGCGTTCGGCCTGCGCGGTGCGCAAGGTCGGAGAGGTCTCGACAAGGTGGATGGAGGGGGTGAGGCCCGCCTTCGCCATCGCGCGCGACGCGTCGGCGGCGAGCGTGCCACGGCCGGGGCCAAGCTCCACCCACGCGACATCCGGTCGGCCGGCGCGATCCCACAGGTCCGCGCCCCACAGCCCGACCAGCTCGCCGAACATCTGGCTGATCTCTGGCGCGGTGGTGAAATCGCCACCCGCGCCCAGCGGATCGCGCGTGGCGTAATAATGAGCGTTCGCCGCGCCCATGAATTGCGACAACGACATCGGCCCGGCAAGCGCGATCGCGCGGGCAAGGCGCTCGGGGAGGAGGGGGGACGACACTCAATCCTCCCCGGGACGGGGAGGTGGCAGTCGCGTCAGCGGCTGACGGAGGGGGCTCTCGACCAAGCGTACTGCCCCTGGCCCGCCCCCTCCACCACTCGCGACGCGAGCGGTCCCCCTCCCGGTCCCGGGAAGGATTTCAGGCCACACTCGCACTGCCCGCGATCGGCTCCACCCGTGTCCGCCGCCTCGGCGCGGTCACGATCAGGTACACGCCGCCAACGATCATCGGCACGCAAAGCCATTGACCCATGTGCAGCCCCGTCGCGGCGACGCGCTGCGTCCATTCCTGCCCGTCGGGTTCGCGGAAGAATTCGACGAGAAAGCGCGCCAGGCCGTAGCCGAGGATGAACAGCCCGACGAGCTTGCCCGGCTCGTAGCGCGCCTGCGTCCGCCGGAACGCCCACCAGAGCAGCGCGAACAGCGCCACGCCCTCCAGCCCCGCCTCGTACAGCTGCGATGGATGGCGCGACGGCTCCAGCCCCGACGACACGGTGCGGTCGAAGACGATGCCCCAGGCGACGTCGGTCGGCTTGCCCCACAATTCGCCGTTCACGAAATTCGCGAGCCGGCCGAAAAACAGCCCGAACGGAACGACGCAGGCGACGTAATCATGGATGCGCAGCCAGTTTAGCCCATGCTTGCGCGCGAACAGGATGAGGCCGAGCGAGGTGCCGATCACGCCGCCATGGAACGACATGCCCCCGTCCCACAGCCGCAAAATGCGCAGCGGCGACGCGATCATCTCCGGCGCGTAGAACAGGATGTAGCCGAGCCGTCCGCCCAGGATGATGCCCAGCGTCGCATAAAACACCAGATCGTCGGCATGCCGCCGCGCCATCGGCGCGCCCGGCTGCGCGATCAGCTTGAGCAGATACCACCAGCCGATGACGATGCCGGCGATATAGGCCAGGCTGTACCAGCGCAGCGTGAACCAGCCGATCGAGAAGACGTTCGGGTCGAGGCCCAGTTCGCTGAAGCGGACGTGGCCGGTGGGGTCGCCGACCGCGGTAACGGCCTGAGCCAAACTAAACAGGATCAAGGCTTTTCCCCCGGCATTCGCGCCTGCATAAAGGGCCAAAGAACCAAACGGAAGCGGAGAGAGCCATGCCGAGCCAGCTGGACCAGCGGATGAACGCGACGATGGCCGCGCTCACCGCGCCCGCCGGCATGCTGCCGGTCGGATCGAAGCCGTCGCGCTGGGGCGTCGATCTGCCCGTCATCACCGCCGCGCCGCCCAGCCTGGCGCACTACATGGCGCACTACGCGCACGAGCATGGCGCGGCGACCTTCCTGGTCGCTGGCGAGGAGCGGCTGACCTATGCCGAGGTGCATGCGCTGGCGCAGCGGGTCGCGCGCGGGCTGATCGCGCGCGGGGTGCGCAAGGGCGACCGGGTCGGCATCGCGATGCGCAACTCGCCCAGCTGGATCGCCACCTATATGGGCGTGCTGATCGCGGGTGGCGTGGCCACATTGCTCAACGGCTGGTGGCAGAGCGAGGAGATGAGCGTGGCGGTCCACGACGTCGAATGCTCGCTGATCGTTGCGGACGGCCCCCGCTGCAAGCGACTGCGCGCGGTCGCCGGGCTGCCGACGCTGATCGAACTGGACGACACGCTGGCGCTGGAAGAGGCGCTGGCGCCGCTGCTTGAAGACGTTGGGGATCTGCCGGAGCTTGGGCCCGACGACTGGGCGACGATCCTGTTCACCAGCGGCTCGACCGGCCAGTCGAAGGGCGCGATCTCGACGCATGGCGCGGTGCTGCAGGGGGTGTTCAACTATCTCGCGCAGGCCTTGATGATGATGGGGCTGGCGACGCAGGACGGCAATCCGCCGCAGGGCCAGCCCTCGACGCTGCTCAACGTGCCGCTGTTCCACGTCACCGCCGAGGTGCCCGTGTTCCTGCAGAGCTTCGCGATAGGACGCAAGCTGGTGCTGATGCCCAGATGGGACGCGGAGGAGGCGATGCGGCTGATCCAGCAGGAGGGCGTCAGCTATTTTGTCGGCGTGCCGTTGATGAGCTTCGAGATCCTCAACCATCCCCGACGGGCCGAATACGATCTGTCGACGGTCACGGACTTCGCGGCCGGCGGCGCGCCGCGGCCGGTCGAGCACGTCAAGCGGCTGAAGGAGGAGATGGGCGGGCCCAAGGGCGAGGGCGCGCCGCTGATCGGCTATGGCCTGACCGAGACCAACGGCGTGGGCACGGGCAATTGGCGCGACAATTACCTCGCCAAGCCGAACTCCGCCGGGCTGCCGAGCCGGCCGCTGGTCGACCTGGCGATCCTGGACGACGCCGGTCGCGCGCTGGCGCAGGGCGAACGCGGCGAGATCGGCATCCGCACCGCGTGCAACTTCACCGAATATTGGGGCAATCCCGAGGCGACGGCGGCGGCGTTCACCGCCGACGGATACTTCCTGACCGGCGACATCGGCTATCTCGACGAGGACGGCTATCTGTTCATCGTCGACCGCAAGAAGGACATCATCATCCGCGGCGGCGAGAACATCAGCTGCCAGGAGGTCGAGGCGGCGCTGTACGAGCATCCGGCGGTGGCCGAAGCGGCGGTGTTCGGACTGGCCGACGAGCGGATGGGCGAAGTGCCGGGTGCCGTGGTGCACCTGGCGGAGGGTGCGTCGATGGACGAAGCCGCGCTGCAGGGGTTCCTCGGCGAGCACATCGCCGCGTTCAAGGTGCCGGCGCGGATCTGGCTGTCGGCGGATGCACTCCCCCGGCTGGGGACGGAGAAGATCGACAAGGTCGGGCTGCGCAACGCGTATCGCGCCAAGTGGGCGTTGGAACGGGCCTGATCTCCCTCTCCCGCTTGCGGGAGAGGCGAGGAGGTGACGCCCGCCTCGGCCCCCGCTAACGCCTCCCCATGATCTCCCGGCGGCAACTCCTGATCGGTGGCGGCGCCGGGGTCGGCCTCCTCGTCGGCTGGGCGGTGTGGCCGCGCGAATATCCGACGAACCTCACCTCCAGCCCCGGTGAGACGGTGTTCGGCGCGTGGCTGAAGATCGGCGCGGACGGGCATGTCGTCGTCGCCGTACCGCAGGTCGAGCACGGCCAGGGGGTGTACACCGTCTTGCCGCAGATCGTCGCCGACGAACTCGGCGCGGACTGGCGCACGGTCGGCGTGGAGGCGGCGCCGGTCAACCCGCTCTATGCCAACCCGCTCGCGCTGGCGGAGCTGACCGGGATGCCGCCGGGGCGTCTGGTCGACGCACCGATGCTGACCGGCGGCTCGTCGTCGGTGCGGCAGTGGGAGGGCGAATGTCGACGCGCGGGCGCGGCGGCGCGGTGCCTGCTGCTCAAGGCGGCGGCGCGGCGATGGGGCGCGAACTGGGAGGAGTGCAACGTCGCCGATGGCTTCGTCACGCTTGGCAAGCAGCGGCTGCGCTTTGCGGTGCTGGCGGCGGACGCGGCGGGCGAGACGCTGCCCGACCCGCTACCGCTCGGCAGCAGTGGCGCGGGGCGGCTGACAGGCAAGTCGCTGCCGCGGCTCGACGCGCCGGCGAAGGTCGACGGCTCGGCCAACTTCGCGGCCGACATCCGCCTGCCCGACATGATCCACGCCGCCGTCCGCCAGGGTCCGACGGGCGCGAGCCGGCTGATCCGCGTCGATCGCGCGGCGGCGGACCGCGTGGCGGGCGTGGTCGCGGTGATCGAGACGGAGGGCTGGGTCGCCGCCGCCGCCACGACAGGCTATGCGGCGGAGCGCGCGCTCGACGCGATGCGGCCACGGTTCGAGACGAGCGGGGGGGTGGTGGACGACGCCCGCATCGCACGCGCGCTGGATGCCGCGCTGAAGCGACCGGGCACGCGGATGGCCTCGGTCGGCGACCCCGATCCGCTGCTTGCCGGTGCCGGGCTGGTGAGCGCGCGCTACGACGTGCGTCCGGGCCTGCATGCCGCGATCGAGACGCCGAGCGCCACCGCCGCCTTTCGTGACGGGCGGTTGGAATTGTGGCTGGCGACGCAGGCACCCGGCCTGGCGCGAGCAGCGGCAGCGCGCGCGGCGGGCGTCGCGGAGAGCGCGGTGACGGTGCACCCGCTGATGCTCGGCGGCTCGTTTGGCGAGGGGCTCGACACGCGCGTCGCGCAGCAGGCGGCGCTGCTCGCCGTCAGGCTACGGCGGCCGGTCAGCGTGGTCTGGTCGCGCGGCGAGGCGTGTCGGCAGAACTTGGTACGCCCGCCCGTGGCGGCGCAGATGACCGCGCGGCTGGCGGCGAACGGCGGCATCGCCGCCTGGCGCGCGCAGATCGCCTCGCCCGCGGCCGGTCGCGCGCTGCACCGGCGGCTCGCGCCCGGCGCGACGGGAAAGGCGGCGGGGCTGCTGGCGAGCGGCGATGCGTACAGCGTGTCGGGCGCGGCGACGCCCTATCGGCTGCCGGCGCTGGCGGTAGATTGGCATGAGGCCGAGCTCGACCTGCCGACCGGGCACCTGCGCGGTGGTGCGGATGGCTGGACCTGCTTCTTCACCGAAAGTTTCCTCGACGAGGTGGTGCGCGCCGCCAACCAGGAGCCGGTCTCCTACCGCATCGGCATGCTGGGCGGCGATGCGCGTGCGGCGCGGTGCCTGTCGACCGCGGCCTCGCTGGGCGGCTGGGACGGCGGTGCCGCCGGGAGCGGGCAGGGCATCGCCTGCCACAGCTTTCGCGGCAGCCATGTCGCGGTACTGGCGGAAGCGACGCTCGATAGCGGAAGCGTGCGCGTCCAGCGGCTCGTCGCGGCGGTCGATTGCGGGCGGATGATCAACCCCGACCTGGTGCGCCAGCAGATCGAGGGCGGGCTGATCTTCGGGCTGGCGCAGGCGACGGGCGCCGCCACCGGCTATGCCCGCAACATCGCCAGCGTCACCAATTTCGGCGACCTCCGCCTGCCGCGCCTCGCCGACACGCCCGACATCACGGTGGAACTGATCGGCAGCGACGCGCCGCCCGGCGGGGTCGGCGACCTGGCCGTACCGCCCGTCGCGCCGGCGATCGCCAACGCGCTGGCGAGTGCGACGGGGCGGCGGTTTAGGACGCTGCCGCTGACTTAGGATGCCGCCGCGTGCAATTCTGTTCCCCTCCCGCGTGCAGGAGGGGTTAGGGGAGGGCATGTCACCGCTTCTCGACATCCCCTCCGCCAGCCCCTCCCGCGCGCGGGAGGGGAGCAACGCCCCACCCCCCGATCACCCCGTCATCCCGCCCCGCAAGCTGGGCGTGCTGCTCATCAATCTCGGCACCCCCGATGGCCCCGACACCCGCAGCGTGCGGCGCTACCTGGCCGAGTTCCTGTCGGACCGGCGCGTCGTCGAGCTGCCTGCGATCGCCTGGCAACCGATCCTGCGTGGCGTGATCCTGCGCACGCGGCCGCGGAAGTCGGCGCACGCGTACAAGCAGGTCTGGCGCGACGACGGCTCGCCGCTCGCCGCGATCACGCGCGCGCAGTCGGTGGCGCTGCAGGGGGCGTGGGGCAGCGAGGTCGTGGTCGACTGGGCCATGCGCTATGGCCGGCCCGCGATCGCCGAGCGGCTGCACGCGCTGAAGGATCAGGGGTGCGAGCGCATCCTGCTCGCGCCATTGTACCCGCAATATTGCGCGGCGACGACCGCAACCGCCAACGACAAGGCGTTCGCGGCGCTGGCGGGCATGCGCTGGCAGCCCGCGATCCGGACGCTGCCGCCTTACCATGACGACCCTGCGTATATCGACGCGCTGAAGACGACGATCGAAGGCGGGCTGGCCGCGCTGCCATTCCAGCCCGATGCGATCGTTGCGAGTTTTCACGGCATGCCCAAGCGGACGCTGCAGCTGGGCGACCCCTATCATTGCCACTGCCAGAAGACCGCGCGGCTGCTGTCGGAAGCGCTTGGCCGCGAGCTCGTCGTGGCGTTCCAGTCCCGCTTCGGGCCGGCCAAGTGGCTGGGACCGGCGACCGACGAGGAGCTGGTGCGGCTCGCGCGCGAGGGGAAGAAGCGGGTGGCGATCTTTGCTCCGGGCTTTTCGGCGGACTGCCTTGAGACGCTGGAGGAACTGTCGATTCGCGGGCGCGAGAGCTTCGTCGCGGCGGGGGGAACGGACTTCGCCTATCTGCCCTGCCTGAACGACAGCGCGCCGGGCGTGGCGATGCTCAAGACGATCCTGACCAGGGAGCTTGCCGGCTGGCGCAACGCTCCCTAGCCTGCTCGTAACAACGAACAAAGGAGAGGTGGCATGGCACGCGTAGCGATCGTGACGGGTGGCACGCGCGGGATCGGCGAGGCGATCAGCGTGATGCTGACGGGGCTCGGTGTCACCGTGGCGGCGAACTACGCGGGCAACACCGCGCGGGCGGAGGAGTTCACCGGCCGGACGGGCATCCGTGCCTTCCAGTGGGACGTGAGCGATTTCGACGCGACCCAGGCGGGCGTGGCGGCGGTCGAGGCCGCGCTGGGGCCGGTCGATATCGTCGTCAACAATGCCGGCATCACCCGCGACGGCACCCTCATGAAGATGAGCAAGGCGTCCTGGAACGAGGTGATCGACACCAACCTCGGCGGCTGCTTCACCATGGCCAAGGCGGTGTTCACGGGCATGAAGGAGCGCGGCTGGGGCCGGATCGTCAACATCGGCTCGGTCAACGGCCAGGCGGGACAGTACGGGCAGGTCAACTATGCCGCTGCAAAGTCGGGCATCCACGGCTTCACCAAGGCGCTCGCGCAGGAAGGCGCGCGGTTCGGCATCACCGTGAACGCGATCGCGCCCGGCTACATCGACACCGACATGGTCGCCGCCGTGCCGGGCGACGTGCTCGCCAAGATCGTGCAGCGCATCCCGGTCGGGCGGCTCGGCCAGGCGAACGAGATCGCACGCGGGGTCGCGTTCCTGGTGGCGGAGGATGCGGGGTTCGTGACCGGATCGACGCTGAGCATCAATGGCGGGCAGCATATGTACTGACGGGCGCAGCGGCGTGGCGGCAGCGCCGCACGGCCGCGATGTGCGCGCCCGCAAGGCGGGCAGCGCAGCGCCCGGCACGGCCGGCGGGTCGGCCGAGCGGGTCGGCCGATCCCGTTCGACGTCACGACGGCGGCTTTGCCGTCGGCGCGCCCGCGAGCAGTGAAGGTTCGGTCGCGGCAAAGCCGCGCCCTTGATGTCGAACGGGTCCGGCGTAGCCGACCCGCCGGCCGTGCTTGGCTGCGCGCGATGCGCGTCAGCGCGGACGTGGCCGCGCTTCAGCCTGCAAAAAAACTAGGGGGCCGGCCGCCAAACGACAGCCGACCCCCACGCCCCCAAACGCTACGCGGGGGAACTCGATACGCTACGCGAAATTGTGAAAGCGGCTGGTCCGGGGCGCTGCCGCCCCGGGCGTCACCTCAGCGGCGGCAGTAATTCGGCCGATCGCTGCGATCGATCGCCCGTCCCGCCAGCGCGCCGGCACCGGCCCCGAGCACGGTGCCCAGCAGGCGGTCGCCGCGGTTGTCGATGGTGCGGCCGAGCAACCCGCCGGCGATGGCGCCGATGATGGTGCCGCCGTCGCCGTCCTTGCACTTCTGCCGGGCGCGAGAGCGGGCATAGCCGTCGTCGCCGCGATACTCGCGCTGGTAGTTCTGCTCGTAACCACGACGATAGCGCTGCGCGTCGGCGGCCGTGGCGGGGACGATTGCGGTGGCGGTCATCGCCAGGGCCGCACCGAACAGGCTGAGCTTCTTGATCATGACGGTCACTCCCGTGCTGGTTGCTCGATTGGCGGCGGAACTGCCGTCGCCTTGGAATGACTTATCGCCGAGTCGCATTGAGCCGACCCTGAATGCCCCCGTTATCGCCGGTTAAGGGAGAGTGGCATCGGCGCGCCGACGCGCTACGGCCATCGGCGATGCGCGCCCGTACCCTTTTGTTCGTCGTGGTCGCGGTCTGCGGGGCGGGGACCGGCTGGTCCGGAGAGTCGCGGCTGGACCTGTTCGGCGCACGCCCGCAGATGACCGCGACCCGGGTGCCGCTCGACCCCGACGATCCGACGCGACGCCGGATCGGGCGGTTGACGTTCATGGGCGGGGTCCACCTGACCAGCGCCGATCCCGCGTTTGGCGGCTTTTCGGCGCTGGCGGTGGTCGGCGACCGGGTGACGATGCTGAGCGACGGCGGCAATATCGTGGCGTTCAGGCTGGGCGGGGACGGACAGCTGTCGGACCAGCGGTTCGCGGCGTTGCCGGGCGGACCGGCGACCGGGTGGCGCAAGCTGGACCGCGACAGCGAGGCGCTGGCGATCGACCCGCGTACCGGCGCGACCTGGGTGGCGTTCGAGCGCGCCAATCAGATCTGGCGCTATTCGTCGGCGCTGAGGCACGCTCAGGCCTCAGCACGTCCGGCGGCGATGCGGCGCTGGCGGGCGAACGGCGGCGCGGAAGCGTTGGTCAGACGCCGCGACGGCAGCTTCGTCGCGATCGAGGAAGGGCGGGCCCCGGGGCGGCCGTGGCGCGCGGGTCTGGTCTGGGCGGGCGATCCGACGGTCAAGGCCGAACCGGCGTTCCGGTTCCGCTACCTGCCCCCGGCCGGCTACGATCCGGCGGACGCGGTCGAACTGCCGGACGGACGATTGCTGGTGCTCAATCGCTGGTTCGGCTTGCCGCTGCGCTTCGCCAACATCCTGGTGGCGATCGATCCCCATGCGATCCGGTCCGGTGCGGCGGTGCGGGGGCAGGTGATCGCGCGGCTTGCTGCCCCGCTGACCCACGACAATTTCGAAGGAGTCGCGGCGAGCGTCGAGCGCGGGCGGACGATCATCTGGCTGTTGAGCGACGATAATCAGACGTCGCTGGAGCGGACGCTGCTGCTGAAGTTCCGGCTGGACGATCCTCCCCGGTCACAGGGAGGTGGCAGCCGCGTCAGCGGCTGACGGAGGGGCTCTCGACGCAGTGCGGCTTGTGGCCCTTCCCCTCCACCACCCGGCTGCACCGGGCGGTCCCCCTCCCCGTGAACGGG